>CAMNCG010000051.1 GCA_946534105.1 uncultured Verrucomicrobiota bacterium
CGGACTACGTTCTCGACAACCTCGTCCTCGACTCGCCGAAGTCCACCCTCGCCTATTGGAGCTTTGCTGGCAATTCAGGGCTCGCCTCTGACGGCGTGCCTCGCCGCAACGGGGCACTGGACCTCCGTGGAACCGATTCGGCCACGACGACCAACCTGACGCTTTCCGCGCTGACCCAGGCGACCATCGAGTGCTTCGTCTGCTTCGGCGCCACGCCCTCCTCCGGGACGCTCTTCTCCATGGGATCCGGCGCCGGTTCGTTCTCCGTCGCAGCCGACGCCACGGCCGGCACCCTCTCCGGCTCCTTCATCCCCTACGACCACCTCGCGGCCGCCAACGGCGGCGCGACAGCCCTCGCGCCGCTCGCCGGAAAGAAGGTCTGGCACCATGTAGCTCTCGTCATCGACCGCACGAATCCCGGCGCCGACGCCGTGCGCTTCTACGTGGACTACGGGCGCACCACTCCCGCCGGCCGTGCCTGGGACGCCGCCGCGACACTGCTCGACGGCGCCATCGTCATCGGCGAAGGCTTCACGGGCCGCATCGACGACCTCCGCGTGAGCGCCGGCGCGCTTGAGCCAAATGAATTCCTGCAACCGGGCGCCCGCACCGAAACGCCGGATGCCTTCACGATCATCATCCGGTGATGAAATTCCCTCTGCGTTTTTCCATGTCCCAGTTTCCATTGTTCAGCGCCGTTGTGCTTGCGGCAACCGCCGCAAGCACAAGGGCCGCTCCTCGCTTCTACCGCGGCATGATCCACGCGCACACGTGCTGGTCCGACGGCCGCGCGCTGCCTGAGCAAGCCGTGGCGGCGTACAGGGACGCCGGGTATGACTTCTTCGCCATCACCGACCACAACCGCATCGGCGCCGACCCCGACCGCTGGATCGAGGTCGCGCCGCCCAAGGTCGGCGTCTGGCCGCCAAAGTCCCTCGAACCTTCCGTCTTCGAGGCCTACCGGGCCGCATTCCCGGATGCCGAGTGGCGCACGACCGCCGACGGCAAGACCGAAGTGCGCATGCGGACGTTCGCCGAGACGGCGGCGCGCTTCAACGTGCCGGGGAGGTTCCTCGTCATGCCCGGATGCGAGGTCACGGTCGCGACGCACGACGCCTCCGGCGTCCGGCGCGACATCCACATGAACTACGTCGGGTTCGACGCGCTCGTCCCGCGCGCCGAAAAGGCCTATCTCATCGAGTGGGTGAAGGATACCACGATCTCGAAAACCATACGTGAAACGAAGGACGAGTTTGACGCCCTCGCCGCCTCCACGGGCAGCCCGCCGTGCCTCTTTTGGGTCAACCACCCGCACTGGCAGTACTACGACGTGCTGCCGCAGGACATCATAGACAACCCCGGCATCCGCTTCTTCGAGGTCTGCAACGGCGGCGGCGAATGGCCCGCTCCCGATTCCCTCCCGCATGACGGCCTCTCGAACGATCGCCTCTGGGATGTGGTGAACGCCACGCGCTGCCAGCGCGGCGAGCCGCTCCTCTACGGTCTCGGCACCGAGGACACGCATTACTATCCCGGCAGCGGCACGAGCCACTCGCTCGTCTTCGGCGACGGCTGGATCGGCGTTCGCGCCGAGGAGCTGACCCCGGCGGCGCTTTTCGACGCGATGGAGCGCGGCGACTTCTACGCCGCCGGAGGGTTTGATCTTGAGGATGTCCGCTTCGACGAGGCCTCCGGTACGCTTTCCGTCGCCGTTCCGGCGAAGCCCGGCACGGCCTACACCGTGAAGTTCATCACCACGAAACGCGGGGCGCCTCTCGACCCCGTGGAGATCGTGGATGTCGCCTCCCCGACGAGCGCGCAGAACGTCCCTCGCCGCATCCCCATCTACTCGCCCGAAATAGGCGCCGTCGCGAAGGAGGTGACCTTCGGCACGGGCGAGGCAGTCCGCGCCTCGTACACGCTGGCGCCGGACGACCTCTACGTCCGCGCACGCGTTGAGTCCGACGAGCCCGCTGTTTACCCCAATGCCGCGAAGCGCCTCCACCCGCTCGTGAAGATGGCTTGGACGCAGCCGTATCAACCACTCGTCACTCGTCACTCGTCACTCGTCACTGGCGCGGACGCCTCTGGCGTCTGCGCCTACACACCGGAGGTAGCGGCGCGGCCGCAGGTGCGAGGCGCGATGCTCTCGCAGTACACCGTCAGCGAGGACGACTTCCGCACCCTGAAGGAATGGGGCGCAACCGTCGCGCGCTACCAGATGTATCCGGTAGGCGAGGAGTGGAAAGGAAAAACATCCACCCCGGAAGGTTTCGCGCAATGGCTCGACTGGAAGCTTGGCGTCCTGCGGAACGAAGTCCTGCCGCTGGCGCGGAAATACGGCATCCCGCTTGTCGTCGATCTCCACGTCCCGCCGGGCGGGCGCGGCGGCAGCGGCATGAAGATGCTTGACGACACCGAATGGGCCGACTTCTTCGTGGAGTGCTGGCGCAAGATCGCCAGCGCCTGCGCTTCCGTCGGGCAAACGGCGGGTATCTGGGCCTACGACCTCGTCAACGAGCCGACGCAGTTCTCCGCGCCCAAAGTCTGCGACTACCTTGAGATCCAGCGCCGCGCCGCCAGGGCCATCCGCGCGATAGACCCGCACACCCCTGTGATCGTCTCCTGCAACGCCGTCCCCGGCGGCGCCTGGTGCGCACCCTCCTCCTTCACCTCCCTCGAACCGCTCGACATTGTGAACGTCCTCTATCAGTTCCACATGTACGAGCCGTTCGAGTACACGCACCAGAAGGTCCTGCCGCAGTTCAAGGACAGCGTTTGCGCCTACCCCGATCCGGCGCGCGGCTGGGACGCGGCGTGGCTGCGCCGCGCCGTCGAGCCGGTGCGCGAGTTCCAGCGGCGCACCGGGGCGCGCATCTTCGTGGGCGAGTTCTCCGCCGTTGCGTATGCCGAAGGCTGCGACCGCTGGATCGCCGATGTCACGGCGCTCCTCAACGACCTAGGCTGGGACTGGTGCTACCACGCCTTCCGCGAGTGGGACGGCTGGAGCGTGGAGCACGAAGGCCCGGACGCCGCGCACCTCGTCCCGTCCGACGACAACCCGCGCAAGCGGGTCCTGCTTGAGGGTTTCAAGGGCGGTGTCGCCACGAACGCCCCCGCTGCGGCCGCCAAGCCCAGTGGGCCGCGCCCCGCCCGAATTCCGCACCGAATTCTCTGAAAATATTCCATTGATAATAAAGGCTTTTTCGGAGCCTGTCCCCGTGGTTTTCAAATGGGTGTTTTGCATTCCACTCCGCGTTTTGCTAGACTTGGCCCCGCAAACGACAAGGAGCGCGCCATGACCTCTGGGACGAAATCCCCAAGGCCGATCTGGTAGTCACCTCCTACGCCCTTCTGCGCCGGGACCTCGCGCACTACTCCGACATCACCTTCTCCGTCGCCGTCCTCGACGAGGCCCAGAACATCAAGAACCGCTCCATGCAGAACGCCACGGCCGTCAAGTCCCTCCGGGCACACGCCCGCCTCGTCCTCACCGGCACGCCGGTCGAGAACGGCGTCGCCCACCGCATCGGCCAGAAGCGTCGCGTCACCAGCATCAAGCTGATCGCCGAAGGGACTGTCGAGGAGCGTGTCCTGGAAATGCAGCGCAAAAAGCAGTCCGTCATCAAGGCGACAATCGGCACCGACGACGCCGCGTTCATGCAGGCGCTCTCCTGGAAGGACATCCAGGAACTCCTCGCCTAAATGAAAACGCGGGCAAGGGCGAACGAGAACGCGGCGTGGCCAGACAAATCCCACGCGCATCGCCGCCCGTTTCCACCTCTCGGCAGACCTATCCTTTACCTGAATCCCTGGCCGGGGGCGCTTTCGCGCACAGCGGCCCTGAAGGTCGCGGGCATCCGGCGCCATGCCAAAATGCTCGGACATCCCGTGAGGGTCTGTGTCGGGGACGAAGTGCGGCCGGCCAACTTGAAGCGACTTCTAGAGCGCATTCGCCCTGTCGGTTGCATCGCCGAGTCATGGGAAGACTCGCGCATCCTGCCGCCGCGCCTCTTCGGGAACGTCCCGGTCGTCCATTTCGACGCCCCGGTTGACCATCCAGGCTGGCACGGCGCCGCGTCGGTTTCCTGCGACGACGGCGCCGTGGCCCGCGCCGCCTTCCGCGAACTTGCCGCAGACCGGCCACCATCCTACGCCGTGGTACCGTATTACAAGATGCGCCATTGGTCGGATGTCCGCGTCGCCGCCTTCCGCGAGCTTTGCGCCAGGAAAGGGGCCGACTGCGAGGTGTTCGGGGTGCGCAAGGGCGAGGGCCTAGAATCCCGTCTCTCCCGCCTGAGGCAGTGGGTAACGGCGCTCCCGCACCGTTGCGCCATATTCGCCGTCAACGACGACGCCGCCTTCCAGGTGATGCGCGCCATCGTCGGCGCCGGACGTGCCGTTCCACGCTCGGTGACGCTTGTCGGGGTCGATGCGACTGAAGGCTACGCGAAGCTCAATCCCGACCTCCCAGGCGTCTCTTCAGTGGAAATCGACTTCGAGCTCGCTGGCTATCTCGCCGCAAAAATGCTGGCGGGAATGATCGGGGTTTCAGGCCCTTATGGGTCTGGCGAGGCAACTGCGATTTTCGGTCCCCTGCTCGTCGTGCGGCGGAAATCGACGCGCGGGCACGGGCGATGCGAAGCGTGGGTGATGGAGGCGGTGGAGCTCATCCGCAGCAAGGCGTGCGAAGGGTTGGAACCGGCCGATCTGCCGGCGCACTTCCATATCTCTCGCCGCAACTTCGACCGCCGGTTCCGCGAGGCAATGGGGCATACCGTCCAGGACGAAATTGAGCATGTCCGCTTTGAGCGCGTCTTCACGCTTCTGCGTGACCCCGCGACGCCCATCGGCGCTATCGCCTCCTTCTGCGGCTGGCACTCCGACATCGCCCTGCGCTGGCTCTTCCGCCGCCGCATGGGGATGTCCATGCTCGACTGGCGCCGGAGGCAAATCTAATCCCCCCTAAAATTCTTGGCCGAATACTATCACGCTTTGCGCAGGTTGCGTGATAAAACGGTTGTTGTCTTGCGAGGAGTGGGCCCCAGTGGCCGGGGCGCGCCGCCACGCAAAATTGAAGTTAACCCCCAAGATCAAGATGTTGGTTTCATTCAACGACCGCAACGAAGTCGAGTCCGTCCGCGTCGGCGAGGCAACGTTCGCCACCGGCGGCGGCGACCTCTGGACCGCCTGGTTTTCGTCGTCTGCGACGAAGGCCGCGGCAACCGCCGAGGCGACCAGCGGCGGCACCGTAGATGCGGCCGTGCCAAGCTGGCCAATCGAAGAATCCGTGACGGACCGCATGCTTCTCCGCGTCGGCCCCTCGACGGCGACCTCGTTTCGTCGCACTGAAACCGGGGACGCGACCATCCTCTTCTACGGCGGCATCGCCCTTGGCGACGAACCCGGCGCGTTAGACGCCACTGTGCGCGTCGCGAAGCGCCCCGACGGCTCGCAGGCCTGGGGCATCCGCTTCGAAAACCGCTCCCGCGTCTGGGCGTTGCACAGAACCGCATTCCCTCGCTTCAGCCGGGTAGTTCGCGACGGCGAGGGCGACGCCCTCATCCCGAAGGACGACCACGGCGCCCGGCTCTACCGTAGCCGCCGCGCACAACCAGAGCCGGAAATCATCCCGTATCCGGCCTACCACGCGATGGTCTGCGCGTTCTTCATCGGAGACACCGGCCTCTACATTGCAGCGGAAGATCCAGACGCGCGCATCAAGAGAATCGTCGTCGCGGGCGAGCAGTGCATCGCCTTCGAGGCGCCCGTCGAGAACGCCGGCCGCCCCGGGCTTGCCGCCGAGGGGCCGCGCTTCGAGGTCGTGCTCGCCCCGCTCAAGGGCGACTGGTGGGAGGCCGCCCGCCGCTACCGCGCCTTCGCGCTCCGGCAGAAGTGGGCCGCCCGCGGCCCGATACGCGACAACCCCGCCTATCCGCGCCGCCTCTGCGAAATCCCCCTCTGGATCAACATCCACGCCTACCCGGAGGAGGCGGAGAGAATCCGCCTGCGCGTAAAGGCGGCCTTCCCGGATTTCCACACAGGCATCCACTGGCATCTCTGGCAGCACTCCGGCCACGACGAGAACTACCCGGAGTATTTCCCGGAGCATGCCGGAACCGCCGATGTCATCGCCCGGGCCAGGGCCGACGGACAGGAGATGCTCCCCTACGCCAACGGCAGGCTCTGGTCCATGCGGACTGGAGGCTACGAGGTCGCGCGCCCGTTCGCGGTCCTCAACTACGAGGGTACGCGACGCGGTGAAATCTACCATCCGGCCACCCCGCCGCTCGCCGCCATGTGCCCCTGCTGCGAGCCGTGGCAGCGCGTCGTCCGGAACTTCACATCCCGAATCCTCGACGAACTCGGTTCGGGAGCGCTTTTCCTCGACCAGATCGGCTCCATGTACGCCGTGGAGTGCCACGACCCTTCGCACAACCACGCGACCGGCGGCGGCCCCTGGTGGTACGACGGCTATGCGCGCATGATGGATCCCATCCGCCGGATGGCCAACGCCCGTGGTGCCTTTGTCACCACAGAGGGGGCCGGCGAATACTGCCTCGGCATGGTCGATGGCTACATGCAGCTCACGGACCGGACGCCGTTCGACGTCCCCTTCTGGAACGCGGTCTATTCGGGCTACACCACATACTTCTGCTCCCCGGAGAATATCGACGACGACGACACCTCGTTCCGGGCGCTCCAAACCCGCGAACTTCTTTGGGGCAACGCGCTGGGCTGGTTCCTTCCGGAAGTCCTCGACCGCCCGGCCAAGTGCGAGATTCTGCGGCGGCTCTGCGCCTTCCGTCAGGAGAATCTCGACGCGCTGGCCTACGGGACGCTTCTCGACGCGCTCCGCCCCGCCGTCCCGATCCCGACGGTGCAATGCGCCTGGCACGGCCGCCGCCCCAACTTCGGACTCTTCGACAAGGGCTTCGCCCTGCCGCCGGCGACCACCTGCGAGATGCCGGCCGTCATCGGCAACTGGTGGCGCACCGCAGGCGGCGAAACCGTCCTTCTGGCCGCCAACCTCACGGACGATGTGCAGACCGTCTGCTACCGGCCGTTTTGCTCCGCACCAGACATGCCCGCCGCAACGGCGACCCTCACTCCGCACGGTCTCCGCCGCATTTCCGGCGTCTCTCGCAATTGATTTTCGATTCCACCACCAACAATCCAAGAACAAAAAGTAACTCACCATGACACCTAAATCCATGCATTCAGCTATGAACCACGCGCACTGCCTCGCCGTCGCGCTTGCCGCCGGACTCTGCCTCCAGGCCGGAGCCTGGGAAAACGACGCCACGAGGGTCGTCGTCGGGTCAGGCGAGATCCTGACGGCCGAAATCTCGGCCGACACGACGTGGGACAAGCCCGTTTTCATCGATGGCGTCCTGCGCAAGACGGGGAGGGGCAAGCTCACGCTCACGGGCGAAAAGCTCTACGGACACGGGCGCATCGAGGTCGCCGCCGGCGAACTCGCCGTGACGGCTACCGGCGCCGGAAGCGCCGCCATCGCGGAGCCGACGTCCATCCTCGCCGGCGCGGCGATGTGGCTCGACGCCACGCGCCATGTCGCGGGAACCGACGGCGCCGCGGCTACGGTTGCCGCCAAGACATGGTACGACGTCCGCGAGGAGAACTGGGCGACTGTTGGCGCCGCCCGTAGCTACATCTACGCCGAAGGGCGGGACGACCTCGCGACCGGCGGCCTCCTGCCGTCGCTTGGCTTGGACGAGGCGGGCCGGGCCTTCATCGACTTCGGCGGCTTCAAGTCCGGCCAATACATGGCGTGGTGCACGCCTTCCGGCGCCAGCGCCTCGATCCCCGTCTTCAACTCCTTCGTCGCCTACAACCCGCACGGACAACATGGCCACCTCCTCGGAACCGTCACCGCAACCGTGTATTTCGAGACGGCCAGGGACAGGTTCTTCGTCACCAGCGCCAACAACCCAGCCAACCGCAACCACCTCAGGAACGGGCGCGTCTTCTGCAACGGCGAGAGGGTCGCCGCTACGGACCTCATCGACACGAACGCCGTCCAGGTCGTGGAAACGGAATCCTATCCGGTCGGCAAGAACGCGGACGCCTTCTTCAACTTCCGCAGCTACCAGCAGTCCGCCGGCAGCGGCACCAACGGCGACCGCGTCGGCGGCGGGCGGCTGCACGAGGTCGTCGTCTTCACGAACCTCGTCGCGGAGACGGACCGCGTGGTCGTGGGCCACTACCTCCTGCGCAAGTGGGTGAACACGTCGGGCTACGGCGCGATCCCGGCCTTTTCCGTCGCGCGCGGCGCCGCCCTCGACATCGACGCCGCCATCGCGGCGGCGACGACGGTCGAGTCGGAGGGAGCGGCCAAAATCGGCGGCACGACCGTTTCGCTCGGCAAGGAGGCCGTCGCCGACCCCTACGCCGGACTTGGCGGCACGCTTGAAACGGACGCCGGCGCCGCCGTGTCAAACCTCGTCGGGGCCGCGCTCGTCGCCGACGCCGGCAAGACCTACGACTCCGACACCTTCAACACCGTGACGGCCACGGCCGGCGCCGCGGGCGAAATCCGCAAGACAGGCGACGGCTCCCTGCGGCTCGCCGGACTCGATTCGGCCACGTCGATCGCCATCGACGGCGGCGCGGCGGGCGTCGAACCGGTGCTGAACGCCCAAAGCGTCGAACTCTCCGCCAATGTCATTGCCGACGGCAGCTTCGAGAACATCGTTACGACTGACGACTACAAGGCCTATGGACCCAATGTGGACATGGGCGAGTTTTGGACCTCAACGCCTTTCCAGCTCTCTTCGCCATCCGCCCGCATTGTCAATTGGAACGGGAGTCTGGCGAGAAACAACATTTGGGCCGGCCAAGACCCGTTGCAACCCGACGGAACCTATTTCGCGGCACTGAAGAGAGGTGCCGGCATCACGCAGCGGATCTCGCTCAAAAAGGCCGGACGCTACGAAATCACGATGCGCGTTTCCCAATACAGCGGGCGCGCCGTTTTCGCCCGCATCTACGTGGATGACGCAATGGTCGCGACGGCGCAATCTCCATCCAGGCAGAAAGACTGGGATTTCGTCAGGTTTGAAACGCCCTGGTTCGCGGCAGGCTCCCATGATTTCAAAATCATCAGCGAAACCGTCGAAGACTCCACCATTGCCATCGACGATGTTCAGATGCGGTGGATTGACGACATCCATGCCACCGCGCTGGAAAACGCCAACTTCGAGGATTGTGACTGGGTTGGCGGTTCTGCGACGATCCTGCCCAATGCCTCCAACGTGAGGACGGCCATCGACAGGACGATCTGCACCAACGCCGTCCTCCAGACGGTTTTCGTCACCAACTGGACGGCAAGCGGCGCGGTGGAACTGGTTCGCTCGCTGCCGCACCTTCGCTCGGACGCCAATTTCGACGGCCCGGCCACCGGCACAGGGAGCATTTCGGCATTTCTCCCCAAGGGTGCCTCGCTCGCCCAGACGGTGACGATTCCCGAAGACGGCGTCTATGCGCTCAGCGCGCTGGCGACGTGCTATTGCAAGCCAACGGCATCCGCTTCGCAGACGACCGGGGCTCTCGTGCTTTCTCTCGGAAGCGCGTCCGAGACGATCGCCCTCGACAACTGGTCGCTGAAGCGCGTCGGCATGGTTTCCGTCGTCCGTCTCGCGGCCGGGGACACGGTGTCTGTCTCGGTCGCCGCCGAAAACACATCCGGCGCCAACAACCTCCTTGTGGACGACGTGCGGCTGGTGCGCATGGACAACCTCGTCGCCAATCCGGGATTCGAGGAAGGCGGCTCCAACGTCAAGTCGCCCGCGCAGTGGACGGTCGTCGCCAATTCCAACAATACGCTCCTTTTCCGCAGCGACGACGACGCTCCGTCATCCAACACCAGAGTCCAGACTTGGGGAAGAAGCTTCGTGGACGGAATCTACCGCCTTCGTCTCCCGTCGGGGGTGCATGTAGAGCAAACCATCCCGCTCTCGTCCGGTTACTACAGGCTGTCGTTCTGGTGTGTCACGCGCTACTATGACGAATCGGGACCGCGCGAACCGGCGCCGATTCTTGTGACGCTTGCGAACGGAAGCGCCACGAACCTCTACACCGTTGTCACGCCGTCTCGCACCTCGCGAGAGATGATGCGTCGCGAGTTTCTCGTGCGAATCGACGCGGGTGGCGCATGGGCGCTCGGATTCGAGTCGTTGTCGGAGGGAAAGAACTCGTTCATCGACGCGGTGTGCCTCGTCCCGGCGGAAGGCTTCGCCGGCACCGAGGCGACGGACGCCGGAGACGCCGCCGTCTTCTCTGTGGCTTCAGGCGCAACGCTGGGCCTCGACTGGCCGGGCGTCGTTGACAAGGCAGTCCGCGTCCGCGTCGCCGGGCGTTCGCTTCCGGGCGGCGACGTGACGGCCGCATCCGCGCCAGAATCCCTTTACGGCCCCGGCACGATTCGCATCGTGCCGCCCGCTACCGCGATCATCATGAGGTAGTCTTTGGCAATGAAACGCGCGCTCGTCTCCATCGCATTCCTTCTTTCCGCTCTCGCCATTCCTGCGAGTGCGGGACTCCTCTTCCATGCGACGTTCGACGGCGACTCCCCGGTCGCCGCCGAAGCGCGTGGCGCCGCCGCGCCGCTCGCGGCGCGCGGCATTGGGTGGACGGACGGCGTGAAGGGCCGCGCCGCGCGTTTTTCACGCGCCGACAAAAGCGTCCTCGCCTACGCCGACAGCGGAAATTTGAATCATGACTGCGGCACTGTTTCCCTCTGGTTCCGCAGCGACGCGCCAATGGGGGGCGTTCGCAACGACGACCCAAGCGGCTTCGGCCCCATGCACTACCTGCTGGCGAGTCCCTTCCAAAAAGAACGCAATGGGACGCACGCGCTCATCTTGCGGTTCTTCCAGAACAACCTGAGGTGCGACGTTTCCGACGACGCCGACTCCTTCAAGCATTCCCCGGCCTCCGACGCCTTCGACGGCGCCTGGCACCACGTCGCCTGGACGTGGGACGGAGACGCGATGGGGCTCTTCCTGGACGGAACGCCGCGCGTTTCCGTGCGCGACGACGATTCGCCGCTGAAGGAGGCGCTTGCCTCCGCCGCAACCGGCGGCTACCGTTTCTCCCGCCCCGTCGCCTTCGACCGCTTTTTCGTGGGTAGCCAAAACGGAAGAGGTCAGTGCGAAGGCGCCATCGACGAGCTGCGCATCTACGGCGAAGTTCTCGATTCGGCGCAAGTCGC
The DNA here is from genome assembly GCA_946534105.1 of uncultured Verrucomicrobiota bacterium. Classification (GTDB taxonomy): domain Bacteria; phylum Verrucomicrobiota; class Kiritimatiellia; order RFP12; family UBA3636; genus UBA3636. The sequence continues at coordinate 11,234 of CAMNCG010000051.1, forward strand.
GGCCCTCGCCGCCGAGTTTTCGCCGCCCAAGGCGCCCGCCGCCGCCGCGCCGGACTACCGCACGCTCTTCGCGCAAAAAGGCGGAAACCCCTACGTCGGCGCGCCCGCCGCCGTCCCTGGCGTCATCCCGGGCGACGACCTCGAACTCGTCGAGGAGGTGCGGCTGGACTCGCCGGAGGCCGTCGAGCGCCTTCGCGCGGCGGAACGGCTCCGCGAAATCGGCGGCGTCTCCTTCGGCGCGACCGAGGGCGCGTCCTACGCCGAACTCGGCGGCAAGGCGGGGAACCGCCTTGCGCTCCGCTTCGCCGACCCCGGCGACGCCTCGCCGCTCTGCGTCTTCGACATCGACTATCCCGACGACAAGCAGCGGACGATGGATGTCATCGTCCAGCGCGCGGAAGTCGCCAGCGGCGACTACACGATGCAGTGCGGCGTCGCGACCGGCGGCGAATATCCGCTCTCGGGCGCCATCGCCACGCACCGGTGCGTCTGGTGGCGTCGCCCCGGCGAGGCCGCGCTCGTCCTCATGACCGCCCGCGACGGCGCCCCCGCCGCCGCGCGTGCCGTGCGCCTCTGGCGCGTGAAGTCCGGCACCCTGCCGCCGGCGGTATCGGAGGGTTCGGGGGGCTCAGCCCCACGTAGGCACATCGCCCTCTACTTCGAAGATCCGGCGATTGGCCACGACTTCTCCGTCCCGGACGAGATCTCGACGCCGGTGGCGCTGGTTGAGACGATCGACCGCGCCGTCGCCACGATGCGCTTCGCGGGGGAGGACGTCCTTGCCTATCCGGGGGCCTGGTACCAGGGCCTTATCGGCGCTGGCTACAACCCGCGCAACCATGCACCGGATTTCCTCTCCGGCTGGTATGAGCGATTCGACGCCGAAGGCGATCTTGGTTTCTTCCCGACGCTCAACGTGCAGAACATGCCCTTGCCCGGCGGGCTCGTCACGCCCGAGACGATGATGAGCGGCGCGCTCCACGCCTCGCCCGTCTCCATCTTCGACACCGGCCTCCCGAACCAGGGCGGCTGGCACGGAACGCCGCCGAACTTCAACGTCGCCCACCCGGACGTCCAGCGATACGTCCTCGGCATCGTCGGCAAACTTGCGGCGCAGGGCGCGCCCCATCCGTCCTTCCGGGGCGTCTGCCTCCACGTGACGCGCCACGCACTGCTCTCGTGGGGTTCCCTCGAAAGCGGCTACAACGACTACTGCATCGACGCCTTCGAGAAGGCGACTGGTCTCGCGGTGCCGCGCGACCGCGACGACCCGCTTCGCGGGAAGGCCTGCGCCGAATGGCTGCGCGCTCACCCCGATGCGCTGGAAGCGTGGATTGACTGGCGCTGCGGCGTACTCGCCGATTTCTGGGCCGAGATCGCTCGGCGCCTCCGCGAAGTCCGCCCGGACCTCTTGCTCTGGGTCAATGCCTGCTCCACGAGCTACATCAAGCAGGATTGGGCGACCGAGCCCGATTTCGTTTCCCGCGCCAACCGCGAGTTCGGCATCGACGCGGCGCGCCTCACGGCCGCCATACCGAATCTTGTCCTCTCGCAGTGCGTCATCCCGGCCGACTACCTCTGGCGCGGCCGCGGGCTCGACCCGGCGCGCCGAGAAATGCAGCGGGTCCTCTGCGACCGCGAGGAAACCTACGCCCTCCTGAAGGACGCCGTGGCACCGTGGGTCGCGCAGCACGACCGCTACTGGGAGTCGCCCATCGGGCGCGGGAAGGACGGCGCGAAGACCCTTTCCTGCGACTGGCTCCAGGAGTGCCGGTGGCGGGTTTCGACGATCAACCCGTCCGGCTCAAACGCGCTCCGCGCATTCGTCCTGCCGCTGCGGTTCAATGACGTGCTTGGGATGAGCAAGGGAGGCTTCCTCATCGGGACCTACGGCATGGAGCCGCATCTCGCGCGTTTCGCGCGGGCCTTCCGGGCGCTCCCGGCGGTGAAGATGGATGAGTTCTACCGCGATGGCGCAGTCGTGGCGCGCAAGGCGGAGGCCGACGGGCGCACATACGGCTACGTCGTCAACACGGATGCCGCGCCTACGACCGTCGAAATAGCCGGCCTCCCCGCAAAGGCCGTCAACCTCGTGGACGGAAGTCCGCTCTCCGCAAGCCTTGCGCTCGGACCTTACGAAATGGTATCATTCATCTCAAGATGAACCAGATGAAAAATAACCTTAGTAAAGCTATCCCGCCGACGGGACTTTGCGTGGCGGCCGCTCTTGCGGCGGCAACCGCGAATGGCGCGGCGTCGATGCCGAAGAAAATCCTGTGCTGGGGGGACAGCGTCACGGAGGGCATGGCCATGCCCCGCGGCAAGGACTACCCGGCCCGGCTCCAGGCGCTTCTCGGCCCGGACTTCAAGGTCTTCAATTCTGGCGACGGCGGCGAAAATTCGATTACCATTCCCGTGCGGCAGGGCGCGGTGCCGCTCGCGACGGCAGTGCCGATCGCCTTCCCGGCCGGCGTCTCCTCCGTGGAGATTGGCGACGCCGACGACAACGGCTTCCGCACTCCTTCGGGCGACAAGATCAAGCTCACGGACGCCCTCGGGCGGCAGATTCCCGTGAACCCCGTCCGGATTGGCGACACGGACTTCACGCTCTCCTTCCGCGACTTCAAGTGGAACACGGCCACGAACCCGATTTCCTACACCCTGTGGCTTGACCGCGACGAAACCGCATCCGGCGAGCCACTCGAAATTCCGGCCGGGGCGCCGGTGAAGCTCGCCTCGGCGGACGCCGCGCCCGGCGCCTGGTGCGAAATCTTCTTCATCGGCGCCAACGGCGGCTGGGACAACAAGGTCGCCAAGCTTGTCTCTCAAATCAAGGGGATGGTCTCACGGCGCGGCGAGGACAAGCCCTACCTTGTCATCGTGCCCTACTGGAAAAGCTTTTCGCAGGAGAAGAAGGACGAATTCAAGGCCGCCTTCGGACGCCACGCCGTTGAGTTTCCGGTGGAAGAGGCGCTTTGCTACCGGGAGCGCTTGAACGTCCACCTCAACGAGCGGGGCTACGCCCTTCTCGCCGAACTCCTCTTTGCGCGTGGCGCGGAACTCGGCTACTGGCCCGCCACCGCACATTGACGTCGCAATTTCAATTCGCATGAAAACAACCAAATCTGGACTTGCGGGAATCCTCCCGCGCCTTCCCAACCCGCCCTCCGACTATCGCGGAACTCCCTTCTGGGCGTGGAACGCCAAGCTTGACCCCGCCGAAATTCGCGAACAGGTCCGCGTCTTCCACGAAATGGGCCTCGGCGGGTTCTTCATGCACTCGCGCACGGGCCTCGCAACCCCATACCTCGGCAAGGAGTGGTTCGACTGCGTCCGCGCCGCCGTGGACGAGGCGAAGGCGCTCGGCCTCCAGCCGTGGATGTACGACGAAGACCGCTGGCCCTCCGGCGCGGCCGGCGGCCTTGTGACGCGCAATAGGCGCTACAGGCGGCAGCAGCTCGATTTCGAGGTCGTTTCCGCGGCGGCCGTCCGCAGGGCGGCTCGCCGCCGCCGCACGCTTGCGTGGTTCGCCCTCGCCGTCGCAAAGCCCGGCTCCGGCCTGGGTGAACGGAAGCTCCTCGCGGCGGCTCGCCCTAAGGACTACTGGAAAACGCCGCCGACACTTCTCGGCTACCGGCGTCTCTCCTCGCCGGAGGACCCGCTCGCGGACGGCGAGGTGCTGGCCCGCTTCTTCGTCGATGTCCCCGCGCCGGATACTTGGTACAACGGCGGGACATACGTCGATACGCTCAACCCGGCCGCAATCCGCACCTTCGTGAAGACGACCTACGAGGCGTATCTGCGCGAACTCGGCGACGACTTCGGCAAGGTCGTCCCAGGCTGTTTTACCGACGAGCCGAACATCCCCACGCGCCCGTGGACCGGCTCGTTTGCCAAGGCTTTCCAAAGGCAGCACGGCTACGACATTGCGGACCACCTCCCCGAATTGTTCGCCTGGATTGGCGGCTTCAGCTTCAGCCGCGCCCGCCATAACTATCTGGAAACGGCGACGACCCTCTTCGTCAAGGCCTTTTCGAAAACAATTGGGCAGTGGTGCGGGCGTCATGGCCTGCTCTTCACGGGCCATGCGCTTGAAGAAGATAGTCTTGCCCGGCAGTCCAACAGCGCCGGCGCGGCGATGCGCTTCTACGAATTCCAGCAGGCGCCCGGCATCGACCAGCTCATGGAGCGCAGCGCCATCTATCAGACAGCCAAGCAGTGCTCCTCCGTGGCGCACCAGCTCGGCCGCACCTACCGGCTCGTCGAAGCCTACGGATGCTCGGGCTGGGATTTCCCGCTTGAAGGGCACAAGGCCATCGGCGACTGGCTCGTCGCCCTTGGCATCAACCACCGCTGCCAGCCCCTCGCATGGTATTCGATGGCGGCGCAGGCCAAGCGCGACTATCCGGCCTCCATTTCGCGCCAGTCGCCGTGGTTCCGCAAATACAAAGCCGTTGAGGACTACTTCGCCCGCATCGGCGAAACGCTTGGCGCGGGCGAGGAGGAGATTCCACTCCTCGTCGTCCACCCCGTGGAGAGCATCTGGGGCTTCCACCTTCCCCTTCGGGAGCGGCCCGAAACCAAGCCTCTCGACAACGCCTTCCTCGCGCTGACGAACAAACTCCTCGCGCAGCATCTCGACTTCGACTACGGCGACGAGGACCACCTCTCGCGCTGGGCGACCCCTTCCGGCCGCCGGCTACGCGTCGCGAAGGCCTCCTACGACGCCGTTCTCGTCCCGGAGCTCTCGACGATCCGCCGCACCACACTCGAACTGCTGCGCGCCTTCGCCGCCGGCGGCGGGCGCGTCTTCACGCTGGGCAAGGCACCGGCGCTTGTCGATGCGCAACCGTGCGGCGATGCCGCCGAAGTCTTCGCCGCCTTCACGCCCGTCACGACGGAGACCCTCGCGGAGGCACTCTCCCCGGCGGTGCGGCGCGTCTCGATTGCCGAGGGCGGTCGCGAATGCGAAGCCATCCTCTACCAGGAGCGCAAGGCTCCCGACGCTGTCCTTCTCTTCGCCGCCAACACCTCGATGCCCTCGCCAACGGCAACCGCCGGGGATTCCATACCGATGGTGCGCGATCGGCGCATCGAATACCCCGGCGCGGTCATCCGCATCAAGGCGCCAAAGTCTGCCGGGGACGTTTACGAGATTGATCTCGAAACCGGCGCTATCCGCAGCGTCCCCTACCGGCGCGAGGGCGTGTGCTTCGTCATCGACGCCCCGTTCGGGCGCCTTCAATCGCGGATGTTCGCGATTGCGAAGACGCTTCCGTGCTCCTCCGCGACCACCGCTCCCGCCGCGGCAGCCGACGTGGCAATCCCGCGCCAGGGGCTGCCATACGCGCTTGACGATGACAACGCGCTCGTCCTCGACGCCGCGCGCTGGCGTATTGATGGCGGCGAAATGCACCCGGAGACGCGCGTCCTCGACATCGACCGCAAACTGCGCGAAACGCTCGGTGCAGAGCCCCGGAAGGGGCGCATGACCCAGCCCTGGTGTTCGGCGCGGAGGACGCCAGCCCGCCGCCTCGCCCTGCGCCTAGAATACACCTTCCGCTGCGAAGGCGCCGCGAAGACGCCAATTGCCCTGGCAATAGAACGGCCCGAAGGCTACCGCATCTCCATCAACGGCACTCCGCTGCCAAACGCCTCCGAAAAGTGGTGGGTCGATCCATGCCTGCGGCGCATTGCCATTCCTGCGGGCGCCGTGCGCGAAGGAGGGAACGAACTCATCTTGGAGGGATTGTTCGACGAAACCCTTCCGGGCCTTGAGGCCATGTTCCTGCTTGGGGCATTTGGCGTTTCAGAAGACGGCGCAACGCTGCGCCCGCTCCCGGAAACGCTCGACCTCGGCGATGTCTGCCCGCAGGGGCTTCCCAACTACTCCGGCAACCTGACCTACCGCTTCCGCGGGGCGGTTCCGGCCTCCGGCGCTGTGCGGCTCGCGGCGGAAGACTGGCGCGGAAGCGCGGTCGGCTTCCGCGTGAACGGCGGCAGGGAGGTCTTTCGGCCATTCCCGCCATACGAAGCGCGCTTCGCAGACGGCCTGCACCGCGACGGGACAGACGAATTCGCGGTGACAGTTTACGGGCACCGGCGCAACGCCTTCGGCCCGTTCTATCTCAAGGGCGGCGAGAAGTGGCCCGGCTGGACTGGTCCGGAACAGCTCAGCGCCACTGACGAAACGGAGCGGGCCCTCGTCCCCTTCGGCTTAGGCGTTTCCCTATAGGTAACAGCCGACAGCCAGAATATCCCGCATAGACCTCAAACATGTCCGCCTGTCGTTTGTCCCGAATCGTCTGGTTGTCGGCTGTGGACACCGACTGGGACTGGGAAGCGGAGAGGCGTCCCGTCATCCACCTCAACATGGGCAAGTGCGCCGAGGCGGTGAAGTAGATTCGCACCCAACCAGCCGCGAGGTCGGAGGCATGATACAGTTGGAGGCGGAAACGTTTCCAACTGCCCATGGACATTGTCGAGGAAATCAGAACGGACCGCGAACGGGGCGCGAAGCGCCTCGAAGGCGAATACCGGGTGGGGCTCATGACCCTTGCCCGGCGTCTCTGCCATGACGAAGGAGACGCCGAGGCGCTCGTGAACCACACGTTCGCGGAAGTCCTGGAGAGCATCGACAACTACGTGGAGCAGTCCGCCTTCTTCGCCTGGATGTGCCGCATCCTCGTCCGACGGCACGCCAAGGACACGCGGCGGAAGATCAACGGGAGCATCGTCTGCGACCCGGAAGCCGTCGACCTCGCCGTGGACGAAGCCGCGGAGGAGCGTATTTTCCGGGAAGTGGACGCCGGCATCGCGCGCGACGCCATCGAACAGCTTCCGGAAGACATCCGCAAGACGCTCCTGCTGCACTATTTCATGGACATTCCCGTACGCGAGATCGCGCGCATCCTGTCGATTCCCGCCGGCACGGTGAAGTGGCGGCTCCACTACGCCCGCATGATCCTCGCCGCCAAGCTCGGCGCGGCCGCGAAAAAGCCCGGTGGCAAGGCGCTGCTCGTCGCCCTTGCGCTCTGCGGTCTCACCGCACTTGGCGCGGCGGTTTGGAACCTCGCCGTCCCCGGCGAGGTGCAGGACATGGGGGGTGCGGCCTCCGGCCGCGCCGCCGCTGCTTGGACCGGCGCGACGGGCGGGACGAGCGAGGGGAACGGCGGG
>CAMNCG010000052.1 GCA_946534105.1 uncultured Verrucomicrobiota bacterium
CATCGCAGGAGTCGTCGAGACGCACGACACATAGTTCGACCCAATCGTGTCGCCGGGCAGGCATAGCACCGTGCTCGAACCGTTGTCGTAGATGAAGTAGGAAATGTTGCTGTTGTATCCGGCGCGCTTGGAGAGGATGCCTGCGTTCTGCGTGTGCGAGACCTGCTTCGTCCAGACCTCCAGCGTGCCGCGCGCCAGACCCTCCAGGGCGGCATTGTCGAGCGCGACGACGGAGTTGGTGCGTCCTGCGGCCACGAAATCGACGGCGCCGCCCACGATGCCTCCGGCGGCGAAAACCACGCTGTCGCCGGTCGAGCGCGTGAAGTCAACCGAGACACCGCTCGACTCGCGGAGCGGAAGCCCGCTCTCGCCCAGATGCCATACACCGACGTAGTTGCCATCCCAGACGCCCTCCGCCCCCGGTCGCACAGGGCGCGGGCAACCCCAGTGCGCCGTGATGGCCGCCGATTTCGTGAGCAGAGGCACCTTCACCCAAACGGTTGATTCGCCATCCGGTTTCCACGTGTCAACCTCGTGTGGGATCACATTGCCGGAAGCGTCGGTGAAGCGCAGGTCTCCGCCATCGGGGAGTAGGAAGCCCGTGTAGTCGAAGCCGGAGATTGCCGTCGAGAGCCGCACCAGCACCGGGAAGCTTGAAAGCGCCGCGCCGGTGTAATCCGGAAAGGAAATTGTCATCGACTTTGCGTAGGTCGCCGCGTCGAATGTGTCGGAGAGGCCGTCGTCGGTTGTGATCGGGGCGTCAAATGTCACGGTTGCCTGTAGCGCCTGCGGGTTGTGCGTGTAGGAAACGGACGGTGCCTCTTTCGGGACCAGAATGGGGTCCGGGTGTTTCGCCGACGCAGCGACGCTGGCGGTCGCGTAGGCGCACTGGTAGGTGAGGGTCCCTGTGTAGTTTCCCAAGTAGTGGTATGGCGAGGCCAGCGCGGTGTCGGCGCGGGCCTTGATGTAGTTGAGGAGCTTTTGATCCATACCCTGCAGCAAGACGATCACATTCTCGTCCTTGACCGCATCCAGCGTCGTGAAGAGCGTGTTGAAGCCCTGCGCTACGGTGCTGCCCGCAGTCTCGACGCCGTTCGTGGCGATCACGTTCACGCTGATTACCTTGACGCGGGCGTCCGTCGCCTTCTCCTTGAGATCGGCGCACACGGCGTAGCAGTTCGTGAATGCGGGTTCGTCCGAGAGCTTGAGGATGTCAATGCATGAGCTGGACACCGAGAAGCGCTTCGAGTTGAACAGCACACTGGAGAAGAGCGGGAGGCGACCGTTGCTGTAGCTTCCACTCTCGAGTTTCGGGTTGTCGCTGCTGTTCCACCCGTTTGCGTTCGCGCTGATGGAAAGGAACGAGTAGTCCGGGATGTCAAACTCGGCGCGATTGGCGCTCGTCGAGATCGTCGGCTCCGTGAGGAAGGTGAGCACGTCCGTCTTCTCTCTGGCGAAGTATTCTGAAAGTGCCGTTTTGATGTAGTAGCGCTCTGTGTAGCCTTTGTTGATGTTGTTCTGGTAGGCACCGGAGCCCGGACGGCCCCATGTCATGTCCCAGCCGCGCCAAATGGCGGCTGTGACCGGGGCGGAGAGCCTGGCTTGCGCGGGTGCGGCCTCGTAGCTGGCCGTGTTGCCAGCGTTGGTGTTCGTGAAGATGCGGCAGTAGTCAACGAGGAAGTCCACGCCTCGCTCATCCAGCTCCGGGACGTCATCCTTGCTGACCGGGGCGTCGCCCTTCGCCTTCACCCAGGTGTTGGTCTGCAGCCCCATGCCGAAGATGATAAACAGCGGCCGGTCGCGGAGCATGTTATAGCGCGAATCGCGCACGTCCATGCGCTTGAAGATGTGGTCATCGACATACCAGACGACCTCCCGCTCGTTGACGATCGTGCCGAAGCGGTGGAAGCCGTCGCCGAAGTGGACGCCGTCCTCCGGCGTTGTCGGATGCCCGTTGGGAATCGACCCGCCATTGACGCCCGGCATCGGGAGGTGAAACGTCCCCGCGATCCAGTCGCCGCCGCTCGGTTGCTCCAGGACGTCCAACTCACCGCATTCGGGCCAGTTCCCGGTATTGCCCATCATCCAGAACGCGGGCCACGCTCCGCGTTGGCGCGTGAGCTTGGCGCGGATTTCGCATCGTCCGTGCTTGAACGCGACCTTGCCGTTGCTCTTGAGGCCGCCGCCCGTGAAGTCGTATTCGGTCGTCTTATACGAAAGGGTTGACCAGTCGAACTCCCGGCGGGTCTTCTTCTCGCGCCGGACGTTGATGTCGAGAAAGCCGTCGATCTCCTTCTGGTTGTCGCCGGAGGTCTCGTAGTTGAGCTGGCTACGGTTTTCCGTGTCGTAGTTCCAATAGGTGGAACGGACGTCGTTCGTGCCCTCGCGCGAGAACTCGTCCGCCCAGGCCATGTTGTCGTACATTTGGAAGTATTCTTCAAGCGAATACGGGATGTCGCGCTCGGCGATGGACTGCGACCCGTAGCCAGTTCCGGCGTCCCAGACCTTCGTGCCCTCGTAGAGCGCCCAGACCTGAATGTCATTCGTCACGCAGCCGAGCCAGTCGCCGTGGTCCCAACCCTTGAACGTGTGGTCGGGCTCCACAGGCCCCTCCGGCGCGGCGACGGAGCCGCCGTTTTCGACCTGCACGCGGGAGAGGACGGTGCCGTTGAGCCGGCGGAACGTGACGACGTGCGTCTGCCCGGCGGTCGCATTGGCGGCGCAGAGCGCGAGCGCGAAGAGAACGGAGAGGGAACGCAGGGCTTTGGGGGATGTGACGTGTTTCATGGCAGGCGGCGCGGGTTCCGTTTGCAAGGATGCGGCAGGAGGGCTGGCGGTTCAAATCGAGCGTCGGCGCGGTTCATTGTAGGGAAAACGACGCTGCGTTGCAATCGCAAGAATGCGACGTCACAATCGCAAGAATGCGACGCGGCGGGAAGGGTCTTCGCGACGCGTTCGTCTGCGGCGCAGGCGGCGTCATTCGAGATCGACCCATTTGGAGTGGGCGGCGCCGGTCGCGTCCGTCCATTCCAGGCGGTAGCGTCCGCGAAAGCCGCGAAACGCGACTTTGCCGGAGGCGGCCTTCGCGACGGCCCGCGTTCTCCACTCGCGGTTGACGAGATTGTCGAGCGCGAACCAGACGGGCTTTTTCTCCATGTCGCGCGTGAAGATGCCGGAGACGAGCGGCTCGCCCGCGACGCCGGCGCCGTCAACGGTGTTCCACCACGTGATTCCCATGACGGCCGGGTGGGAAAACCACGCGCGGTAGATGTTGCGCGCGAGCTCCGCCTGGATTCGGAAGGCGCGCGCGTCTTCGCCCGGAGCGGCAATGGTGACTTCCGAAACGTGGATCGGGCGCCCCGCCCCGGCGATCATGTCGAGGCGGTCGCGGATGATTTGCGGCGAGCCGACCCAATTCACGTTCGTCGCGCCAGCGGCGAGGCGGGCGCATGCGTTGGTGTCGAAGATGTGCATCTGGCAGCCGACGATGTCGATCCGCGCGCCCTCCTTTTCGAGGTCCTTCACCTGCTCGACGTAGTAGGGTTTGAGATTGGCGTCGTTGACGGCAAACTTCACGTGTTCCGGGAACGCCTCCCCGGCGTCGAGAAGCGCATGGAGCGGATAGTCGCCGGGCATGAGGCCGAACCAGCCGAACCAGAGCGGCAGTCCCGTGCGGGACGCGCCGTATTGCGAGAAGTCGCCGGCGCTTTCGTTCACGACGTCCCAGCTGTCCGCCGCGTCGCCGTATGCGGCTGCGACGTCGAAGACGCGCTTGCGGTGGAGCCTGCGCAGGTTCGCCGCGAAGACGGGGATTCTTTCGGCAAGCGCGGTCTCGTCCAGCCCCGCCTCCCTGAGCGTCGCGTATTTGCCGCGCCACGCCCTGGCCCGCCTCCCCTGAAAGCCGTTCCCCCAGTTCTGGCCGGCCGGCTCGAAGCCGAGATGGGCGGAGTGGCGCGGGATGCCGAGTTCGTCGAGAACGCGCTTCTCGCGCTCCGGGCAATGCCAGTCATACACCCAGTAGGGCGTCGCCTGCCCCCAGACGAGGACGTGGCCGTGCACGGCCACGTCCCGCGCGCGGAGAAAATCGATCACGGGGCCCGGCGCGGGCCGTCGCCAGTGCCTCTCGCGCATGGCCTCATCGCGCGTGAGCGAGTTCCAGAAGCGCTCGGAGTCCTCGTATCCGCCGCCGAAGCGGAACGCGCCGGGCGTGAGCTCGTGGTCGATCCAGTAGAACGACACGGTGGCCTGGTTGAAGAGTCCGCCCGCGCCGTAGCTTGCCTTGTAGGCGTCGTTCGCCGCGGTGGAGCCGAGCTGGTTGAAGTTGAAGATGTGCGCGCCGAACCGAAACGCGTGCCAGAGCTGCTCGACGCGCACTTCCGCGCCGTCGGGCGCGTCGATCTCGAACACGCCGTCGGCCTTGCGGTTTTTCTCGATGTCCGTGTCGATCCGGGCCTGCTCGGCTTCGTTCCAGATCGCGCGATAGGCTTCGCCCATGACGTCGCCGGCATCGGCGACGGAGGAAGACTCCGCCGGGAGCGTGACGGCGCACAGCGCAAAAAAGAAAGAGAGGGAACGCGTGTTTCTCGTTTTCATGGAAGCGGCTGGCCGTCCGGAGTCCGGGCCGGGGTTTCGACGTTGAGATTCGCGAGAATCGTGCACCAGACGCGCGTCAGCGCCGTGCGGGCCGCAGCGGGGACGTCGCGTGGCGCGACGGCCATGACAATGACGGACTGGCTCCCGTTCTTGATGTGCGCAAAGCATGCGGGGCTCGTCGCGAGGATCCACGCTGGGCCGCCCGCGACTACGTCGCATTCGCACCCGCCCGCAAGGCGAAGAAATTCCTCGAAGTCGCGGCGGATGCCCGCGAAGACGGGAAGCTCCGGAACCGTGTGAGCGGCCCCCGGCCGCGCCGATGTGGCGACGGCGCCCTCGCCGTCGCGCGGCGGTCTGGAGACCGCCGCCCCTTTCGCGGGCTGGAAGCCCGCGCTCCCAGGCGTGGTGCGGCGGGACGCCGCACCTCCCAGGGTCTCGCGCCCCCGCGCGACGCCGAACGGCAGGAGCGAGAGGTCCATGCCAGGCAGAGCGATGACGGTCCGCGTGGCAAGCCGCTGGCGGAACGCGGACTCTTCCGCCGGCGTCCCGAGGCCGCGCTCCGCACCGGGACCGAGCGCGATGACCTGCGTCCGCTCCGGCGACGGCAGCGACCGCGCGTCGTGCTTCGTGAAGCGGACGCCGAGCGATTCGAGGATCTCGGCGCCCGCTTCGTCGCCGACGTATGCGACGGAAACCGACCCGACGGGCAGGAAGGGCGATTCGACGAAACGCCGCGTGGCGGCGAGCGCGTCCGGCCGCTCCCGCGCGACGCGCTCCGGGCACCACACGGTCATCGTGCGTCCCTTGCGCAGCTCGACGAGACCGTCGGCCTCGTCGATTTCGCCGGGGATCGTGAACGGGCGGAACGCGCCGGTCGTGTGCGGCGGCATATCGCCCACGACAAGGCGCTTGGCGCAACGCGCGGCGGCGACCTGCGCATCGGGACGCGCGGCGGCTGAGGAGACGCCGGGATGCAGCAAGGCGACAACGGCCAAAACGAACGACATCGCGGCCATTGCGCTCTTTGTGGTCTTTGTGGCTGAAAATGAAATCATGGACGGAATGGTTCTCCTACCAGTTGTGGAAGGCGTCGCCGTCGTAGAGATCGATGCCGGGGATGTAGAGCGAGTCGGGCGCGAGCGGGACGCCGAGGTTTGCGAGAACCGCGCTCCAGACGCGAAGGATCTTCTCGTCGTTCCACAGGCCCTTCACCGATCCGTCGGGCGCAAGACCGAGGAAGACGAACGTCGTGTCGCCTTCGCGCCGGACGTCGAATGCCGGCGACGGCAGGTCGTTGGCATTGCGGAAGTAGAGGTCAGCCGCGGAAATGCCGGCGAAGGCGGGATCGTCCGGGACGTAGGCGCGGAAGTCGAGGATCTGCTTGCGGGGGTAGGCGAACGGCAATCGCGAAAGATCTGCGCCCGGCAGGACGAGGACCGTGCCGCGCGACGTGCCGTCCCATGCGGGGAGCGACGCGCCGGCGAGCGCGAGCGTCTTTGCGGCGGCGACGGAACCGAGGTAGAAGATGCCACCAGGCATGGCGCGGCCAGAGGCCGCACTCCCCATCGCGGGCTGGAAGCCCGCACTCCCAGGAAGCCCGTTCTGGAAGGAAGCCAACATGTTGTCCACGAGGCGCGTGGCGGCGGGGTCGCGGCCGTAGCGGCTCGTGACGTCCATCTGGCACCAGATCGTGCGGCCGCCGCCGGGGCGGCGCTCGACGAGAAGCGCCGCGTCTTCGAGATTGAACCCGCACGATACGACGGTCTGAAACGCGCCGCGCGAGGGGCGGCGGATGACGCACCCTGCGACGATGCCGCCGTTGCCGCACTTCCACTTGCTGCGCGGGTAGTGCGGGGAATATTCGTCCGAGAGGACAAACGCCGGAACGGTGTCGGAGGCGCCGCGCCAGTCGTGCAGGTCGGCATCGTCGAGGCCGGCGAGAAGCGGCGAGTCCGGAATGTTCGCGAAGGCGTCGCGCAGACTCGGGGCGGCCATGACGAAGCGCGCGAGCGCGTTTGTTGGCTGCTCGAAGACGATCGCGTCGGCGACTTCCGGCGGAAGGTCGCCTTCGAGAGGCGCGTCCGCGAAGGCGCCCTGGCCCACGATGAGGCGGGTCCCGGGGGGAGGCCGTCGAGCGACGCGACGCGCGTGAAATCGACGCCCGCGCGCCGCAGCACGGCGGCGGTCTTGCCAAGAGGATCGTAGAGGGAGAGAGGAAGGCTAGGATTCCTAGGGTCCATAGGCTCCCTAGGGCTGCTAGGCTCCCTAGGAAAGAACCGCAGCGCGATGGTATCGCGGCCGGCGGGCAGAGGGGCGGCGGTCTCCAGACCGCCGTTGTCGTGAATTTCCAAGGCGGACTGGAGTCCGCCTCCCCTTTGACTGCTGCCGCCATCGCGGACGCGCCATTCGATTTCGAGCGTGGCGTCGGTCTTTTCGGCGACTTCTGGGGCGACGAGGGCGATCGGTTCGCGCGCGATGCCGCCGGCCTCGACGCGGACCGCGCCCGCGCCGGAGTCGCCGCCGCAGCGCCACGAATAGTCGATTTCCACCGGGAAGGAATGGTCGTTCACGACGACGAGCGACTTGCGGAAGCGTTCGCCCGCGTAGAACGAGTGGTCCTTGTTCGTGAAGTCGTCCGGATCGCCGGCGGCGAAGACGAGCAGCGGCGCGAAGCATTCCCTGACCGTGCCGTGGAGCCCATCCGGGCGCGAGTAGTCGCCGAGCGGATGGCGCTGCGTCTCGCTGATGCCGTCGGCGTTCTCGGGCTTGAGTCGGGGAGTCTTGGGGTCGCCGCCGACGCGCCACACGACGCGCTGGTTCGGAAACATCTGGACCGAGTAGGCGTGGTCGCGGCCGCAGGGAAAGTCGCCGATTGCGTCCACGCCGTAGGCGCGCCACGCGCGCACCACGCGCCGATAATGCAGATCGGAGAGGCGCGTCATGTTCGGATCGCGACCCGCCGCGACGTCGGAGTTCCAGAGCAGCGGCGCGGAGTGCGGCGCGGGAAAGCGCTCCGCCGCGAAGACGGACGGGCCGAAGTAGCGCGCGGCGTGTTCGGCGCCGAGGTGCTCCTTGTCGCCGCCCTTGATGTCGAAGCGCCGGAACTGGTCCGGATACGGGAACGCGCTCTCCACGACCATGAGCGGCTGGGTGTGCCCCTTCGCCCACTGGGCGGGCCAGTCCTCCTGCTCCTGGAGCGGCGTGCCATAGCTCTGGTAGTTCATCGAACCGAAGATGCGCCCGCTGCAGCCGCCGGCGTGCTGGAAGCACTCGCGCGACGGGTCGAGCGCGCGCATGACCGATTCGGCCGTGCGCGCCCGCGCCCGGACGAGCCGCTTGCGGGGCGGGTCGTAGGAGGCGTCGGCGAGCTTCGCCGGATCCTGGTTCCAGGCGTAGCTGCACGTGTTGAAGTCCGTGTACCACATGAGGATCGAGGGGTGCGAGCCCCACGCCTCCAGAAAGCGCTCGACTTCGGGATCGTAGAGGTCGCGCGGCTCGTCCTCGTAGGTCGGCATCTGGTTCAGGAGATACAGCCCGGCCCGGTCGCATTCGTCGTAGTAGGCGGACTGCCCGACAATCGAACCCTTGCGCCACGGCGCGTTGCGGACGGTGTCGTAGCCCAGTTCCTTCACGTGCGCGACGAACTGCCCGACCGCCTCCGGGTGTCCCCACCAGTAGCGAAGGCGGTCGAAGGAAGGACTGGTCCACATCCGGAGCCGCAGCGGCTGTCCGTTGAGGAAGAGACGGCCGTCCTCCGCCCACGCCTCGCGGAAGCCGAAGCGCTGCGCCGGAAACGTGTCGGCGACGGCGCCGCCGCGCCCGATCGCGACGTTCAGTTCGTAGAGCTGCGGATCGTCCGCGGACCACGGAACGGGATCCGGCCACGGCTCCGTCCAGACCACCACCTGCTCCGGCGCGCCAGTAAGCTCCGCGGTCGTCCGGCAGACCTTGCGGGCCTCGGGACGCGAAAAGACGGCCCTGACCGCCACCTTGCCGCGTTCAGCTCCGCCGTTTGCGATGCGGACTCGCAGAGTGACGCTCTTCCTTCGCCAACTCGGCAGCGCCACGGCGGAGGCGATGACGAGGCGCGAGGGAGTTTTCTCCAGCCAGACGTCGCCAAGGCAGATTTCCGCGTGGTCTCCGATGGCGGGCCGCCCCTGCCAGAGCCCCGAATAATGGCGATCGGCGTAGAGGCGCAGCGCGTTGCGGCCGTCGGGCGCGAGGCGGTCCGTGACGTCGATCCGCACCCTGTGGGGCACGGCGGAAAAAGACTTGAAGTCCTGCCGGAACGACGTGACGAGCTCGCCGTTCCACCAGACGCGCCCGGCGTCGGCGTTGAAGTGGTCGAAGACGAGCCACACGCGCCCGCCGCCGCGCTCCCATTCCGGCGGCGGAGCGACCTCGCGCTCGTACCACGCCGCGCGGTAGGAGTCGAGCGGGCGGCCGCGCCAGGACTGCGCCCCGGCGTCGGGCTCGCCCGTCGCCGGATCGAGGCGGTGGATGTTCCAGAGCGGCGAACGGAAGCTGCCCGGAACGCGCACGTAGCCAGGGGCGACGCCCTCGGGCGGCGCGCCAAGATAGTCATCCACCGGCCAGACTCGCCAGTAGGCGTTGAGGCAGACCGCCTCGCGGACGCCTCCTGGGAGCGCGGGCATCTTGCCCGCGGCGGTCGCGGGCTGGAAGCCCGCGCTCCCAGGCAGCGACCAGAGGCGCGATTCCGCCGCGGATGCCGGTGCCGGGAGGTGCGGCGTCTCGCCGCGCCTGTCGGCCACCGTCACGCCGTCGGCGACCTCCATGGAGACGATGCGGCCGACATCGCGGTCGAGAACGAGCCGTCCCTGCTCCGCGCCGTCGAGGAGAAACGCGAGCGCACGGCCCCTGGGCGCGAATTCGAGCGTGCATCCGACGCGTAGGTCCAGCGTGTCGGCGCTCGTCACGGCCGGCGCCACCGCGCCGTCCGTGGCGCCGTCGAGCGACAGGCCGCGCGACGTTCCGGTGGCGCGCAGAGTGAACGTCGCGCCGCCTGACGAGCGAAAGCGAAGAAGCGGGGCCGTGCCAGCGAGAAAAGCGTCCCGGTGCGCAAGCGAAAACGCGCCCGACGGCGGCGACGCGAGCGGGCGCATCGCCGCGGCGGCGCCTCCGTCGGCCAGGAGAAACGCCTCCGCCTCGGAGAGAGGCTCGTCGTAGAGGCGGATGTCGTCGTAAACGCCGTCGCCGACGCAGGCATTGAAGCGGTCCGTCCCGTCGCCGCACTGAAGCAGCAGGTCCGTCGTCTCCTCCGGAACGTCGAACGCGCCGGGATCGACCTTGCGCCCGACAGGCGCGCCGTCGCGGTAGAGGCGCACCGATCCGTCCCGCGCGTCCCACGAGAGCGCGACGTGCGTCCAGACGTCCTTTTCGAAAAACTCGCCGAGCAGGAACTGGACCTGGTGCTTCTCCACGAACGAAACGTCGAGCCGGCCGTCCTTCCCCTTCACGAAGTAGATCCGCAAAGGACGCCATGCCGGCGAGCGCGCGGAAAGCACCACGTGCTTCTCGCCGTCGCCCTTCTCCCAGTGCGGACGGAACCAAAAGGCGACCGCGCCGTGCCGGGTGGAAACGCCTGGCAAGGCGTCGGCCACCAGCGCGGTGGTCTGGTCGTAGGCCCAGCGCGACACGTCGAGCCCCTTGCCCGAGACTCCTTCCGTCCACTTCGCCGCACCGTACACGACGGCCGGGCGCGCACGCGCGGCATCGCGCCCCGCCCACGCCGCGTCTCCGTCCAGCGGCAGATGGTATTGCGGCGCAGAAGCGGCCGCCGAAGCGATCAGGCTAGAAAAGACCGCGGCGACCGCGCAACCGACAATCTCCGGGAAGTTCCTTCGCATGCCGCAGACTATACCGCCCGCACCGCGCCTTTTCAAGCCCGGCACCTCCAGAAACCTCATCGCGGAAATAAAAATAATGTCACATTGCAAACAAAACCGAAATCCGCAAAGTGCGCGAAGAACATTTATTCCGACCGTGGTTTCAATTCCCGCGTGGGGGCCGCAAGGTGCGCGAAGTGCAAGTATTCCGACCGTAGTTTCAATTTCCAACGGTTTTCGATTGGAGAACTGCGGCGGCGAATGTCATTCCTGTGGCAGGTCGCTACGCCAGACGCCGCTGCCGCTCGTGAGGAAGAAGAGACGCCCGCAGTCGAGGGCAATGGTGCGCGAACGGCCCGACGGGATGCCGGAGGAACCGCGCGATCTGACCGACAGGCATGTCCAGAAAATAGCGCTGGATCAGCACCTCGCAGGCTTCCGGGGACAGTTTGCCGATCGCGTCGCGCACGAAATCGCCATCCACCGCGCGCTCGATGTCGCCGCCGGAGGACATTGCGCCGGGAATCCGCTCGATGTCGTCCGATCCGCCCATGGAAGTCTCGGAGCGGACCATGCCGCGCCTCACGGACATTCTCCACTCGTTTCGAAGGATGGCCTTCATCCAAAGGGCGCTGCCGTCGCGGCAGTCGGACGCGCGGCGGACTGCGGTCTCGAAAGTCCGGAACACGAGGTCCTCGGACGTCATGCGGTCGTGGCAAAGCGACATGGCCAGCGCGAACAGCGGCTCATGGCACGTGTCCACAAGCCGCGCGGCCCCGTGGTCGGGATCGCGCAGGATGTCGCTCAAGAGGCTGTTGGCGTCGGCGTCCATGTCTTCGACTGCATGATGCGCCAAACGTCCAAAAGGTTCAACGGAAAAAATCGACAAAATCGACGAACGACGAAATCGACAAAAACAGCACAATAGCGGCAGATTGCCGAGAGTTGTGACAAGGTGCGGTTGTCGCACGGTCGAAACTCATGAAAAGGTGCGGTTGCTGCACTGTCGAAACCCATGAAAAGGTGCGGTTTCCGCAAAGTCGAAACCCATGAAAAGGTGCAGAGATTCCAAATTGCGGATTAGTCGCGCAAGACGTGACTAATCCGCAATTTGGAATCTCTGGGTGTGGCACCATCGCTAGCGGAAGAACACGCAGGTCCCTTGGAACGTGATGTCCTCTTCGACGAAATACTCGATTTCCTGCAGACCGACCCTCCAATTGCCCCACGTGTAGCTGGATGACAGGGGGACGAAGCGCAGTTGACGATAGGATGTCTTGTTCTCCGGAAGATTGAACGACATCGATGTAATGGAGTCGTCCGATCCCCACGCGACGGCTTCCGACCGGGTGTCGATGTCCGTCCATTGCACGCCGTCGTCGGAGCCCTGGATCTTCCAAGTTTTCGGGGCGCGCTGGCGGCCCGTATTTGCATTGATGTTTCGATAGATTGCATACCCCTTGAGAATATGGCCGACGACACCGTTACCCCTCGCTGCCCTGGGAATGGTGAAGGTGACGCTCACGCCGTCGAGGTTGTTTTGTCCGGCGAGCCACCGGGTTCCGGCCGTCGCGGTCGTTTCCTTCACTCCGTCGAAAAGCAGGTCGGGGCCGTTGTAGTCATTCGGATTGTTCGCATAATGCCCTTCGCCCGTCACACAGTCGGCGACCGTGACTCCGGCCGAGACCAGGAGTTCGCGAAGGTTAAGCAGCGGCTTCCGCGAGGCCTCCTCGACGTAGAGCTCCAGTTCCATCGCGCCGTTGTACCAATCGACCGTTGCAGTGGGAGTCGTGATTTCCAGGTAGCTCTTCAGCGGCTGGAACTTGAACGCCCGGTAGGCGATGCGAGATTCCTGCGGAATCTCGAACTCGACATACTCGGTGGACTCGTTCCACTGGACATACTCATCGACCGTCTGCTCGTGGATGGGTTCCCACACCGCGCCGTCCATGCTGCCGTAGAGCGTCCACGCGGATGGCGCTCTCTTCACGGCATAGGAATCTGAAAGCGACGAGTAGCGGTAGAGGCGGAACCGCACGAGCGCAAGGCCGTCGTTATCCGAGGCGAAAAGAGCGTCGGGCGCCGTGATCGTGACCTGGGCCGTGGAAGATTTGCCCTTTCTGGCAAGCCAGCGGTTCGCCTTGGCGTCAGTCACGTTGTCCACCGCGTTCACGCCGTCGAAGAGGATTGCCGGGCCGTATTCATCGCTGTGGTATCCGTCGCCAGACACGCAGTCCGACACCGTGACGCCCTTGCCGGCAAGCCAGGAGCGGATGTTCACCGCGTCGGCGCGGACGGTCGCGGGCGCCAGAAGCGCCAGCGTGGCCAAAAACGCAAATCCGGCGGCCTTCGCCGCCCGTGCCGCATTGAGAAACGTCGTCTTCATCGCATGGTCTTTCTTTGTCGTCTGTCGTCGCTTGAGGAACCAACCTGGCGTTCCGGACGGGGCCGAATCCACCATTGCCGGAACATGTCTTCGCTTGACAACAACTGTATCACCCGAAACACGCCTTTTCAAGACTTCAGAAGCGCAAAAACTCACTTTGCAAATAACAATAATATCATTTTGCAAATAATGACTCATGCAATCGACGGGAACTGGCGCGTCCGCGTTTTGCCCGAACGCAAGCGCCGCGACAGCATGAAACCTTGAATCCATCCGGGCCGCTCGTTATACTTCCCGGCGATGTCAAGAGAACGAACAAAACCGAACAGGAAGCGAATCCCGGAAATCGCGATCGCCGCGATTCTCTCGAACTCGGCCAGCCGGCAGAGACTCGCGGGAATTTTCGACTATCTCGGCACCGTGCACCGCTGGAACCTGCACGTACTGCGCGACCAGGACGAAATCGAGGCGTTTTTCGCTAACGGCGACGCGACGCCCGCCGTGGACGGAGTCCTCTATTCGGGGATCTACGACGAGGCGACGTTCGCGCGCCTCAAGGCGCTGCAGTGCCCGGTCGTGATGATGGAAAACGACGCTGGAGACCAGCTGGTGCCGACGGAGCGCTGGGTGGTGATGCGCAGCGACGCCGACAAAATCGCGAAGGCGGCGGTGAACGCATTCGCCGGATTCGGGCGGTATCGCTCGTTCGCGTTCGTGGAATCGCTGGAACCGCAGGAGTGGTCTGGCAGGCGCGGGGCGGCGTTCCGGAAGACCGTCGCGGCGGCGGGACTGGGCGACGTCGCGACGCTCCCGTCGCCCGGGACCGACATCCACGAACGGCGCCGGCTGCTGGCGCAGTTTTTGAAGTCGCTCGACTATCCGGCCGCGATTCTCGCCGCCAACGACATCAACGCGATGTCCGTGATCGAAGTCGCCAAGGCAGTGGGAATCTCCGTGCCCGGCAAAATTTCGGTCCTGGGCATCGACAACGACCCCTACGTGTGCGACAGCGTGACGCCCGCCATTTCCAGCGTCGAGCCTGACTTCCACTGGGAGGGAAGGACGGCCGCCGAGACTCTGGACCGGATGCTGCGCTCGCGCAAATTGGCGAAGGCGGCGCGATCCGGGCCGATCCTCTCCGGCGTGCGGCGCGTGGTGCTGAGGGAATCGACGCCGCACCTGCCGCCTGCGGAGAACGTGGTCGCGCGGGCGAAGGAATTCGTCGCGAAACACGCGACGGAGGGCATCGCGCCGGCCGACGTGGCGGCTCGCCTCGGCGTTTCGAGGTCGCTTCTGGACCTGCGTTTCCGCGAGACTCAGAAAACCACGGTCGGGCGGCTCATCACCGACACGAAGCTTGCCGAAGCCGAACGAATGCTGGTGCAGACGAGCCACTCGATCGGCGCCATCCACGCCCTCTGCGGCTTCCGGAGCGCCAACGCGCTCAAGAACCTCTTCAAGGCGCGGCACGGCATGTCGATGCGCGCCTGGCGCGCCAGGCGGCGCGGATGAACGAACGGTTCGTCGTTCCATGCGCGGACGCCGCACGGGCTTGCCATCTGCCAGCTTTCGACGTAGAGCTTCAGGCCCGGCACGTCGAAGTCGCCGGGGCCGGCCTTGCGCCAGCCGAGCTCGGCGGGGTGGACCGTCGCGCCGGAGCGGTTTTCGAGCGCGGCGCGCCGGACGCCTCCCTCCGACGATTCGGAAAGGACGAGGCCGCGCGCGGCCGCGGCGCCGGCGTCGAGCCGTTCGCCGCCGAGTGCAAGGACTGGGGCGAGCTGCATCGCGAGGGATTCCTGCGCTACGGGACGAGGTCGAAGACGCGGACGAAATCGACGAGGAAGTCGTCGCCGGCTTCGGCGGCGGCGGCGAGGCCGGGCGCGCCCTTGCCGGTCATGCGGCCCTGCCGGTAATACTGCGCCTCGGTGGTGATGAGGATGAATTCCTCCACCTGCGAGACGGCTTCGCCGGGGGCGGTTCCGACTTTCGGGCCGTGCCGCGCGCCATCGACGAAGAACGTGTAGCCGTCCGGCTCCCAGAGCAGCCCGAAGTGGTGGAAGCGCGTCTTGTCGAGTTTCAGCGAATGCGCGGCGTTGAACGCCTCGATGTCCGCCTCTTCGGGCCGGCGCGGGGAGGAGAATCCGAGCCAGTCGGCTCCGTAGCCGTTGGCGTGGAACCAGTGCGGAACGACTTCGCCGGGCTTGAAGCTTTCCATGATGTCGTGCTCCACGCCGGCGCGGCGCGGGTCGAGCGAGCAGCCCTGCGTCGGCGTCTGCATCCAGAAGGCGGACCACCAGTCCGGCATCTGCTGGAGGCGGCACCGGCATTCGTAGAATCCGTAGCGGTGGACGAATTTCGGCTTCGACCGTTTCGGAAGCGGCCAGAATCCCGACGGATTCTCTTCGTGCGGGATGTCCCAGACGAGCTCCCCGGTCTGGAGCTGGGGCGAGACGAACTGTCCGTCCGGGCGCCGCACCAGGCGAAGCCGGCAGCAGCCGTCGCGCACTTCCACGGCGCCGTCCTCCGGCGTCGCGAACCAGTGCGCCCTGCGGCCCCAGAAGGTCGTGCGGAAGGACCACTTGGTTTCGTCGAGGCGGTCGCCGTCGAACTCGTCGTGCCAGACGAGCGCGAAGTCGCGCCCCTTGGGCAGGAGGGACGGCGCGTGGCCCGGGACGGGCGAGATTTCGGAGCAGGCGCCCGGAACGGGGCGGTCGGGATCGGTGATGTCGTTCATGGGATGTGGGGGTTGCCCGCGCGGAACCCGTCGAGCAGGGTGCGTTTGCGCGGATTGTCTTCCGAGGGCTCGAAGAGGTCGCGGTCGCCATCGCGTCCGGTCCACGTCTTTTCGACGCTCCAGCCGTCCCATTCGCGGAAGGCGTGATACGACCAGTCCCAGCCGTATTCCTCGAAGAGCTTGATGCAGTCGCGGAGGTAGTTTTCCGCGCCGGGCGCCCATGCGACGGCGGAGAACTCCCCGACGTAGATCCGGGCGCCCGTGCGGAGCTGGAAGTCGCGGACCGGCGCCAGGTTCGCGCGGAGGAATTCCCTGTCCCAGCCCTTTTCGGGGTCCGGCCAGACGTTGAGGCGCTCGCGGTTGCCGGTGCTCACGCCCTGGTGCGTGAAGGGCATCGGGTGGTAGCAATGCACCTGATAGATCACGTTGCCGAGCGGCAGCGCCTCCAGGTCGCGGAAGGCGCCCGGTCCGTCCCAGTTGTTCACTTCGACGATGATCGTCGCCTCGGGATCGACGGCGCGGATGGCGCGGGCTACCTCCAGCTGGAGGTCCATGACCCTGCGGTTCGCGCCCTCGCCGTTCAGAAGCGGCTCGTTCATGAGGTCGTAGCCGTAGAGCCGACGGTCGCCCTTGAAGCGTTCCGCGATCCTCCGCCACGTTTCCACGAAGTGGTCCGCGTAGCGTTGTTCGAGAAACACGCGGTTTTCCATGTCCTCGGTGCGCGAACCCGGCGTCGCATGGAGGTCGAGGACGACTTTCTGCCCGTAGGTGTCCGCCCAGGCAAGCACCTTCTCCTGGAGGACGTCGAGGCAGTGGCCGATGTAGGCGTCGTAGTCGTCGTTGCTCTCCCAGTGGCGCGGCTTGCGCCACCCAACCGGCATTTGGAAGCGGACGAGATTCGCGCCCCATCGCCCGAGCGTCGCGAAATCGTCCTCCGTCATCGCGTCCGGATTTCCGCGGAGCATCACGCCGCGAAAGCGACCGGCGGCCGGCGGGCCGTCCGCGGCGGCTGGGGCGGAGATGCCGGCGGAGGTG
This sequence comes from uncultured Verrucomicrobiota bacterium, assembly GCA_946534105.1. Lineage (GTDB taxonomy): Bacteria > Verrucomicrobiota > Kiritimatiellia > RFP12 > UBA3636 > UBA3636. The sequence continues at coordinate 16,595 of CAMNCG010000052.1, forward strand.
GCAATGGCGGCGAGCATGGCGAAGAAAAGGAATGCTGCTCGTTTCATGACGGTCTCTCCTTCCCTACAGCGCCACGCCGCGTCTGGCGAGCTTGTCGCGAATGTCGGCGGAGGGCACGGCGCGCGGCGTCGTGCCGCGCGCGGCGGCGAGCGCGGCCGCGACGCCCGCCGCCTCGCCCATCGCCATGCAGGGCGTCATCACGCGGTAGCTCGCGTGGGCGCGATGGGTGCCGCCGATGCAGCGCCCGGCCACGAGGAGGCCTTCGACACCCGCCGGTAGCAGCGCCCCGTAGCGGATGTCGTAGGGCCGGGCTGGCTGCGAATGCCCTTCGGCCTGTCCGCCACCCGTCGGGTTGTGGATGTCGATGAGGAACCAGGCGTCGTGGACGACGGCGTCGGCGTAGTGGCGCCCCTCCTCCACGTCGGCGTCCGTCACGGCGGCGTCGCAGACGATGCGGCGCGTTTCGCGCACGCCGGGCGCGGAGGCGCCGGATTTCACGCGGCACCGCTCATATCCCGGGACGTGCCTGCGGAGGAACGCGACGCACCGGTCGATCTGGGCGCGCAGTTCGGCGTCGGCCCGGCCGAGCGCGGATGGGTCGAGCGCGTCGACGCCGTTGAGCTGTGTCGCGTTTACGCAGCGCTCGCCGGGATGAAGGGTGCGGTGGAGGCGGACGATCGTGACGTTCTCCGGGAGCTCGCCCGCCGCGTTCATGCGCTTGCAGAGTTCGCGGTATTCTTCGCCGGAGGGGAGTTTCACGGGGTCCGAACCGCCCCAGGCCGCGATGGCCCGCGATTCGTCCACGCCGTCGACGTCGAACTCCAGCGACATCGGCTGGGTCGCGCCATCGGCGTCGCGGCCGATGCGGAACCCGGCGCCGGCCGCCGTGGCGACGCGCCCGTCGCCCGTGGCGTCGACCACGGCCCTGGCGCGGATCTTCCGCAGCCCCTTCGGCGTGTCCACGACGGCTCCGGCGACGCGCGAGCCCTCCATGACGGCGTCCACGACCGGGGCGCACAGGAGCACCGTCACGCCGGCGTCGGCGCAGAGGCGCGCGAGGACGCCCTTGGCCTCCTCGTGGTCGAGGTGGCGTTCCTGGCCGTTGCGCGTGACGGTCTGAGGTGCGCCTTCGTGTCCTGCCTCCAGAAGCGCGCGCAGTTCGTCCGCCATCGTGCCGGGTGCGACCGATCCGAGGATCGGGGAGACGTGGCCGATCGTCAGGTTGCCGCCGAGGCAGCCGAAGCGCTCGGCGAGCACGACGCGCGCGCCGAGGCGGCGGAGACCGCCGCGCACACTCCGGCGGGGCCGCCGCCGGCCACGAGCACGTCGGCTTCGAGCCACCATCCGTTTGTTGTCTGCTTGAGAATGTCCATGGTTTGTCGATTTCGGAAAATCAGAGAGGCGGGAAGCGCGGGCGCACACTACGCCGGAGGGAGAGTCTCGTCCAGCACGACGCGCCCGCGATGCACGTCGTGGACGCGGAGGCGAAGCGCGTCGCCGTCGGTCCAGCCCTCGACGACGGTGGGGAAGAGGGAGTCGTCCGGACGCCCGCGCAGCGTGCCTAGGTCGGGTCCGCCGCCCAGGACCTGCGCCCACGGGCGGTCCGCCGTTGGCGGATCGTAGCGGAAGCGGTGCTTGTGGCCGCAGACGACGAGGCGCACGCCCGCGTCCGCCAGGATCGGCCCCCAGAGCTCTGCGCATTCACGGGACCAGTAGGCGTAGTCGTCGGGGTCGATCCGGGTTCCGTCGTGCGGATGGT
>CAMNCG010000053.1 GCA_946534105.1 uncultured Verrucomicrobiota bacterium
GTCCTATAAGTCGCCGCCTCGCGCTAAGTCGCAGGGATGTTTTTAGCCACAAAGGACACAGAGTTCACAAAGGCTTTGTGTTCCTTTGTGTTCTTTGTGGCTTCAAAATTGATTTTCCGCCCGTGCCGCAGGTCCTATAAGTCGCCGCCTCGCGCTAAGTCGCAGGGATGTTTTTAGCCACAAAGGGCACAGAGTTCACAAAGGCTTTGTGTTCCTTTGTGTCCTTTGTGGCTTCAAAATTGATCTTCCCGCCAGTCCTATCAGCGGCCGCACCTCGCCGAAAGCGGCGGCGGGGATGGATCACGGATTGGCGAGACTTCCGGAGTCGAATGTCGTCGGGGCGGTGGCCGACGCGCCGGTCACGGCGGCGTCGAAGCCGCCGTCGATGGTCCATTTCGACATGCCGGCCGGACTCCAGCCGTGCGTCCAGCCCTGGCACCACGTGATTTTCTTCGGGACGCGCAGCTCGTTGTAGAGGACGGCCAGCGACGACGGCGCGACAACGTAGTCGCCCAGTCCGGCGCGAGTGATCTGCACGGGGCAGCGGACGCGCCTCGCAGCGAAGACAGGATCGAAGTAGGCCATGTCGGGGAACCAGCATTTCGGACGGTAGCCCGCCTTCAGGCGCCCGTGTTCGGCCTGCCCGGTCCAGTCGCAGCCCCACGTGCTGGCGGTGGTGATTTTCGTGACGCCCGGGAAGTGCGCTGCGGCGTGGAGCGCCTGCCAGCCGCCCTGGCTGCCGGCGGAGAGTTCGAGGGTCCTGCCGTCCCACTCCGGGAGCGTCGCGATCCACTGGAGCGCTCGGACGGCCCGCAGCGCCATGCCGAGCCAGTAGCTCGTCTCGCGACGCTCGTTGCTTTCGGGATCAAAGCCGTATTCGAAGCCTGGCTTGCAAATCGAGGCGAAGAACTCCTTTACGTAGTCCGGCCCTCGGCCGAGGTCGAAGCCATGGCCGTTGGATTCGAAGCGGATGCGGTCGCGGGGGCCCTTGTCCGGCGCTGGCTGGTCGTTGTGCGATGCGCCGCGGTAGCTGACTTCAATGGGATAGCGCTTTTCCGGAGAGGCGTCGGCGGGCATGGTGAGCCATCCCGTGACGGGACGCGGCCCGGCGCAGGGAACGCGCACGGCGTAGAGTCGGACGCCGGGGTCGGCGCATGGCGTCGGGACAAGCTCCGCTTCGACGGGCACTGCGGCGAGCGCCGCCATCTGCTCCTCCCAGAAGGCGTCGTAGTCGGCCGGCTCCGTCCCGGCGCGAAGCGAGTCGGGCGCGACGGCCGCCCCGCCCATGAAGAAGACGCGCTTCTCCCAGCGGTGGTTCTTCGGGACGCGCCTACCATCGGCTGTCACGACGTTGGCCTCGACGCAGACGAAGCCCGGCGCGTCCATTTTCGTGCGGACGACGAGCGGGGCCTCGGCCGTCGGGAGCGGGGCGCGACCCTTCTTGACGATTCCGTCGTCGCCGCGCCGCTCCCAATCGACGAAGTAGGTGTCTGGCGGGATGTCGCCATCGGCGCCCTCAAGGCGGATGGAGAAGGCCATCTCCTCGCCAGGGGCGAAGAACGGACAGTCGCGGCCGAGCGACCCGGACAGCCAGGCGGAGTCCCAGTTTACTGGCGGCGGGGGCGATGATCGGACCGGCTCTTCGGCGTGGAGGACGCAAGCGGCGAAAAGGACCGCGGGAATCGGAATGTCCTTTGTTTTCATGGCGAAAATGTTACCGGAACGCCCCGGATTGCGCAATCCACGTGCGGATGCGCGAGCCGTCCCAACAGTCCGCCGAGGCGTAGTCGGTCATGAGGATCGAGCCGCCGCCGCGAAGGGGGATGTCGAAGGCGACGCGGGCGCCGGAAGGTGGCCGGACGCGGCGCGCGGGGATGGTGCCGTCGGCGTCGGACTGGATGTCGGCCGGTTTGTCGAAACGGGGGTCGCGGCGCTCTTCTCGGGTGAGGACGACCGGGCCGTAGGCAACGGCCACGCGGCCATCCCCTGCCCGGTTCACGCCGCGCGGCCCCTCGATGAGACGGCAGCGCATGTCGAAGTCGAGCGTCACGGCGTCGCCGGGCCGCCATTCGCGGCGGAGTTCCAGGTAGGTGCCCGCCCGGGCGGGGATGCGGCCTTCGGGCCGCGTCTCCCGGGCGACGCGGCTGGAAGCCGCATCCCCATTTACGGCCACCGCCGTCTCCGCGCTCCACGCGGGGATGCGGAGGCGCAGCGTGAAGGTCTCCGGCGCGGCGGGCGAGACGGCGATGCGCACATGGCCGTCTCGTGGATAGTCGGTGTCGATGGAGAGCGCGAGCGGCGCGCCGGAGGGCGTCTCGGTCTTGGCGTCAAGGCCGCAATAGAGGTTCACGACGGGGCCTTCGGCGCTCCGCATCACGGCGACGTAGGGGATGTAGGCGAGCCCCATCGGGCCGTTGAGGTTGCAGCACGTGACGCGGAAGCCGCCGAATTCCCAGCCCCAGCCGGTGTTCGTGGTCTTCACTCCGTCGAGGAGGTTCACGTAGCTGAAGCCCGTTCCGTCGGGCTTCATCGCTCCGACGAGGCCATTGTAAACGTAGGTCTCGATCGCCTCCGCGGCGGTGCAGTCGCCCGTCAGGCGCAGGACGTGCGAGCAGAATTTCATCCACGTGACGCCCGTGCAGGTTTCCATCATGCGCGTGATGTCGGGGTTCGTCTGTTCGCGGGCGGTGTCGCTCCACGCCTCGCCGCAGACGCGCGGGTGGAATGGCTGGTCGGCGCCGCCATTCCCGACGATCGTGAGCTCGCGGTCGCGGACGAGCGCGAAGTAGTTCAGGACCGCCCGGCGGACGCGTCCGTCACCCGTGGCGCGCGCGTAGTCGGCCAGCCCCTCGAAGTAGCTCGTGGTCTCGTATGCCTTGGGATAGACGCCGCCCATGAGGTGCGGCGGCACGTTGCCCAGCGCCATCTGCACGAGGTCGGAGCCTTTCGCGCCGCCGCACTCCACGAGATAGCGCGCAAATTCGAGGTAGCGCGGCTCGCCGGTGAGGGCGTGGAGGCGCATGAACGGTTCCAGGAGCGTGGAGGATTCGACGTGGTTCGGACTCCAGCCGAGGTCGCGCACGTCGGCCTTCGGGGCCGGGCCGACCTGGGCGAGGATCGCGTCGGCCTGGCGGCGAAGCGAGGCGAGGACGGCCGGGTCGCGGTCGATCTGCGCGTAGTATTCGAGGAGGCCTAGCATCACGTATTTGCGCTCCCAGAGATCGCCGCCTGGGCCGTCGGGCTGCGCCTCGGGCGACGAGCAGCTGATGGAGCCGTTGGGGCGCTCGGCGGCGAGGATTTCGGCGACGGCCTCACGCATCCGGTCGCGGATGGCGGGTTCCGGGAAGGCGCGATACATAAAGCACCCGGAGCGGACGAATTTGCCCCACATCTCGCCAGTGGCGTATTTGGGGCGTCCCTCGCGGAAGATGCGGGAGAAGTCGTGGTAGGGGACGGCGCCGAGAATCCAGCCGTCAATGGAGGCGCGGATCACGCGCTCCAGCCCGCCGCGCATCGCGACGGCGCCGGCGGGAAGAGGAAAGAAGATGTCAGAGTGCTGCAGCATGGTAGTGGTCATCCAACGAGCGTGACATTGCGGAGGCTGCCGGGCGGAAGCGGACGGCGGAAGGCGGCGGTGCCGCCGACCGCGACGCCGCAGCCGCGGAAGTCGTTGCCGGTAATTGCGATGTCGTGCGAGATTCCGCCTTCGAGCCATTCGTATTCCGGGCCGATGAAAAGGCCCCAGCCTTCGGTCGCCTCGACGGTGTTGTCCGCGATGATGCCGTTCGAGGCGCGGATGCGCATTCCAAAGGCGCGGTTGTGGCCGAAGGTGCAGCCGCGTATCTCGAAGCCGCTGCCCTGCGCCCGGTTGGAGATCACGGGGTCGCCGCACGCAAGGCCCGCCGCATCGGCGACTTCGATTTCCGACGCAATCGCCGGGCTTTGCTCCGCGAGCCCCGGCCAGAGGCCGATGGAGCGCAGAAACGCGCGCTCGGCGTCCGTCGCGGCGGCAGACTGCGGCTCGACTGCCGTGACGGCGAGTTCGGGCTTGACGGCGCCGTCCATGCCCATCGCCTGCGCCGTGTCGCCGACGGCGAAGGGCGATTCCGAAATGGAGACGAGCCGGACGCGGCGGCCATCGACGGCGGAGACGACCGCGAACACGCCGGAGACGTTCACCGCGTCGTCGCAGTGATACTGCGCAACGCAGTCGATGATCTTCGGCCCGACGACGGCGCGGCGGCTCATGAAGGCGTCGTGCCCGGCGCTGCGGAGGCGCGGGACTTCGCGCGCGGCGAAGTCGTCCTCCGGCCCGCGCCGCACGACGCGGCAGCGCCGGTATTCGTTCGCCTCGCACGAATGCTCCTCGAAGGCGCGCCCGCCGGGGGTCGCGTAAACCGCGAGGTCCTCGAAGACGCAGCGTCGGCAGCGCAGGCAGTGGACCGCGTTGCGCTCCGCACCGCCGCCGAGATCGGCCTTCCCGCCCGCCGTGAAGACGTTCCATACGACGATGTCGCCTACGCCCCCGGCCCGGTTGACGCCGCCGCTTGCGCGGTATTCGCGCGGCCCGGTCCTGACGACCTTGAAGCCGTCGCCCATGCGCATGGGGTTCACGAGTTCGAGCGTTTCGCGCCCGTAAACCTGGAAGGGCCAGATTTCGCGCAGGAGCGCGGGGGGCGGCGCGGGGTATCCGTCCAGCGTCCGGAGCGTCCAGTCGCCGTCGGAGTCGGCGGCGACGATTTCGGCCTGCGTGTAGGGCGGCGTCTCGTAGTCGAGCGCCAGATTGCGGACGACGACGTTCTCGCAGTCCTCAAGGAGGAGAAAGCGCGTGTTCGCGAGTCCGCGCAGTTCCGCGCCGTTGAAATCGAGGGTGGCGTCGCGCAGCCCGCGCAGCGCGAGATACGTCCCGCTTCCTTCCGGCGGGGAAACGCGGTAGACGCCTTTGGAAATCGCGATTTCGCGGACGCCGTCCGCCAGTTCGCGGCGGATGGTTTCCAGTGGGTTCGTCATTTTGCGTTCAGGCCTTCGAGAAGCGCGCGCTTGCGGGGGTTGTCGGCGGAGGGATGCAGGTCGGCATGGCAGGTGCCTTCGTGTTCCACGCTCCAGCCAGCCCATTCGCGGAAGGCGTGATAGGTCCAGTCCCAGCCGTATTCCCCGAAGAGGGAGATGCAGTCCGCGATGTAGCGGTCGGCGCCTTCGGCCCAGCAGATGGCGCTGAACTCGCCGACGTAGATGCGCGCGCCGTGGCGGCGCTGGAAGTCGAGCACCGGCGCGAGGATTCTTCCCAGCGCTTCGCGGTTCCACCCCCGCCCCGCGTTCGGGTATGCGATGGGCTTGCCGCCGTAGACGCCCTGGTGCGTGAACTCCGTCGGGACATACATGTGGACCTGATAGATGACGTCGGGAAGGTCGAGCGCGCGCAGGTAGGAAAACGCCGCGGGCGAGCAGGCCATGTTGGACTCGACGATGATCGGCGTCACGGGGTCGATCTCCCGCACGGCCTTCGCGGCCCTCGCCTGGAGTGAGAAGTAGTCGCAGCCCGGCGCCGCCGGCTTCGTCTGGACCGGTTCGTTGATGAGGTCGTAGCCCCAGATGCGGGGCTGCCCCTTGCAGCGGCGCGCAATGTTGCGCCACACCTCGACGAAGGCGTCGGCGTAGCGTCCGTCGTGGAGCATCGCCATGTCGCGCGATTCATCCACGCCCCCCGGCGCGACGTGCAGATCGACGACGATGTCGATTCCGTATTTCTCCGCCCACGGCAGGACGTCGTTCAGGAGGTGGTCGATCTTAGAATCGACCCATGCGGCATATTCGGCGATGTCGGCGTTGCCGCCCACGGTTCCCCAGCCGCGGATCATCTGGTAGCGGGCGAGCGTCGCGCCCCATTCGCGGAGCGTGCGGAAATCCTCCTCCTTGCAAGGCTCCGATGGGAGCATCACGCCGCGCCCGACGGGCCGCGTGGCGACCGCAGGCGAATAGACGCACTTGGCGTCGGAATCGTCGTCGGAGAAGAGCGGCGCGGCCTCCTCGATTTCGAGCGACGCTAGGTCGAAGCGGACGCGGCCGCTCGAATCCTGGATGCCGAGATGGAGCGTCGCCGGCCCCGGCCTGCGCCCGCGCAGGTCGAGTTCGATGGTCGATTCGCGCCAGTCGAAGGTGCCGACGAGGCACGGTGCGCCAGGCCACAATCTTTCGCCGGTTGCCTCGTCCTGAAACGAGAGCATGAACTTGTAGCCCAGGTGGCGGCGCGGGCCGGGCAGGAGATTCTCCGCTGCGACGCGAATGCGCGCCGTGGCGCATTTCCCGGCGTAGGGCGAGAGGTCGACGGGCGTTGTCGCCATCGCCGTCCCGGTTTCGGCAAGGTCGAAGGCAATCACGTCGCCCTCGCGCACCGCGCCGGACTCCGGCAGCGTCCAGTCGGCGCGCGTCCAGTCGGCCGCCTCCGAGCAAGCCGCGACGGAAAGAATGCACCATGCAAAAAGCGCCATGCACGATGACGCCACGTTGAACTTCGACGCCTTCATTTCGGTTGTCTTTCTGGACGGGGGTCGGGCAGCGGCTTTGACGTCGCCAGCGCGATTCCGCGGGTTTCGTGGCCGTCCGCATTTCGCGCGACGGCGCAATACCAGTGGTAAACGATCCCGTCGTGCTTGAGAACCCAGGGTTTGTGCGCGTAGAGGGCGTCGTAGGGCTCGGAGGGCTGGACGAGCGGTTCTCCCTCCCACTTGGTCCAGTGCCGGAGGTCGCGCGAGCAGGCGAAGGTGTCGAACGCTCCGAGGTCTCCCTTCCACTGGCAGCCGAAGTAGAACATCACCCACACGTCGCCGATGCGCCGGATCATCGGGTCGCCGGAGATCGAATGCTTCGCCGGGTCTCCGTTTTCGATCACGGGACCGTCGCCGGCGCGCCGCCAGTGCAGCATGTCGTCCGAGACGGCCATGCCGATGGTCTCGCGGTGGGAGACGGCGTCGGCGGCGTTGTAGAAGTTCACGAACCGTCCGCCGCACGAGCGCGCCGGATCATCGACCGTGAAGTGCCTGTAGATCGTCGCGCGCTCGAAGGCGCGGGCGTCCGGGTCCGAGGGTTGCAGCACGGGGTTGTCCGCGTAGCGCGTCCAGAGGCGCAGGTCGGAGGGAGCTTCCGTCCAGGCGACGCCGGTGGAGAGCGGGTCGGTCTCGTAGCCGTCCTTTGACCCGCCAAGATACATCATCCAGTAGCGGCCCTGGAAGGCGTTGAGGTTGTTGGGGCCGTCCCAGCGCGTGTCAACGAGGGCCGGCCAGCCGTCGGCCTGTGCCGAATCCCACGCGCCCTTTTCGCCGCGCCGGAAGACGCAGCCGAGCCGTGTCCAGGAACGCAGGTCGGACGATTTCGCGAGGTGCGTCTCGTAGCCCTTGCCGTCGAAGCGGATGAACATCATGAACCAGCGGTTCCCGTGGCGGAAAACCACGGGGCTGTCCAGCATTTCGCCGGGTTCCGGCGCAAGCGCCATGCCCGTTTTGACCGGCGTTCGGACCTCTTCGTAGATGGATTCCAGGTTGATTCCGCTCATTTGTTTGTGGTCTGTTTCTGGAGATGGGTCATCGAATTTGCATCCTGACGCCGTGCCAGGTTCCCGGTTGCGGATCGAAGGTGGCGGCGGGACTCAACCAATGATAGCACCGATGATCGCCCTCGTCGCGAACGAGAGGTTCCGCGCCGAAAGACGACCATTCGGCGACGTGCCCGCCGGGTTCCTCGTTGTCGAAATCCATGCGCAGGGCGAGCGTTCCCTCTCCCGCCGCGAAGGCGCGCTCCGCCGAGAGGGCGCTTTCCAGGCGGAACGAGTCGTCTCCGGGGCGCAGCGTGTAGCGTGTGCGGAACCAGACGGGGGAGGCCATCCTCGCGCTTCGCCCGTATTGGCGCAGGTCGCCGGGGCCGAAATCCAGATGGACCGTTCCGTCCGCTTCGCGCCAGAACGACATCGGGCAGTCGAATTCAAGGCTTTGCTTGCATTCGCGGGAACCGGGTCCGCCGAACATCGTGCGGCGGCCCGAGCCGGTGTCCGTTTCGATGGACGCCTCCAAGAGGATCCGCCGCCAAGTGGCGCCGGGGCCGTCGCGCCGCCACACGCCGCGCAACGTGCCGTTGCGCTGGATGCGGACGCGCAGGTTCCCGCTCTCCCACTCCCATCCGGCCATAACGGCCGCGAGTTCGGGAATGCCGGTAAAGGAGGATATTTGCGAACAATGGTGGCAATTGTCATTTGTGAACAATACTTCGCAAGACAGACCGGCGGGGTCGTCGCTGCGGATGGCGACGGCAAGGCCCGGTTCGGACCCTACGCGATCAAGGACAACGGCCTCGGCCTTCGCCGGGTCGATGCCGGAAACGCACCATGCTTTGTCGCCGCAAATGCCTCCGACACACGCTCGCGCGGGCGTGAAGCCGAAGGGGTGGAGCGACGAGCGCCAGCGCACGGCGCCTTCGCGCGGGCGGTGGAAGAGTTGCGAATCCACCTTGTCCCATCCCGGATGGCGCACGAGGAACGGACTCTCGAAGTCGCCGTCCGCCGCATGCGCGAACCAGCGCACCGCGCCGGGCATCCGGACGACGAGCTGCACGTTGGTGGCGTCTAGGCCTCCGAGGTCGGCGACGCGGTGGCGGATGCAGCCGGAAGGCAGCGGCTCGGAGACGATGCGGCACGCCTCCGGCGCCGGCGCGCCTGAACGGAGCGTGACGGCGACCTCTTGCTGTCGTTCGCTTGCGGTCTCTCCGGCCTCCGCGTGGAACGGCGGCACGGGCGCGCAGGGTGGCAGCGGCGCGCCGCGAACCCGGCGCACTTCGTAGCCAAAAGGCGGAAGGTCGATGTCGGCGGCTCCCCCTTGATACGAAACGGAACCCTGGATCCTGCGGCCGTTGAAATTCACGAGGACCAGGCTCGCCCCCTCCCCGCATTCGCGCAGGCACGCGAAAACGCCATCGGGCGCGTCGACGCCTTCGTAGTCGCATGTGCCGCGCGTGAGTTCAGGGACTTCGCGCCGGGTGCGCAGGATGCTGCGCCACGTCTCGAAACAGCCGTCCTCGCCCTCGTCGGGGACGAGAGGAAAGCCGCGAATCCACGCCGTCATCGCGAAGAGGGCGTTGGCGGCGGCGCGGCCGAACAGGAGCGGCGCGGGAAGGGTGTCGTGGTTCTCCGCATAGTGCATGAGAAGCGTGCCGGGCGGCAGGGCGCACTGCTGCTCGTGGAGGAATCGCCGGATGTTGCGGACGCATTCGGCCGTCTCGGTGTCGGTGAAGCGGAAGAACCAGACGAGATTCGGACGGTAGTCGTAGATGGCGTCGCTCGCGCAGGCGCTGGAGGCGAACGTCGATTCGGCCAGCGTGGCGGAATCGGGCGACACCGCGCGCGACGCCGCGCGGATGGCGCGCTGCTGGGCGAGACCGCCCTGGCAGCGGGCCGAACTGCCGCGCATGGAGGCCGCGTCCGGATTCCAGTTGGGGCCGCGCGACCCGCTTGCCACGTCGATGCGCCAGCCGTCGAGTCCGTAGTCCCGCGTGAGGGCGCCGACGATGTTGGAGAAGGCGGCGACCCATCCGGGGTGGGAGTAGTCGTAGGTCCACACGTGGTCGGGGCGTCCGTCCTCGCGCCATGCGAGCCATTCGGGATGGGCCTTGGCGCGCGGGGAGTCCGAGCGTCCGCCGTGGACCACGGCGTCGCGCCACACGCGGATGCCGAGACGATGGGCGGCGGCGACGTATGCCTTCAGGTCGTCGGCGGTTCCGATGCCCGGCTGGAACGCGAAGTAGTCGCGCGGGACGTAGGGCGACTGGTCCTCGATCGGGCGCATCCAGATGCCGTTCACGCCCAGCGCCTCGAGAAACGGAAGATAGCGGGTGGCGAGGGCCAGTCCGTCGCGGTCGGAGAAGTTGTCTTCGGCATGCCCGCAGGGGTGCATGGAGTAGAGGGCGAGCGTCTCCATCCAGCCGGGGCGGTCCGGCGGCGGCATCATGCCGACCTTGCGGAACCAGTCGCCCGCATGGCGGAGATGATTCTCCGCGTCGCCGTCGCGGAAGCAGAGCCACACGTCGCCCACGCGCTGCGGGGCACCCTTGCGCATCCAGCCGGCCGTCTCGAAGCGCGTCGTGAGCGAAAAGCCGTCCGCCCTTTCGATGACACGCGGAACCGAGTAGTCGGCGTAGGGGACGAGTTCGTCCACGGCCACCATGACGCTTGCTTCGCCGTTGTCGCCGATGGACATGGGGGTGAAGACGGCCCCCTCCTCGACATGGCCGTCGAGAAACTCCGCCGCGCTTCGGCTCAGCGGCGGGAATCTCCCCGGCAGGAGATAGCGCCCGCGCCCGCCGGGGCAGCGCATCTTCCCGTGGAAGACCTCGAACGCATGGAGCCGGACCGGCTCGTCCCCGGTCCATTCAAACGCGAACGAGCGGCGCACCATCCTGTCGGCGGGAAGGACCTCCCATTCCACCGACCCGCGCCACGGACCAAGCGTCCATTCGACGACCGCAGTCTGCCCGTCCGCCACGCGGACGCCTACGCACGACCACGGGGCATCGCTTTGCTCGCGGATGTCGGCGCCGTCAAAGGCCATGGGAGCCGGGAGCGCGGGGTCGTCGGCGAGGAGCGTCCGCCCCCGGGACTCGATGCCGGCCAATCGCCCGGTCGCCGAATCGATTTCCACCCGAAGCGCGTCCGTTCCGATGGTGATGCATTCGGCGACCGTCGCCGCGCATGCGGTTGCGGCGGCGAGCATCGAGCGTGCGGCGCTCATCGCAGGATCATGACAAAGGGGGAGGCGTCGAGGTACCAGGCGTTCGACGACCTCGCGGCGCGCCAGGAGCCTGTGAGGCCGTTCACGGTCGCGAAATCCCCGGTCAGCGTACCGGTGGCAGTGAGCGCGTCGTGGCGGCGGTTCCGCTCCAAATTCCCGATGCGGAGTACGGTCGCCTCGACATGTTGTCCGATCTCGACATTGCCGTCCACGGCGACGGGCAAAATCGAAGATCGGTCATGGGCATCAACGACGAATGCGTCCTCGATGGTGAGGTTGCCGGTAAGCGAGCCGCCGGCACCGTCGTTGCGGAGGGTGCCGATGGTGACGGCGGCGGGGCCAAGATCGACGCTGGCGCCGGAACCGACGGAAAGTGCCGAACCATCGAGAAATCCGCGTTCGGCCTCGGCCGGGGGATTGCCTTCCGTCCACGTCGCCGTCTTCCACTTTGCCATGAGATACGCCTCAACCTGCTCCATCTCGCCGGCGGTGAGGACGCGGTCGTAGGCGATAACTTCGCCGACAAGGCCCTGGAACGAGCTGTTGGAGCAGTATTTGCCGACCACCGTCCCGCGCGCCGCAGGAGTGCCGAGCCCGATGTTGTAGAAATGCTCCTCGACGCCGTCCATCCGGGCGCTGAAGACGCGCGTCACGCCGCTCGCGAAGTCCGTGGCCTGCCCGCCGTCGAGGACGCCGTCCACGCAGACCCGGTCTCCGGGGAGCGTCGGGCGGACGTGGCCGTCATCGCCCTCGAGCCTCGTCGTGTTGTTGCCGAACCGGAAGCCGCGGTCCAGACCGGAGATGCCCCACAGGCCGCCGTTGCCGCTCTGCGTCCCGGAAAGCGCGGCCACCACGAAGACCGTGCGGACCGCGCTGGGCGTCTTGGCCGTAAGCGAGCTGCCAGTGCCGAACCGCAGCCCCGGCTTGCCGCCAAGGCCGGAGGACTCGTAGGCCGGTGCGCCGTCGCGAAGGACCAGGGACGGCGACGTGGACGCGGCGCGGCTCACCCAGCCCGTCACGCCGACGCCGGGGGCTTCGAGAATCGTGTCCCGCGCGGCGGCGTCGCACCAGTAGGCAAGGCCGTCGGTCGGGGGCGTCAGGAAATGCGTCCCGGCGGCGAGCGTCCCGCCCTGCTGTGCGAGCGCCGCGCCGGAGCCGACGACCGCGCCGATGGAGGCGCTGCCGGACGTGGCGACCGTGACGGGGCCGGCGATGCGGCCCGTGAAGTCCGCCGCGCCCGTCACCGTGAGCGTGGCCGCCGTCTCGGAGGAGTTCGTGATCGTGCCGTTGCCGGAAAGCGACGCCACCGTGGCGGAGACGCCGGCGAGGTCGAGCGTCGCGCCGGTTTCGACGCGGAGCGCGGTCGCGGCGGGGAGCGCGGGCGCCGCGAGCGTGTCGGCCCAGAGCGTCCGGCCGAGCCACTTCTCGGAGAGGTAGTTTTCGACGACGCGCTTCTCGTGCTCGGAGAGGACGCGGTCGAAGGCGAGAATTTCGCAGTAGTCGCCGTCGAAGACGCGCTGCGAGTAGTACCACCCGATCGCGGGCGTGAAGTCGCAGGACGCCGTGCTGCCTCCCCAAGAGACGGACGCCGGCCAACCGTCGCGGTCGTGGACGAGCGTGAGGATGCGCGTCGAGCCGACGTTGATCGCGGGCCGCGCGGCGTCCTCGCCGTCGATGCGGATCGCGCCGGTCGTGTTGAGCGTCCAGGAGCCGGATTCCGGCTGCCAGAGCGACGTGCTGGTCATGCGGTGGCCGATGTCCTCTCCGTTTTTGCCGATGAGGCCGGCGTTGGCCGCCGAGGAGCGCGCGCGGCAGACGACGAACACGGTGCGGTGCGGCGCGGAGGCCGAGCCGACGAGCCGGTCGGCGACATCGCCTTCGGCCTTCTTCGTCGTCACCACGTCGAGGCCGTTCACCCTGTCGGCCGTGCCTCGCGTCGGCGTGCCGTTTGCCGTGGAGAACACAGCGTTCGACTTGCCGCCGCGCGACCTCCACGACGTGATGGCGCCCGTCGCCGCGTCGAAGGAGAAGTCCTCTTCGCGCGAGGCGTCGAGCCAGTAGAGGAGCGAGGAGGAGAGGAGCGGATCGTCGTTGAGTTTGAGGGTGCCTTCGCGAACCGTTGTCGCGCCCGTGTAGGCGCGGGTGTCGTCGGCGGGCATTTCAAGGGTGCCGGTCCCCTGCTTCGCGAGGCCGAGGACGCCGTCGCCGTCGGCGAGCGTCGTCGCCAGCACGGCGTCCGAGGCGTCGCCCAGCGCGAGCGTGGCGCCGCCGGCCGTCGCCGTGACGCGCTCGTTGCCGAGGGTCGTGTCGCGCGCGCCGCAGCCCGCGAGTTTCGCCACGTCCCATTCGCCGCCGATCGCGACGGCGGAGAAGTTCGTGAGCGCGAGCGAGGCGAGGGACGCGGGCTTCGTGAATGCGAGGTCGCCGTTGTCGAGGCTCATCGAGAGCGAGCCCGAATCGAGGCGGAACTCGTTCGTGGAGACGATCGAGCAGCCGCGGTCGAAGGCGAAGCGGTGGTCGCCGCCCTTCATCCATACGCGCCCCGCGCCGAACGTCGAGCCCGCGCGGAAGCGGATGGCGGTCGAACCCGTAAGCGTGAGCCCGCCGAAGGTGTTGACGCCGCCGAAGTCGAGTTTCCCGCCGTTGTCGAGAATCAGCGAGCCGGGACCGCGGACGCCCTTCGCGAAGACGGCGCCGCCCAGCGAGGCGTTTGCGCTGTGGAAGACGGTGTCGTCGAGCAGCGTCACCTGCCCGCCCAGCCCCGTATTGCCGTTTTGGAGGTAGAACGCGCAGTCGCCGTCGCCGTAGGGGCCGGAACCGGCGAGGAAGAAGTTCTGGGGGAAAGTCCATCCGCCGGCGTTCGGCCGGAAATGTGCGCCGCCGCGCCCCGTGCCGCCAAGGACGTAGATGTCGCCCGCCGGAAGCGCATCCTGCGCCGTGACCCACAGCATCCCGCCTTCGAGCCGCGTGGGGCCGCTCCACTGCGCGAAGCCGCTGCCGATCTGGAAAAAGCCTGCCGTGTCCGCCGCGCCGCGGTCGTGCGACGCGAACGTGACGCCGTTGCGGCCGGCGATCTTCGTCTCGAGGACGACGCCGCGGTTGGGGCCCCAGCCGTTCTTCGTCAGCATCGACGTCCAGACCACGCCAGGGGAGTCGCCGAAGTCAAGCGTCCCGTCGCCCGCGAAGTTCATGGCGACGTTCGCCCCCTTTTGGACGTTGTGGTTGAAGATCACGCCTGCGGGATGCGCCGCGTTGCCGTCGCCGACGGTCAACGTCGCGCCCGAGCCGATGGAGAGCGATGCCGTGTCATCGACGACGAGCGCCGCGACCCGCTTCGATGCGGAGAGCGTCGTGTCGGCCTTCACGACGGCCACGTCGGTGTCCGCGGCCGAGGGAAGATCCGCCATCGACGAGGCGGGATACGGGACGATGCCCTTCTGCGCGTCGTAGGTGGTGAAGAGGACGGGCCACGATTCCGTCGATTCGTCGTGCGTCACGATGCCGGGGTTCAGCATTCCGTTCACGAGCGCGGGCGGCGCTGAGACAAGCACCTTCACCGTCGAGCCGAGAGCGTTCGTGCCGCCGGCGGCGCGGATCCAGAGCGTCGCGCCGTCCGCTTCGGGCGTGAGCGAGGGGATCGAGAGCGTCGCGGTGGCGCCGCTCGCCGCGGCGACCTTGATGCCGCCGCCGCGCGGGCCATAGGCGACGGGCCGCATCGAGGCCGCCGCAGCAGCGCCGGGTTCCCACGAGAAGAAGCCGCCGCGCACCGCCTGCGTCCCCGACGACGAGAAGAGCGTGCCGTCCGTCGCCGACGTCCGGAGAGTCCCGCCGCCGGCCGCGACCGTGGCGAAGTCCGCGAGCGGCGTCGAAAGGACGAGCGTCCCGTAGCCTTTCTTGGTGAAGGTGTTGTCGCCCGTGCCGGAAATCGTGCCCGCCACGTTCGCGATGAGGGCGCCGCCGCCGGTTCCGCCAATGAAGGCGTCGCCCGCGAGCGTGAGGGAGCCGTTCAGCGTCGGGCGATACCGCGGCGAGCCGACGAACTGAACGTCGCCGAAGTCGAGGCCGCGCAGCGTGTCGCCGTTGAACCGGATGTTTGGAAGGCTTGTCCCCGTGAATGTGCCGACGCCGCCGTCGCGCGGGACGACGCCGCCCTCCCAATACGGCGAGCTGGCGGCGAACGGGTTGAATTCCGGCGCCCACCAGGCGTTCGCCCAGCAGAAGCCGTCCGTGGCGCCGCCGGACGCAGAGGCGGCCACTGGGGCCGCGAGAATGGAGGCCGCGAACAAGGCGGCCGCAAAGGAGGAACGCATGGATGCTTGGGTGTGTTGGATGTGCATGGGTTGCCCTTTCGCGCTCCATTATCCCCGGACGGCATTTTGGCGTCAATGGGATAAATCATCATATCCGAACAGAAATATCATATTATCCGAAATACTTCTGGAATTGAAAGGCAGAGGCGGAAGTGCTATTATCCCGTCCACAAGAAAGGCCTCGACAACCACGGGATATGTGGTGCGCGTTGCACGAACTGCTTGGTGTCGGGGAAATCCATCACCATGAAACACGCCATTTTCATCGCGGCCATCGCCGCCTCGCTGGCCGGATACACGGCCCCGGCACTCCCGGGCCGGGCACTCTGTCCTGTGCCGGGCGCGGCGGCATCCAAATTCGCCCCCGAGGGCGAGAATGTCACCGAGGCGCGCCCGCTCGTGGTGCGCGTGACACGAAATGGAGGGCTGTCGTTCCCGGGCGGCGACATTGACATCTCCGCTTTCCGCCCCGGCTGGACCGGAATCCCGATCAAGGCCGATTGGCAAAGCGCCGAAACCGGCGAGCGCGTTTTCGAAATACGCGAAACCGACGGAACGACGCTCTTCCGCGGCCACGGCTCGTGGTCGGAGGCCCCGGGCGGGGCGCTCGATGGCGTGATCGAGATCGAATGCCTGGCCGCGGCGCGGCTGCAGTGCCTCGCTGTCGACGTTGCAATCCCCGAGGAACCGCCGTTCGGCCTTGGCGACGGCTCGTCCGCCTCCTACGACCTCCCGGCGCATGATGGCCGCGTCCTGCACGTGGAGTTCGCGCAGCCGGTCGCCTACCACTCGCAGGATTCGCGCCCGTGGGGCGAGCGCTGGTCGGTCCGTTTCGGAGAGGCCATCAACCCGCGCACCTTCGCCCCGGGCGACCGCCTCGTATGGAAGATGCGGGTCTCGTCGCCCGACGGCATCGCGCTCGCGTCCTCGAAGCCCGTCACCATCGCGCGCGGCGACGAGTGGATCCCGCTCGAATACCGCAAGGACCCCGTTCCCGGCAGCGCCCTCGACCTCTCAGGCATGGGCTTTCAGGACGCCCCCGCCGGGAAGCACGGCTGGCTCCGCGCCGTCGGCGGGCACTTCGAGTTCGAAGGCCTGCCCGGCGTTGGGCAGCGCTTCTACGGCGTCAACCTCTGCTTCTCCGCGAACTACCCCGACCACGACATGGCCGACCGCCTCGTCGAACGCTTTGTGCGTTGCGGCTACAACTCCATCCGCGTCCACCACCACGACGGCATGTGGGCCAAAAACGAGGACGGCGCCCGCGAAAAACTCGACTACCTGCTCGCCCGGTGCTACGAAGCCGGCCTCTACGTGACGACCGACCTCTACGTGTCGAGGCCCGTCAAGTGGCGCGACATCGGCATCGACCGCGACGGCGACATGGAGTGTCAGCTCTACAAGACCTACGTCGGCCTTCACGATGGCGCCTTCGAGGACTGGTGCAAATGGGCGCGGGCGTTTCTGGAACACGTGAACCCCTACACCGGGCGCGCAATGAAGGACGAGCCTGGCATGCCGCTCATTTCGCTCATCAACGAGGGCAAGCTCAACATGTCCTGGGAGCGCGCCGGCAAGGCGAAGGACCCCGTGGTACGCGAGGCATGGAGGCGCTTCTGCGAGGAGCGCGGCATTCCGGCGGAAAAATTCGACCCCGAACCCGCCGCGCCAGGATCGAAAGACTACGCCGACATGCACCACCAGTTCGACGAGTGGGTGAACCGGCGCGTCTGGGAACGCTGCTCCGCCTTCGTGCGCTCGCTCGGCTGCCGGACGCTCCTCACCAACGACAACAACGGCCGCTGGCACGGCGAGGGCGAGGGCCTTACGCCGCTCTACGACTACGTGGATAGCCACTTCTACGTGGACCACCCGGCGTTTTTGGACAAGCTGTGGAAGCTGCCGTCGCGCTGTTCCAACGCCAACCCCATCCGCAACGAGCTTCCTGCGATTCTGCACCGCGGCTACGCGAAGGGTTCGGCAAAGCCCTACACCATTACGGAGTGGAACTTCTCCGGCCCCGGCCGCTACCGCGGCATGGGCGGCATCCTCACCGGCGCGCTAGCCGCCGAGCAGGACTGGGACGGACTCTGGCGCTTCGCATACTCGCACAGCAACGGCAACCTCCTCGACGGGCAGGGTGGACCCGGCTACTTCGACTGCGTGACGGATCCCCTCATCGCGGCCAGCGACCGCGCGAGCGTGTGCCTGTTTCTCGGCGCTTCCGCTCCGGGCACAGGGGAACCCGGCACTTCCGCTCCGGGCACGGGGCAGGCCGCGCTCGTCCTCGACAAGGCCAATGGCACGATGGTGCTCGACTCGCCGCTGGTGTGCGGCGGGTTTGCGGAGAGCGGCCGCATCGACGCAGGACCGCTAAGCTTCAACCTGTGCGCGGCGTCGAGCCGCGCACTTCCACCGGCCGTCCCGGCCACTCTTTGGGTCACCTCCCTGGACGGCGCGCCCGTGGCGGAATCGTCGCGGCTTCTCCTCACGCACCTCACCGACGTTCAGGGTGAGGGGGCTCGCTACGCCGACGCCTCCCGGCGCATTCTGCTGGCCTGGGGCAAGCGGCCACTCGTCGAGGCCGGCGCCGCCGAAGTTGAACTGCGCCTTGCCGAACCGGGCGCATACGCCGTCTTCGAACTCGACACCGCGGGGAACCGCGTCGCCGAAATCCCCGCTAGGGCGCACTCCGGCGCCCTGCGCTTCACCGTCTCCACCAATGGCCCGCGCGGTGGTCGCATCTTCTATGAGATTGCCAGACGCCAAGATGGCGCGGCCCGGTGAAACCGGCGCGGCCTGCATCACCGGGGGTGCCTGAAGCGCAGGATGAGTCCCCTTTGGCGTGCCGTCATCGGACGACGATTACCATGGGCAGGTTGATGACGTGGACTTTCAGCGTGTTCGCCACGGCAATGCGGTTCTTGTCGAAAGACGACCCTTTCAGCACGGTCACCTTGCCGTAGCCCTCAAGACGTCCGGAAAACCCGCCAATGTCTTCGACGGTGAGTTCGGCAAGACTCGAAACTTCAACCGTCCCCGTGCCGGAGAGCGAGGAGATGGCCTCGACGCTGGAAACCTTCAGCTTCGCGCCCGCCGCGACGGCCACGGGCGGATCCCGCGTGAGGACTGCGCTTGTCTCGTCCGCTTCGCCGGTTGTCCCCTTGCTCGCCTCCAACTGCTCGGCGATCAGCCGAATCTGGCCAGACGACAGCG
>CAMNCG010000054.1 GCA_946534105.1 uncultured Verrucomicrobiota bacterium
TGTCCTCGAAGAGCGAGTTGCTCCACGCGGGGCCGCGGCCGTCCTTGCGCTGGCAATACGGCGTGGTGGGCAGGTTGCCGCCGTAGATCGACGAGCATCCCGTGGCGTTGGCGATGAGGATGTGGTCGCCGAAGAGCTGCGTGACGAGCTTCACGTAGGGGGTTTCGCCGCATCCGGCGCAGGCGCCGGAGAACTCGAAGAGCGGACGGCAGAGCTGCGAGCCCTTCACCGTGTCGATGCCCTTGATGTCCTTGTGGGCGATCTCCGGCAGGTCCATGAAGTACTTGAAGTTCTCGGCCTCGGGCTTGCGCAGCGGGAGCTGCGGCTCAAGCTTGAGCGCCGGGGCCTTGCCGGCCGCGACGAGCGCGGGCTTGCTCATCGGGCAGACCGTGACGCAGAGGCCGCAGCCGGTGCAGTCCTCGGGGGCCGCCTGGAGCGTGAACTTCTTGCCGGCGTAGGGCGGCTTGGCGTCCGCGCTCTTGAAGGTCGCGGGCGCGCCCTCGGCCGCGTCGTAAACCTTGCCGCGGATCGCCGCGTGGGGGCAGACGATCGAGCAGTTGAGGCACTGGATGCAGGTCTGCGGATTCCACACCGGGATGTGGGTCGCGATGTTGCGCTTCTCCCACTGCGTGGTGGCGGTGGGCCAGGTGCCGTCGGCCGGAATCATGGAGACCGGCATGTCGTTGCCCTTCTGGGCCATGAGCTGCGCCGTCACCTTCTGGACGAATTCGGGCGCCTCGGGCGAGACGGTGGGCGGCATCTTGTAGACGCCGGCCGGGGCCGCGGGGACCTTCACCTCGAACACGGCGTCGCGCGCCGCGTCGATGCACTTCCAGTTCTTTTCGACGACGTCCATGCCCTTCTTGGCGTAGGACTTCTCGGCGTACTCCTTGAGCTTGGCGATGGCCTCGTCCTCGGGGAGGATGCCGGAGATCTTGAAGAACGCGGTCTGGAGCACGGTGTTGGTGCGCGTGCCCATGCCGGTCGCCTCGGCGATCTTGGCGGCGTCGATCACGTAGAACTTGATCTTCTTGTCGATGATCTGCTGCTCGATCTCGTCCGGGAGGTGCTGCCAGACCTCCTCGGCCGAATAGGGCGAGGCGAGCAGGAACGTGGCGCCCGTCTTGGCCTTCGAGAGCATGTCGTATTTCTCGACGAAGGAGAAGTTGTGGCAGGCGACGAAGTCCGCGTTGGTGCAGAGATACGGGCTGCGGATCGGCGTGGCGCCGAAGCGCAGGTGGGAGGTGGTGAGGCCGCCCGCCTTCTTGGAGTCGTATTCGAAGTAGCCCTGCGCGTAGTTGTCCGTGTAGGTGCCGATGATCTTGATCGAGTTCTTGTTCGCGCCGACCGTGCCGTCGGAGCCGAGGCCGTAGAACATGCACTCGTGGCGGTCGTCGTGGGCGAGGACGAAGGACTTGTCGTAGTCGATCGAGGCGCCGGTGACGTCGTCCACGATGCCGACGGCGAAGTGGTTCTTCGGCGTGGCGGAGGCGGCGTTCTCGAAGACGCCCTTGACCATGGCGGGCGTGAACTCCTTGGAGCCGAGGCCGTAGCGGCCGCCGACGACCTTGGGCCAGGTCTTGATCCAGCCCTTTTCCATCGCCTCGCCGATGGCGGTGCGGACGTCGAGGTAGAGCGGATCGCCGAGCGAGCCGGGCTCCTTGACGCGGTCGAGGACCGTGAGGAACTTGGTGGTGGCGGGGAGGGCCTTGGCGAAGGCCTCGACCGGGAACGGGAGGAAGAGGCGGATCTTCAGGACGCCGAGCTTGGCGCCGGCGGCGTTGAGCTTCGCGACCGTCTCGTCGCACGTGTCGGAGCCGGAGCCCATGATGACGATCACGTTCTCCGCGTCGGGGGCGCCGACGTAGTCAACGATGCTGTACTTGCGGCCGACGAGCTCGGCGAGCTTGTCCATGTTCTTCTGGACGATGCCCGGGACGGCGGCGTAGTACTTGTTGACCGTCTCGCGGCCCTGGAAGTAAACGTCCGGGTTCTGGGCGGTGCCGCGCATTTTCGGGTGGTCGGGCGTGAGACCGCGCCTGCGGAACTTCTCGACGAGGTCGTCGTCGATCATCGCGCGGATCGCCTCCTGCGGCATGGCGTCGATCTTCTGCACCTCGTGGGACGTGCGGAAGCCGTCGAAGAAGTGGAGGAACGGGATGTTCGCCTCCAGCGTGGAGGCGTGAGCGACGAGCGCGAGGTCCTGAGCCTCCTGGACGGAGGCGGAGGCGAGCATCGCGAAGCCCGTCTGGCGGCAGCTCATGACGTCCGAGTGGTCGCCGAAGATGTTGAGGCCCTGGTAGGCGAGCGCGCGGGCGGAGACGTGGAAGACCGTCGGCGTGAGCTCGCCCGCGATCTTGTACATGTTCGGGATCATCAGCAGGAGGCCCTGCGACGCCGTGAACGTCGTCGTGAGCGCGCCGGTCGTGAGGGCGCCGTGGACCGCGCCGGCGGCGCCGCCCTCGGACTCCATTTCGATGATCTTGGGGACGTTGCCCCAGAGGTTCGTCTTGCCCTTGGCGGCGAGCTCGTCGCACGTCTCCGCCATCGGGGAGGAGGGGGTGATCGGGTAGATTGCGCAGACTTCGCTGCACTGGAAGGCGACCTGCGCGCACGCAGTGTTGCCGTCCACCATGATTTTCTTAGCGTTGGTAGCCATGGCTGGGATTGGGATTGATTGGGCGACGCGATTGGTGGGACGTGCGGGAGTCGGACCCGCGACCCACGGATTAAAAGTCCGTTGCTCTACCAACTGAGCTAACGTCCCGAATCGTGCGTGACGGCGCGCTACACTACCAATCCGCGGGCCGAAAGTCAAGGTTTCCGAACGCGGAACGGCCGAAAATTTTCGAGGGTTTGCCGACCGCCGCCTTCTGTGGTATGATGTGCGGCAATTTGCCGCACTTCACACCCGAAGAGCGGGAGAAACCTCGAAACGGACACGCCGTGAGAAACAAATCTTCGAGAAATCCGCGCATTCTGATCGTGACGCCGGAAATCACCTACCTGCCGCCCGGGATGGGCAACATGGCCAACAAGATGACGGCCAAGGCAGGCGGGCTCGCCGACGTGTCGGCCTCCCTCGTCTCGGCCCTCTTCGAGCTTGGCGCGGACGTGCATGTCGCCCTGCCCTACTACCGCAAGATGTTCCACATGGACGTGGGAAACCTCGTCGAGCGCGAACTTCTCGTGTACAAGTCGGTGCTTCCCGAGTCCCGCATCCACCTCGCCCACGACCGCCTGTTCTACTACCGCGACCGCGTGTATTCGGGCGATGACCAGGTGAATCCTCGCATCTCGCTCGCGTTCCAGCGGGAGGTGATCAACAACATCATCCCCGTCGTGCAGCCGGACCTCGTCCACGCGAACGACTGGATGACCGGGCTCGTCCCGGCCGCCGCGCGCGCGATGGGCATCCGCTCGCTCTTCACGGTCCACAACATCCACACGCGGCAGCTCACCCTTCCCCAGATCGAGGATTTCGGCATCGACGCGGCGGAGTTCTGGAACGAGCTGTACTACACCTCGATGCCCGGCAACTACGAGTACACGCGCAGCTGCGGCATCCCGGTGGACCTCCTCGCCTCCGGCATTTTCGCCGCGCACCACATCAACACCGTATCCCCCGCGTTTCTCGACGAAGTGGTCCGCGGAGAGCACACGTTCGTGCCGCCGCAGATCCGGCAGGAAATCCGGGCCAAGGCCGCGGCCGGCTGCGCCGAAGGCATTCTCAACGCCCCGGACACGAACAACAACCCCGCCACGGACGACGCGCTTCCGCTTCGGTACGACGCCTCGACGCACGTCGTGGGCAAACTCGCCGCGAAGCGCAAGCTCCAGGAGGATCTGGGACTCGACCGGGACGACGGAGCGACCATCCTCTTCTGGCCCTCGCGCCTCGACCCGGTGCAAAAGGGATGCTCCCTCTTTTCGGACATCCTCTACGACGTGATCCACCGCTACTGGGACCGCGACCTTCAGGTCGTGGTCGTCGCGAACGGCGCCTATCAGGGGGTTTTCCGCAACATCGCCGCGTTCCACGGCATTCACAACCGCCTCGCGGTCGCGGACTTCAACGAACCGCTTTCGCGCCTCGCCTACGCCGGTTCCGACTTCGTCCTCATGCCGTCGCTGTTCGAGCCGTGCGGCCTGCCGCAGATGGTCGGCGCGCTCTACGGCTCGCTGCCGGTCGTGCGCGACACGGGCGGCCTCCACGACTGCGTGCGGACAATCGACCCGGCGGCCGGAACGGGCAACGGCGTCGTCTTCCGCGACTACGACGCGCCCGCCCTCTCCTGGGCGATCGACCGCGCGATGGACTTCATGGCCCTCCCGGCGTCCGTCCGCGAGCGGAACGTCGCGCGCGTGATGACCGACGCCGCCGCGCGCTTCAACCACGCCGTCTGCGCGAAGGCGTACATCGCGCTCTACGAAAAGATGCTGAACCGCCCGCTCGTCGCCCGCGGCTCCGCGGAGACGACCCGATGAGCGCCCCTCCGGCCCGCAAGCCGAAGCCCGTGGCGTTCCAGGTGGCGCGCCGCGAGGACGGAGCGGCGCTGCAGGACTTTCTCGCCGCGCGGCTCGGCGTCTCGCGCCGCGCCGCCAAGCAGCAAATCGACGCCCGGATCGTCCGCGTGGACGGCCAGTGCGTGTGGATGGCGCACCACCGGCTCCGCGCCGGCGCCGTTGTCACCGTCGCCGGCTTCGCCGCGTCGCCGACGGCGGTCTCGAACCGTCCGGCGAAGGCGAAGATCCTGTGGGAGGACGCGGACTATCTCGTCGCGGACAAGCCGGCCGGCGTCCTCGTGAACGAGGCCCCCTTTTCGCTCGAAACGCTCCTGCGCACCCAGACCGGACAGCCGGACCTCCGGGCGTCGCACCGCCTCGACCGCGACACCACGGGCTGCGTCCTCTTTTCGAAATCCGCCGCCGCGCACGAAGCCGCCGTCGCCGTGTTCAAGCGACACGGCGTGGCGAAGACGTACCGCACCGTCGTGAGCGGCCGATGGGACGCCGAGTCGTCCACGATCGACCTCCCGCTCGACGGCCGCCGCGCGCTCTCGCTGGTGCGCTGCCTCCGCGCGAACAACCAGGCCTCGCACCTCGCCGTCCGCATCGAAACCGGCCGCACGCACCAGATCCGCCGCCACCTCGCGATGGCGCGCCATCCGGTCCTCGGCGACGGCGTGTACGGCCCGAAGGTCGTCGAAGACCTCCGCCTCATGCGCCTCACGCGCCCCCTGCTCCACGCCGTCGAGCTCGAGCTCGACCATCCGCTCAAGCCCGGCGACCGCATCAAGGTCTTTTCTCCCCTCCCCCAGGAATTCCACCGCTGGCTCGGCGCGCTCCGGCTCGAATGAGGCGTTGAAAACGCACGGGGCGCCGCGTATACTAGCGCGCGTCTTTTCACTCACCCCGCAACCACGAAACCATGAAGACCAAAAAAGTCAGGAAAGTCGCCATCCTCACCGCCGGCGGGCTCGCGCCGTGCCTCTCCACCGCCATCGCCGCGCTCGTCGAGGAATACACCCGGGTCGATCCCAAGATCCAGATCATCTGCTACGTTTCCGGCTACAAGGGCCTTCTCGAAGGCAAGTCCGTCAAGGTCACGCCCGCCGTCCGCAGGAACATCGCCGCGCTCTACACGTTCGGCGGCTCGCCGATCGGCAACTCCCGCGTGAAGCTCACGAACGTCAAGGACTGCGTGAAGCGCGGCCTCGTCAAGGAGGGCCAGGACCCGCAGAAGGTCGCGGCCGAGCAGCTGGTGAAGGACGGCGTGGACGTCCTCCACACGATCGGCGGCGACGACACGAACACCGCCGCGGCGGACCTCGCCGCCTACCTCGCGCAGAACAACTACGCACTCAAGGTCGTCGGCATGCCCAAGACGATCGACAACGACGTCTACCCGATCAAGCAGTCCCTCGGCGCCTGGACCGCGGCCGAGCAGGGCGCGCGCTTCTTCGCCAACGTCGTCGGCGAGCAGAGCGCCAACCCGCGCATGCTCATCGTCCACGAGGTGATGGGCCGCAACTGCGGCTACCTCACCGCCGCGACCGCCGCCGCCTACCGCAAGCTCCTCGACTCGAAGAAATTCGTCCCCGAGCTCGGCCTCGCCCGCGAGAACTACGAGGTCCACGGCGTCTACATCCCCGAGCTCGCGTTCGACGTCAAGGCCGAAGCGAAGCGCCTCCGCGCCGAGATGGACAAGCACGACAACGTGAACATCTTCGTCTCCGAGGGCGCCGGCGTCTCCACGATCATCAAGGAGATGGAAGCGCGCGGCGAGGAAATCGTGCGCGACGCCTTCGGCCACCCCCGTCTCGACAAGATCAACCCCGGCGCGTGGTTCGCGAAGCAGTTCGCGGAGCTGCTCGGCGCCGAGAAGACGATGGTGCAGAAGTCCGGCTACTTCAGCCGCGCGGCGGCGTCCAACAAGGACGACATGAAGCTCATCAAGGCCTGCGCCAAGGTCGCGGTAAAGGTCGCGCTCGACCCGGAGGCGAAGGGCGGCGTCGTCGGCCAGGACGAGAACGCGGGCGACAAGCTCCGCGCCTGCGAGTTCGAGCGCATCAAGGGCGGCAAGCCCTTCGACACCGACCAGAAGTGGTTCGAGGACCTGCTGAAGGCCATCGGCCAGAAGAAGGGCAAGAAGGCGTAAGGGCCTCCAGCCAACGACGGGACGCGCCATGACCGAAAACCCCGCGGCACCCGCGTCGATCGACGTGGACCACCTCTGCGCCCTCGCGCACTTCGACTTCTCCGCCGAGGAGAAGGAGAAGTTCCGCGCGGACCTTTCCTCGATTGTCGGATACGTGCAAAAGCTCTCCGACCTCGACCTCGACGGCATTGCGCCGACGCAGTACGGGCAACCCGTCGCCAACGCCCTGCGGGAGGACGTGCCGGAGCCTTCGATCCCGCGGGAAACCGCGCTCGCGAACGCCCCGGACTCCTCCGGCGACGAGTACCGCATGCCGAAGATCGTGGAGTAGCACATGGCCGGAATCGACATCTCGAACCTCACCGTCGCGGGCGCCGCGGAAGCGATGCGCCGGGGCGACTTCACGTCGGAAGAGCTCGTGCGCGGCGTTCTCGACGCGATCGCGGAAAAGGACGGCGCGATCGGCGCGTACCTCACGGTCGACGCCGAAGGCGCCCTCGCGGGAGCGCGCGCGGCGGACGCCCGCCGCCGCGCCGGCGAAGACGGCCCGCTGCTGGGCGTCCCTGTCGCGATGAAGGACATCTTCAACGTCGAGGGCCAGCCCTGCACGTGCGCGTCCCGCATCCTCGAAGGCTACGTCGCGCCCTACGACGCCACGGTCGTGGCGCGCCTCAAGGCCGCCGGCGCGATCCCGTGCGGCCGCGTGAACATGGACGAGTTCGCCATGGGCACGTCGACGGAGCACAGCGCCTTCCAGATCACGCGCAACCCCGCCGCGCCGGACCGCGTCCCCGGGGGCTCCTCCGGCGGCAGCGCCGCCGCCGTAGCGGGCGGCACCGCGCTCGTCTCGCTCGGTACGGACACCGGCGGCTCGATCCGCCAGCCCGCGTCGTTCTGCGGATGCGTCGGCCTGAAGCCCTCGTACGGGCGCGTCTCGCGCTACGGTGTCACCGCCTTCGCCTCCTCGCTCGACCAGGTGGGCCCCCTCGCCCGCACGGTCGAAGACGCCGCGACGGTCCTCGGCGCCATCGCCGGCGCCGATCCCCACGACCAGACCTGCCTCGACCGCCCCGTCCCGGACTACGCGTCCGCCCTTCGCGGCGCGTCGGTCCGGGGGCTCCGGATCGGCGTGCCGAAGGAATACTTCGTGGAGGGGACGGACCCCGAAGTCATGGCCTGCGTGCGCGCCGCGATCGACCGCGCCGCGGACGCCGGCGCGCAGGTCGAGGAAATCTCGCTTCCGCACACCGACTACGCGATCGCCGTCTACTACATCTGCGCCACCGCGGAAGCGAGCGCCAACCTCGCGCGCTTCGACGGCATCCGGTACGGCCGCCGCCGGCTCGGGCCGGACGGCTCGCTCCAGTCGCTCTACGACCGCTCCCGCACCGAAGGCTTCGGCCCGGAGGTGAAGCGCCGCATCCTCCTCGGCACCTACGTGCTTTCGAGCGGATACTACGACGCCTACTACGTCCGCGCCCTCAAGGCCCGCACGCTCGTGCGCCGCGATTTCGACGAGGCGTTCGCGAAGGTGGACGCCATCTTCTGCCCCGTCGCCCCGACGCCGGCCTATCCGCTCGGCGCCACCGCCGGAGACCCGCTGAAGGCCTACCTCGGCGACGCCTTCACCGTGCCGGTGAACCTCGCCGGTCTCTGCGGCATTTCCGTCCCCTGCGGCCGCACCGCCTCGCTCGGCCTTCCCGTCGGTCTCCAGATCGTCTGCCCGGCCTTCGAGGAGCCCCGCCTCCTCCGCGCCGCCGCCGCGATGGAGACGCTTCTGGGCTGAAAGCGGAACGCGCCCCGTCGGCGAAGGACCGGCGGGGCGCGTGGCGATTCCGAAAGACGCCG
Organism: uncultured Verrucomicrobiota bacterium; assembly: GCA_946534105.1. GTDB lineage: Bacteria > Verrucomicrobiota > Kiritimatiellia > RFP12 > UBA3636 > UBA3636. The sequence continues at coordinate 8,510 of CAMNCG010000054.1, forward strand.
CTCCGGCTCTATTTCGTCTTCACCTTGCCAAGAAAGTCGCGCGTGCGGTCGTTCTTCGGATGGTCGAAGAGATCCGCCGGCGTGCCCTCTTCTAGAATGCCGCCACCTTCGAGGAAGAGGATTCGGTCGGCGACTTCGCGCGCGAAATTCATTTCGTGCGTGACGACGACCATCGTCATGTGGTTGGCCGCGAGCTCCTTCATGACGGAAAGCACTTCGCCGACCATCTCCGGGTCGAGCGCGGACGTCGGCTCGTCGAAGAGCATCACGCGCGGCTCCATGGCGAGGGCGCGAGCGATGGCGATGCGCTGCATCTGCCCGCCGGACAGCTGCTGCGGAAAAAACCGCGCCTTCTCGGGGAGGCCAACGCGCTCCAGAAGCTCTTTCGCCTTCTTCTCCGCCGCTTCGCGCGAGACGCCCCGGATCAAGCGCGGCGCCATCGTGATGTTGTCGAGCACCGTCATGTGCGGGAAGAGGTTGAATCGCTGGAACACCATGCCCATGTCCGACCGGTAGCGGTTGAGGTTCCGCTCTCGGGCGCGATGCGAAAGCCCGAGGTCCGTGCCGTCGCGCTGGAGCGATCCGCCGGAAACGATCTCCTCACCGCCGAACCAGATGCGGCCCGACGTCGGCGTCTCCAGCAGGTTGAGGCAGCGCAGGAACGTGGACTTGCCTCCGCCGGACGGGCCGATGACGACCACGACTTCTCCCTTGCGGATCGTCGTCGTGATCCCCTTCAGGACCTGGAGCGAGCCGAAACTTTTGTGGAGATTCTCCACCTCGACAAGCGGGCGCCCCGGCGCCACCACGGGGCGGTCGGAGAGGAACGGGTCGGTTTTCTTCGTTGGTTCTGCGTTCATGCCGGAAAGTCTACCACAAGAGGCCGCGCGGCGCGCGGCTACAGCACTTCGCGGCCGGACGGCACGACGAGCACGGTGTCCTCGATGCGGACGCCGCCGACGCCGGGATAGTACAGCCCCGGCTCGACGGTGACAACCATGCCGGGGCGGAGCGGCCCTCCGGACGGCGACAGCCGCGGCGCCTCGTGGATTTCGAGCCCGACGCCGTGGCCGGTCGAATGGATGAACCCGTACGGCCTCCCGGTCGCGTCCGTGCCGGTGCGAAAGCCGCGCGCCTCGAAGACGCCGCGCACCGCCGCGTGGACGTCCGCGCCGGTCGCGCCGGGTCGCACGGCGGCAATGCCGACCTTCTGCGCTTCCGCGACGGCCTCGACCATGCGGCGGAGTTCCGGGAAAATCCGGCCATGGTGGAACGTGCGCGTCATGTCGCCCCAGTATCCGGTTGAAAGCGAACGCGGGAAAATGTCCGCGACGATCGTCTCGCCGACGCGCAGGGGCCCGTGCCCGGCCTCGTGCGGATCGGCCGCCTGCGCTCCGCCCGCGACGATCGTGCCGTCGAAATCCATCGCGCCGTGCGCGAGGAGCGTTTCGCGCACGATGCTCCGCGCGCGTTCGCTTGTGAGCGTCGCGCCGCCGAGCACAAGCCGCCCGCGCGCGTCCGGCTCCGCCGCGCGGATCGCCGCGCCGAGCGCGCGCTCCGCGGCGCGCGCCGCGCGCTGCGACGCCCGGATCGCGGCGATTTCCTCCGGCGTCTTCGTTTCGCGCGCCTTCGCGAAGGGGCTCGTCTCCGCGGGCACGACTTCGATGCCGGCCTTTTCCAGCTCGACCGCCGCGCCGAACGGAAAACCCTCGCCGACGGACACCGCGAAAATCCCTTCCTGGAGGAGCGTTTCGCGGAGCGTGGCGGCCGGGCCCGACGGCGCGCCGCCGAGCTCCAGCGTGCCAGCCGTCTCGACGCGGCAGTTCGCCGCCGCGGTCCGCCGCGCGCGACCAAGCTCCATGTCGCCCACCAGCAGCAGTACGCCGCCGTCCGCGAACGCGACCGCCGCCACGGGATCCGGCGCGTCGAACTTCGTCGCGTAGAACAGGTCGGGATCGTTCTTCGACGTCCCCAGCATGGCAAAAGGCAGTTTGTTTTTCATCTTTCGTTCCTTCGTTCCTCGTCGGGTCCGCCCGTGGCGCAGGAAGCGGGCACCTCGTTTTCTGGCAGGAATGATAACGGAAAACGGCGGCGGGTTCAAGCGCTCCGACGGGACGAAGGGGACGCTAGATATTGTGTGGTTTTCCGCCGGACGCCCCCACGGATAGCGGTGGGCATTTTTCCGAAAATTTTGTTTTCGCCTTGGTTTTCAATGGATAATCCAGATTTTTCGCCGTCATTTCGGAACAAGTCCCTTGCATCGCGTCGGAGTGTATGCTAAAACGACCTTGCCCGACGCGCCCCGCCCCTGACGGAGCCCCGGTGGAACCCGCGCCGAAACCGGCCGCGTGAACGTGTGTGGACCGACCCGGAGCCATCCGGCCCAACGGTCCCGGTTTTTTCTTTGTTTCCCTTTTGAACCTTTCCCTTCAACCCATGCGGGCGGACGCCCGCGAAACCCTTCCCCAGCAATGGTCACCGAAATCCAGAAAAGAGACGGTCGAATCGTTTCCTTCGACGAATCCAAGGTTCTGAACGCGGTCGGGCGCGCGATGCGCGACTCCGGCCACTCCGACGCGGGCGACGCGACGCGCGTCGGCGACGCCTTCCACCAGATCGCGCTCACGTGGGCGGACGGCTCCGTGCCGCGCGCCGACGAGGTGCAGTCCGCGGTTGAAAAGGCCCTCGAAAAATCCGGCTTCGCCGACGTCGCCAAGGCGTACGCGCTCTACCGCGCCGACCGCACCCGCGCCCGCGAAAAGGACTCGGCGCTCATGCACGTCTTCGACGAGATCACGACGCGCGACGCCCGTGACAGCGATCTCAAGCGAGACAACGCGAACGTCGACGGCGACACGGCGATGGGCACGATGCTGCAGTACGGCGCCACGGCCGCGAAGGAGTACAACGAAAAGTTCCTCCTCCGCCCCGAGCAGGCGAAGGCGTACCGCGAAGGCGACATCCACATCCACGATTTCGACTTCTACGCGCTCACGATGACGTGCTGCCAGATCGACCTGCAGAAGCTCTTCCACGGCGGCTTCTCGACGGGCCACGGCTTTCTGCGCGAACCGAACGACATCCGTTCGTACGGGGCGCTCGCGTGCATCGCGATCCAGTCCAACCAGAACGATCAGCACGGCGGCCAGTCCATCGCGCAGTTCGACCGCGGCATCGCGCCCGGCGTCGCCAAGACGTTCGCCAAGCGCCTCCGCGTCGATCTCGCCGAGGCGCTCGACCTGCTTTCCCCCGAGGGCGCGCCGCGACCCGACGCCGAGGCGCTGAAGGCGGTCTTCGCCGGAGCCGAGGCCACGAGCGGCGGCAAGCCGGCGCTTGCGCGCTCCGAGGCGTTCGACGGCGCGGTCGTCGCCGCGCTCGAGTCCGACGGCGTCGCCGCGCCTGTCGCCGAAAAGGCGATGGCGTGGGCCCGCAGGCAGGCGGAAAAGGAGACGGACGAGGCGACCTACCAGTCGATGGAGGCGCTCATCCACAACCTCAACACGATGCACAGCCGCGCCGGCGCGCAGACGCCCTTTTCGTCGATCAACTACGGCACGGACACCACGCCCGAGGGCCGCATGGTCGTGAAAAACCTCCTGCTCACGACCGAGAAGGGTCTGGGCCACGGAGAGACGCCGATCTTCCCGATCCAGATCTTCCGCGTGAAGGACGGCGTGAACTACAACCCCGGCGACCCGAACTACGACCTCTTCCAGCTCGCCTGCCGCGTGAGTTCCAAGCGCCTTTTCCCGAACTTCTCGTTCGTCGACGCGCCGTTCAACATTTCGTACTACAAGCCGGGACACCCGGAGACCGAGGTTTCGTACATGGGCTGCCGCACCCGCGTCATGGCCAACGTCCACGACCGCGACCGCGAGATCAGCCCCGGCCGCGGCAACCTCTCCTTCACCTCGATCAACCTGCCCCGCCTCGCCATCGAAGCGCACGGCGACGAAGCGAAGTTCTTCCGCTCGCTCGACAAGATGCTCGCGCTCGTCGCGCAGCAGCTCCTCGACCGCTTCGAGATCCAGGCCAACCGCAAGGTCAAGAACTTCCCGTTCCTCATGGGCCAGGGCGTGTGGCTCGATTCCGACCGGCTGCACTGGAACGACCCGGTTCGCGAGGTGATCAAGCACGGCACGCTCTCGATCGGCTTCATCGGCCTCGCGGAAGTCCTCGTCGCGCTCTACGGCCACCACCACGGCGAAAGCCCGGAGATGCAGGAGAAGGGGCTCGCGATCGTCCGCCACATCCGCGAATTCTGCGACTCCATGGCGGCGAAGACGAAACTCAACTGGACGTGCCTCGCGACGCCGGCCGAAGGTCTCTCCGGGCGTTTCATCCGCATGGACAAGAAGCGCTACGGCATCATTCCGGGCGTGACGGACCGCGACTACTACACCAACTCCTTCCACGTCCCCGTCCACTACAAGATCTCCGCGATCGACAAGATCCGCATCGAGGCGCCCTACCACGCGCTCACCAACGCGGGCCACATCACCTACGTCGAGCTCGACGGCGACATGGCGCGCAACGTGAAGGCGTTCGAGGCGATCATCCGCGCCATGCACGACGCGGGGATCGGCTACGGTTCGGTGAACCATCCGGTGGACCGCGACCCGGTCTGCGGCTACAACGGCGTCATCGGCGACACCTGCCCGCGCTGCGGCCGCCGCGAATCGGACGAGCTGATCAAGTTCGAGCGCATCCGCCGCATCACCGGCTACCTCGTCGGAACCCTCGACCGCTTCAACGACGCCAAGCGCGCCGAAGAGCACGACCGCGTCAAGCACGGACTTTCCGGCAATGCCTCCGACAGGGCCTAGCGCCTCGGCGCCGGGTCCCGATGCCGGGAAGCCCGAGCGGGTCCTCCGGCTCGCCGGGTTCGACCGGGACGACATCGTCGACGGGCCGGGCCTCCGGTGCGTCGTGTTCGTCCAGGGTTGCCCGCACCACTGCCCGGGCTGCCAGAACCCCCAGACATGGGCGTTCGAGGGCGGCGAGGAGGTGACGCCCTCGGAGCTTTTCCGACGCATCGAGGACACGGTGCTCGACACCGGCGTGACGTTCTCCGGCGGGGAGCCGTTCGCCCAGGCGGACGCCCTCGCCGACCTTGCGCGGATGCTCCGCCCCCGCTACGACGTGGCGTGCTACACGGGATACCTTTTCGAGGCGCTCCTCGCCAAGTCGGAACGCGACGAGGGGACCCGCCGCCTGCTCGAAAGCATCGACATCCTCGTGGACGGCCCGTTCGTTGAAGCGCGAAAGGACCGGATGCTGCTCTTCCGCGGCAGCGCCAACCAGCGCATCCTCGACGTGCCGGCGTCGCTCGCCGCGCGCGCGGCGGTGTGGACGACCGACCCTGGCTGGGTCGGCGAGGACGGCGCGGCGCGCGCCGGCTGAAACGCGACTAGCCGGCTGAAACGCGACTACTTGCCCGCGGCGCGGAGTTCGCGAATCGCCTGGAACATGACGCTCGGATAGTCGGAAGAAAAACCGTCGAATCCGAGCTCGCGGAGCTTCAGGTACGCCTCGGTCGAATCGCCGCCCTCGAACGGGATCGAGCAGACCGGGATGCCGTGCGCGTGGAACTCGTCCACGAGGCCCTTGAGGTACGACGCGCGGGGGACGAACGGATCGTGCGCGGACGGGTCGTAGTAGGAGTGGAGCGAAACGAGCGAAATGTCGCGGAAGCCGTTCGCGCGGATTTCGGACATGATTTTTTCGAAGTGCGCCTCGAAGCGCTCGATGTCCGCGGCCGGGTGCCCCTTCGCGGGGACGGGCCACGTGCCGATCCAGATCATCGTCTTGCCGCCGGGGACGTTGCGCATCCATTCGACGGCCTTCTGGTAGACGCATCCGGTGTAGTAGACCTGGTCGAGCACGCCGGCCTCGCGGGCCTTCTGCGCGATGTACGCCGGACCGGCGCCCTTTTCGTCGACGAAGCACAGCCACTTCGGGTCGCGCTTCATCTCGTTGAAGACCTCTTCGATCGTCGGGATGCGGTGGTGCGCGAAATCGGGCGAAAGGTAGGAACCGACGTCGACGTCCTTGATTTCGTCATACGTCAGTTCGGTCGACACGTCCTTGTCGGCCATTTCGGCCGGGATGCCGCGGCCAGTGCGGCGGAGCGTGGCGTCGTGCAGCATGATTCCGACGCCGTCCTTGGTGCGGCGGCAGTCGCATTCGAGCGCGGAGCCGTTCTCCCAGCACCACTTGAAGGTTTCGAGCGTGTTGTCGGGCCGCTCGAACTTGCCGCCGCCGCGGTGCACGTGCGAGAGGTAGTAGAGATCGTTTGTTTCGTTCATCGGATTTGGAGGGTTGGGACCGGGCCGGGGCCCGTGATCGCGCCGGACTTCGCCCGGCGCCGCGCGCGGAAAAACGGAACCCGGTCCGCGCGTTTGCCCGGCATTATACCCCAACCCCCGCCGATTCGCCACGCCACACCGCCCCGGTCCGCGGACTCCGCGGGGCCTGGCGGTCAGGCGCCGCGGGAGGGACGCGACGGGCCGGCGGCGGCGAAGAGCGCTTGCACGAGCGCGGGATCGGGCGGGGTCGCGCCGCGGGTCGTCGCGGCGGCGGCGCCGGCGGCGACGGCCCAGCGCATGGCGTCTTCGGAAACGGGGGCGCCGGGATCGGGATCCGGAGCGCCGGCGGGATGGCGGCGGTGGAGGAACTCGGCGAGCATCGTGTCGCCGGCGCCGGTGGGATCGACGGCGTCGACGCGCGGTGACGGCATGAAGCGCACGAAGGGGCCGCTTCCGGCGTCGCCGCGCGTGGCGAACCAGCAGCCGGTGGCGCCGTCGGAAAGCACCACGGCCGCCGCGGAATCGAGGAGGAGGCGGAGCGCGCGCACGACGTCGCCGTCCGCCGCGAGGGAAAACCCGAGCACACCTTCGGCTTCGGCCCGGTTCGGCTTCACGACCGCCGGACGCGCGGCGAGCCCGAGGCGGAGGGCGTCGCCCGAAGCGTCGAGCGCGACCGCCGCGCCGAGCGCCGCGAACCGCTTCGCGGCCTCCGCGTAGAAGCCCTTCCCCACGGCTTTCGGCATCGATCCGGTCAGCACCGCGACGCGGGGCGGCGGCGCGCCGTCCGGGGCGAGCCGGCCGAGCGCGAGCGCGCCCGGGGCGTCTGCCGCCGACAGCCACGGGTACGAGGGACGGTTCACCTTGAAGTCGCCTCCCGGCGCGGCGAACAGTTCGTTGCGCCGGACGCGGCCCGGAACGCGTGCCATGCGGTCGGCGATCCCGGTCCGCTCCATTTCCGCCGCGAAGGCGCCGGCGTCGCCCTCGCCGAGCAGCCCGCCGAGCGCCGCGCGGCGCCCGCGGACGGCGAGCCAGCGCGCGACGTTGAGGCCCTTGCCGCCGGGAAATTCCTCCGCCTCCGGCGCCGCGAAAACGTCGCCGGGGCGCGGAAACGCCGGGAGGGGAACGGTCGAATCGAACGCCGGCGCGAGGCACATCGCGGCGAATTCCGGATTTTGTTCTTCCATGGAAAGTCGGGTCTGCAAAAACGAAAAAACCGCGCCGGTCCCGGCGCGGGGAGGAGGGACGCCGCCTCAGCGCGGCGTCAGGATCTCGGCCGGGCCGGACGCCGTGATCGCGAGCATCTGCTCGCTGTGGCAGGCGAGCGAGCCGTCGGCGGTCACGACCGTCCAGCCGTCCTTCAGGGTCTTGATCCGCCGCGACCCGAGCGTGAGCATCGGCTCGATGCAGATCACCATGCCCTCGCGCAGGACGGGGCCGCGGTGCGGGGCGCCGTAGTTGGGGATCTCCGGCCCCTCGTGCATGTCGACGCCGCAGCCGTGGCCGACGTACTCGCGCACGATGCCGAGCTTGTGGCGGTCCGCGACCGTTTCGACCGCGTGGGAAATGTCGCCGACGCGGTTGCCGGCGCGCGCCGCGGCGATGCCGGCGCGGAGGGCTTCTTCCGTCCATTCGACGAAGGCGCGCTTTTCCGGCGTGCCTTCGCCGACGATCACGGTGCGGGCGTTGTCGCCCACGAAGCCTTCGAACGAAACCGTGATGTCGATGGAAACGAGGTCGCCGTCGCGGATCACGACGGAATCCTTCGGGATGCCGTGGATGACGGCCTCGTTCACCGAAATGCACGTCTGGCCCGGGTAGCCGTAGTAGCCGAAATCGGCCGAACGGCACCCGAGCGCCTCCATCGTGTCGCGCGCGAAGTCGTCGAGGGCCTTGGTCGTCATCCCCGGACGGACGGCCCCGCAGAGAATGCGGAGCACGTCCGCCGCCTTTTCGCCCGCCCGGCGGCATCCGTCGAGCTGGGCGGGGGTCTTGATGACGATGCTGTCGGTCCTTTTCATCCTTGCGCGCGGCGTCCGGGGCCTTACTTCGCGTCGAGCGCCGCGACGCCGGGAAGGACCTTGCCTTCGAGGTATTCGAGGGAGGCGCCGCCGCCGGTGGAGATGTGGGACATCTTCGGGGCGAGGCCGCTCTTCTTCACCGCGGAGACGGAGTCGCCGCCGCCGATGATCGACGTGCCGCCGTTCGCCTTGACCTCGGCGACCGCCGCCGCCACGCCGAACGTGCCCTTGTTGAACTTCTCCATCTCGAAGCAGCCCATCGGGCCGTTCCAGACGACGGTCTTGGCGGTCTTCACCGCGTCCGAGAAGAGTTCGATCGACTTGGGGCCGATGTCGAGGCCCATCCAGCCGTCGGGAATGTCCTCGCCGACGACCTGGGTGTTGGCCTCGGGGTCGAACTTGTCGGCCGCGACGCTGTCCACGGGGAGAAGGAACTTCACGCCGCGCTCCTTTGCAAGCGCGATCATCTCCTTGGCGTAGCCGAGCTGGTCGTCCTCGCAGAGCGAATTGCCGATCGCATGGCCCTGGGCCTTGAGGAACGTGTAGGCCATGCCGCCGCCGATGACGAGCGTGTCAACCTTGCCGAGAAGGTTCTTCACGACCGCGAGCTTGTCGGAGACCTTGGCGCCGCCGAGGATGGCCGCGAACGGGCGGACGGGGTTCTCGACCGCGTTGCCGAGGTATTCGATTTCCTTTTCCATGAGGAAGCCCGCGACGCACGGGGCGCCCTTGGCCTTCATGAACTCGGTGACCACGGCCGTCGAGGCGTGGGCGCGGTGGGCGGTGCCGAAGGCGTCGTTCACGTAGATGTCGCCATAGGTCGCGAGCTTTTCGGCAAGCTTCCTCTGCTCCTCCTTGAGCGCTTTCTTGGCGGCCTTGAACGTCGCCTCGTCCTCGCCGTCCTTCTGCTTGCGCTTGGCCTGCTCCTCCTTGTGGTAGCGCGTGTTCTCGAGCACGAGCACGTCGCCGTCCTTCAGGGCCGCGACCTCCGCGTCCGCCGCGGCGCAGTCGGCCGCGAAGGCGACGGGCTTGCCGAGCTTGGCGGCGAGGGCGTCCGCGACGATCTTCATCGTGGTGTCGGCGGTGATGCCCTTTTCGTCCGGACGGCCCATGTGGGACATGAGGACGAGCTTGCCGCCGTGCTCGATCACGTACTGGATCGACGGCAGGGCGCCGACGATGCGGGTGTCGTCCTTGATCTTGCCTTCCTTCACGGGAACGTTGAAATCGACGCGCAT
>CAMNCG010000055.1 GCA_946534105.1 uncultured Verrucomicrobiota bacterium
CGATGGCTGCAATATGGTGGCGCGGTTGCAATCGGCGGCAGCCGATTTCCATCAGCCGCACTCGGCCGCGCACGGCGTCAATTGATAGCACTCGACCGCAATCGATTGCACTCGACCGCAATCGACCGCACTCGACAGCTCTCGCGGCCGCCATGCTGCTTCCCGTTGTTCTCGCCATCGTCTGCATGGGCGCGATGCGCGACGGCATCGAGACCTGGGCGCCCACGATCGTGAAGGACGTCTATGGACTTGGCGCGTCCGGCTCCACACTCTCTGTGGCCATTCTGCCGTTCTTCGCCGTGGCGAGCATGGCCGCGGCGCGGAGACTGCGGGCGGCGCTGGGAGACGAGACACGAGCCGCGCTGGCGCTCTTCGGAATCGGACTCGGGTGCTCCGTCGCGCTTCATTCGACGGGTGGTGCCGCTCTCTTTCCCGGACTGCCGCTGTTCGCGCTTCTGTCCGCTTCGATGCACGGGGCGAATCTGATGCTCGTATGCGAGCTTCCCGGAACGTTCGCCGGCGGAAAGCGCGTCGGAACGGTTTCCGGCATCCTCAACGCCGCCGTGTATGCTGGAGCCTCGCTCTCCATCTACGGCTTCGCCGCCATCCATGCCCGCAACGGCGGCTGGACCGCGGTGTTCGCCGTCTGGGTCGCGGTCCTAGCCGTCGGCATCGCGTTGCTGGCGCTCGCGCGCCGCATTTCCCGCGGCGCTCAGCGCGATCGAACTACGTCATGAATGGAGCGTCCGTCGCGCTCTTCGCGGACCTGGGTGACGGGGACGCCGTCCGGGCCGCGTCGCCACGAGACATGGAGACGCCCCCACGGCGTGGGAACGACGCCGGAGGCCGCGTCGATGCCGGCCGGCGGACATGGCCGGACGCGGTATGCGGCATAGCCCGGCGCCGTGGGTTCCACGCCGAGGACATAATTGGTGAGAATGCCGGAAAGCGAGGTGTCGGGGTGCGCCTCGTCTCCCCAGCCGCGCTCGTGCAGCGTCATGCATTCGCTTGTGAGGCGCGGCCCCTCCCAACCGGGATCGAGCACCTTTTCCCAGCCGTGCTCGCGGATGCGCGCGAGGGCGTCGTCGGCATGGCCGTATTCGAAGAGCCCGCGCACGAAGAGCGCCTGGAACTTGCCGTGGTCGTGGCGCGCGACGGTGCGGCGGATCGCGGCGGCCTCGGCGTCCGTGCAAAAATGCGCGGCAAGGGCCAGCGCGTTGGCCTCTCCCTGGTAGTCGTCGGTCTCGAGAGCGCCGACGAAGCGGCCCTTTTCGTCGTTCCAGAAAAGGCGGCGGACCGTGGCGGCGAGCGTCTCCGCCGCCGCGCGCCAGCCGGGGGAAAGCGCCGTTTCGCTGGCCCACTCCGCCAGATCCGCCGCGTCGCGCCACGTTTTCCAGAGCAGGATGTTCATGTAGGCGCGGTGGTAGGTGGAGGCTTCGCCGAAGTCGAGCGCGCTAGCGTGCTTGCTGGTCTCGGGCCGCTGCTCGAAGAGACCGTCGGCGCGGCAGCGCGAGCGGAGGTAGGCGACGAGGTCGCGCACGGCGGGGAAGAGTTCGCGGGCGAGCGCGACGTCGCCGGAGTGGAGGACGTGGTCGCGCAGGACCGGGATGAACCATGCGGCGAATTCGTCGGAGGGGAACGGGCCGTAGTCGCCGGAGGCGAGCGGCCCGTGCGACTCCGGATACGGGCACGCCTGGACGTAGCCTTCGGGAGTGCGGTTTTCGGCGAGCATCCGCAGCGAGCCGGGCATGTAGGGCGAATCGAAGCCCCATGCGGCATACATCGTGCGCTGCGCCCACCAGAGGTCGCCGCTCCAGACGAGACGGTCGCGCTTGGCGCCATCGGAGAGGTAGGCGTAGTGGGGGCCGAGCGAAAGAGAACCCTCGCTTTGCAGCGCGGGCGTGCAAACGGGCAGCGCAGGCGCGCAATGGAGGGGCGCAGGCGCGCAAACGGGCGATGCGGGCGCGCAAACGATCGGCGCCGTGCGCGCCGGGATGGCGGCGAGCTGGCAGGTGCGCACGCCCATGCGCCAGACGGCCGAAAGCGCAGGATCGGAGCATTCAAAGGCGCCGACGGGCGGCTCGGCGGCGTGGGTGCCGCGATTTTCGAGCGCAAAGCGCGAAATGGTCGCTGCCGTGCCGGGGGTGTCGAGCGTGAACCGCACGTAGCGCACGAGGCCCTGCTGGAGCGCGGCCGCATAGCGGCCCGGCGCGGCGACGCGGAAGAGGTCGTGGCGGTTCGTGCTCGCGGGCAGGATCGGCAGATCGACCGCAGGTCCCAGATACGTGGCGCGGGTTGCGTGCGTGAAGTCGCCGGTGTCGCAGAGGCCGCCCGGATGGCAGGCGTAGGAGACGCGCACGACCGGCTCGCCCTCGATGCCGTCCGCGGTGAAGGCCGGGTATCCGCCTTCGCACTCCGGGCCGAAGTCCAGCACCACGACGGGCCGCTCGCCACCGACCGGCCACGAAAGCCGGAATAGGGAACGCGTCTTTTCGAGCCGGACGTCAAGGCTGCCTTCCGGCTGGCGCGGATGGCTGTAGGGGTGGACGTTCATCGCGTCGAAGAACGGAGCCCCGCCAGCCTTGTAACGCGGTGCAGGTGGGCGCAGACGCCGTAGGGATCAGCCGGTTGCGCGACGGACGCGCGGGGAGCGGCGGGAGTTGGGGCCGTGACGGGCGAAAGCCGCCCGCCGAGACCGTCGAGGAGAGCGCGCTTGCGGTCGTTGTCGGCGGACGGGCGGAAGTTCTCCGGCCCCATGCCGTGGGAGACGGCCTCGTGCTCGATGCTCCATCCCGCCCATTCGTCAAAGGCGTGGAAGGTCCAGTCCCAGCCGTATTCCTCGAAGAGGGAGATGGCGTCGCGCAGCCACTCGCCCGCCCCTTCCGCCCAGGCTGCGGCGCTGAACTCGCCGACGTAGATTTTCGCTCCGTGGCGGAGTTGGAAGTCGCGAACCGGAGCGAGTTTTTCGCGCAGGAAATCCTTGTCCCAGCCCTTCTCCGGATCGGGCCACCTGGTTTTCTCCCATGGTTTGCCTGCGCCGACGCCCTGATGCGTAAAGGCGAAGGGCTGATAGACGTGGACCTCGTAGACGACATTCTCCAGCGGGAGGGCGCGGAGCGTCTGGAACCCCGTCGGCGAAGTCGAGTGGATCGGCTCGACGATGATCGGGATGGCCGGATCGATTTCGCGGATCGCCCGCGCCGCCCGCATCTGGAGCGAAAGCGCGTCGTTGCCCGCGACCGCGTGGTAGGTCTGATGCGGCTCGTTCACGAGGTCGTAGGCGCAGATCGACGGAGCGCCCTTGAAACGGCGGGCGATGCGCCGCCAAGTCTCCACGAAATGGTCCGCGAACTCCGGCTCGTAGAGCATGTTGAGCTCGTGGTCGGCGGAGCGTCCGCCTGGCGGCATGTGCAGATCGACCACGACCTTGATGCCGTATTTCGCGGCAAAGGGAACGACGCGCTCTTCGAGGTGGTCCAGCTTCACCTTCATCCAGGCGTCGTAGTCCGCGAGGTCGCGCTCCGTGTCGGCATAGACCCAGTTGCGGCTCATCTGGTAGCGCACGAGCGTGACGCCCCACGAGGCGAGCTTGGCGAAGTCTTCATCGTGCAAGCCGCGCGAGGGGAGCATGAACCCGCGGAGCTGCTGAAGCCGCTCCGCGGGGTATTCACACTGGTAGTCCGGATCGTCCGGCGGCCAATCGACGCCCATCGGGAAAAACGCGAGCGAAGCGAGATCGTAGGAGACCTCGCCCGTGGCCTCCTGAATTCCAACGACGAGCGTGGCCGGGCCGGAAACTCCGCCGGCAAGCGACGCGCGGTGGCGATAGGTGTACCAGCCGAAGTCGCCGGTCTTGCCGGCCGGTCCGGGATACTTCATCGCGCCGGATGCATCCTTGTAGGTGAGCATGGCCTTCATGCCCTGCCAAGGTTTTTCCAGCTGCCCAAGGCCGGAACACCTGCCGCGGATGCGCCACTCCACTCCGCCGCGTTCGAGAAAAGGCGCAAGATCCACCTCGGTTGAGACCGTGGCGTTGCGGCGGCCGGTGTCGCCGCCGGCGCGGAGCGTGACAACCGAGCCGCAAACCTCCGCATGGTCGGGAATGTTCCACACACGCTCGGCGATTTCGACCGGCGCGGCCCCTGCCGTGCAAAGGGCGGCGCAAAGTGCTGCTATTTTGGAAACTCGAATTTTCATGACGGGTGGAATAAAATGCCTTTCTTCTACCTGCGGTGTGCCCCTGCCAACAATGAGTGGCCCTACCTGCGGGGCGCCCTGCCCGCGAGGGGCGTCCTGCCCGCGAGGGGGAGCGCGAAGCGCCCCACTCGCGGATCATCAGCGCACGACCAGGATGAACGGACTCGTGAGTCCGGCGTAGAGAACGCCCCCGGAGTAGGAGAGCGTCACGTTGTTTTTGGCGCGCCCGTTCAGGGTCGCCGGCACGGCAGTTTGCGGGAGTTCTCCGGAAATCGCGCCGACATTGGCGACCGCAACCCGGTCAAACGACCCGGCAGCGTAGTCCGTGATTTCGATTGCGACGTCGCCGTTAAGCGCCAGCGTCCCGATCTCGAACGGGGCGGCCTGCGTGGCATCAACGGCGAACCCTGCGCCGTCGGCAAGCGAAACCGATTCTACGGAGCCGGTGCCGCCGAGAAGGCCCTCGCGTACGTCCAGCGTCCCGGAAATCGTGTTCGCGCCGCCGAGCAGCAGGGTGCCGCCGCCGGTCTTGCGCAGGATGCCGGCGCCGGAGATGACGCCGGGCACGGTCAGCGCCAGACCTTCGTCTACCGAAATCGTGCCGCCATTCGTGAGGTCCTCGCTTCCGGCGACCGCACCGGCGTTTTTCACGACGACCTCCGTCGCGGCGGGAAGCGAAAACGAACTGCCCGTCGCCTTGAACACGCCGTTGCTGCTCAGGACAAGCGCCGAAGCGGAGCCGAAGTTGGCGGCGCTCGCGAACGTCGCCTGTGCCGAAGGATGCCCGATCTGCCACTGCCCGGTGAAGCCCGTGTTGTCGCCGCGAAGGTTGAGACCGGCCGGATGGGCGACGTCGAAAGCGGCGTCCTGGTAGCGGCAAAGAAGAGCGCCGGTGCCGGACACGGCGGCGTTGACGGTCAGATGCCGCCCGGTTTTATCGGCGCTCGCGCTCGTCGAAGCCCACGCCGTCTCGAAGATCACCGGGTCCGCCGCCGAGCCTCCGATTTCGACCGCGCCGTCGAGAGTGTTTCCCCAGTCCGTTGTCGTGGTGAGGATTCCGCCGCCGTAGAGTCGCAGGTCGGATATCGTCGTCTTGACGCCGCTTGCCTGCCCCTGCACCGCCAACTTGCCGCCGGAAAGAACGGAGAGCGAATGGCCGTCGAATTTCGAAGACGCATAGCGCTTCGAGCGGATCTGGTGGCCGCTCTGGACGAAGTAGTCGGCGTCGTCGTGCGGGGTCGCCTTGTCGCTCCAGCGGGTGCCGGCCACGAGCGAGTTCTCGGAGTAGCCGTCCGTCCCGGTGGAATACACCGCCTTTTTCGCGAGCGTGTACACAAGGTATTTCTTCCCGCCGGACTCTTCGATGGAGAACGCGCCGTTCGTCAGATAGTCGCGGAGAAATTCGTCGGCGTCGTCGGCCGTGGCCGCGAAGTCGGCAGCCGTCACGCCCGCGTCGCCGAGGTTGGCGGCGGAAAGGATGCGGAACGAGGTCGTCGAGGCGAAGGGCGTCTCGGAATTCCCGCTGAAGTCGATGCGGATCTTTTCGCCGGCGCCGAGGTCGTTCACGAGGCCTCCCGTGATCGTGACGAGGCCGGAGGAGAGGAACTTGCGGATGAACGGAGCCTCGCCGCCGGCGAAAGAGAGCGTCAACGAAGCGAGCGTCGCGCTCGTGTTGGCGGTGTTGAGAGATGCGCCGCCACCGAGCGCGACGGGGCCGGCGGACACGCCGTTCATCACGCGCAGCAGAACGGGACTCGCGACGGAGATCGGGACGGACGGGTTTGCATAGCCGGCGTTGAGCTGCAGGACGCCGCCGTCGACCGAGATGCCGTCGATGCCGGAAATGGCCACGTTTCCGAGCGCGACGCGGCGGGTGTGGGCGCCTTCGAAACCGGAATTGGAAATCGTCAACGTCCCGGTGCCGGAGATCGTCGAACCGCACGTGATTTCAAGGCCGACGTTGTTCGAGCCGGCCTTGTAGACGCCCAGGACACCGCCGCCGGAAAGCGTGATCGACGCGCCGGAAAGCGAGAACGAACCGCCGTCGCCGCCGCCGAAAAGCTTGCCGCCGTTCGAAAGCGCGATCCGTGGCGAAGAGCCGAAACTGTTCGCATTGACGCCCACGAGGCAGACGCCGTTTCCGCCGCCCTCGACCTCGATTGCGCCCGCGTAGCCGGAGTTGTCGCCGAGAAAGTACGTGTAGAATTGCCCGCCGGCGGCGTCGGCATCCCCGGAATGCATGATCTTGATGCCGGTTCCGGACGCGCCGGAGATGTCGGCATCGACGTAGATCCGGCGCGTTCCCGCGTTTCCGGAACCAATGAAGACGGACGGAGCTTCGGGCGTACCGAAAACCGAGATGCCGCCCTTGAGGCGCTTGCCGCCGTTGCCGTCGCCCTGCGAAACGAAGGCGTTGTAGACGCGCAGGTCGGCGACGGTGATGGCGCTGTTGTTCGCCTTCAGGAGGAACGTCGCGCCGCCGTCCAGTGAAAGGGAGTCTCCCTTGAAGACGTAGTTGCCCGCCGTGGCGGGCGAACGGATCGTCAGCCCGGCGTTGACGAGATAGTCCTTGCCGGGGACCGGCGCGCCGCCGGGGAAGTGCGTGCCGGCCACGAGCGAATTCTGGTCGTAGCCGTCCGACGCGTTTAGCACGACGTAGCCCGTCGTGTCGGTGATGGCAGTCGTATAGGCGGCGGGCGACGGGACTGCGGCCGCAAGCGAAAGCGCCGCCAGAGGCACGGCGATCGTGCGTAATGTCGTTGTGTTCATGGATTGTTCTCCTTGTTCGGTTGAAAGGTTGAAAGGTTGAAAGGTTGAAAGGTCGGCCGCGACTGTCGCGCCTGCCCCGCTCTTCCCGCTGGTCCCGCCAGTCCCCTCGCCTACCCCGCTAGTCCCGCCGGTCCAAGCAGCTGCGGCGCGGCCGGAGGCCGCACCCCCCATGTTCTGTGCCTCGCCATTATTGGCGAGGTTAAAGACCGCCGCGCCCAGCGCGGTAAGGCCGCAGAGCACAAGCGCCAGGAGCAGCGCCCTGCCGCCGGGCTTCTTCGCCGCCGCGCCGAGCTTGACGGCGAGGATCTGGCGCGCCAAATGCAGCCGCCGCGCCACGGTGCCGAATGGAATCGAGAGGAACTTCGCGATGTCCCGCACCGGCATGTCCACGAAGTAATGCAGGACGACCGCCTTTTTGATATCTTCCGGCAGCGACTCGATCGCCTCGCGCAGCAGCGATGCGTCCAATGCCTTGTAAACCTCGCCTTCGGAAGATTCGTCCGCGACATCCGGCACCTCGCCCGGGAAAAACTCGTTTGCGTTGGACTTGCGCCGAACGCTTTCGCGGAAGAGGTTCGTCAGGATCTGGCACATCCAGGCGAAGAAGGCCGACTGCTCCAGATAGGCGTCGATGTTGTCCACCACCTTGGCGAAGGTGGCGTTCACGAGCTCCTCTGCGTCGGACTCGTTGACGCAGAAACGGCGGGCGAGCGACATGAGACCGGCCTTGTATTCGCTTACAAGCCGTTTCGCGCCGCTGTCGCGGTTCTGCCTCAGTTCTTCAACGATGTCCATTTCCCGGAAACAGAATCCTACCACATGAATAAATGCGGATTCGCGGATTTTGTTTCGCAAGGATTTTTGGTCCGAAGCCAACGTTCGGGTAGTTGGCGCAATTTCGTTCGGGTGGTTGGAGCATTTAACGCCAAAAACGCCGGGTATGCTACAGCGGCTTCGCGGCGCAATCGACGAGCTTGCGGGTGGCGCGGTCGAAGGAGAGGCCGACGAGCCAGACCGGCTTGCCGGAGGCGCGATACGGGTCGGCGTAGCCCTTTTCGCGAATTTGCGAAAAGGCCGCATCGACCGGCTTATCCCCCATTTTTCTGATATGATGCCTGGTCAAGGTCGGTCAAGTCCAGATTTAATGCGGATGGCATGGTTTTTGGCAAGTGATGCCTCCACTGTAAGACTTTTCTGCGGCTTACGCCGCGACGATAGTGGACGATCTTTTGCGCGAAAGTGCGTCCGGCACAGACCCCTTGCG
Source organism: uncultured Verrucomicrobiota bacterium (assembly GCA_946534105.1). Classification (GTDB taxonomy): domain Bacteria; phylum Verrucomicrobiota; class Kiritimatiellia; order RFP12; family UBA3636; genus UBA3636. Next base: position 8,231 of record CAMNCG010000055.1, read on the forward strand.
CCAAAGGCGGGCACACCCGAATTATGGGCGGACTCTCCCTATTATCGGCGGGATAGGCCGATGCAGGCGGAGATCGGGGCGTCGGGAGTCCATGTCCCGCCGGGGGCGAGCGTCAGCGGCAGTTCCGGGGCGAAGCAGGCGTCGGGGTGCTGCGCGCCGGACTTGTCGAGCCAGAAGCGCAGGCCGGAGAGCCGGGAATCTTTGGTGGCCAGGAAGTATTCTCCGCCGCCAGGCAACAGCCACGCTGCCCTGTCTTGTTCGCCGTAAAGGTTGCGCACGTGGAAGCCAGGGCGTATTCCCTCGCCGAGTGCGAAGGGACGCAGGAACAGCCCGCGCGCGACGAGCGGCGCGTCGCCGAGGTTCTCGAGCGATACGATTTCCGCCGTCACGTCTTCGCTTCCGGGCGCAAGCGAGAACCGGATGGTGATTCTGGCCCGCATCGCGCCGCTCCGGCATTCGCCGGAAACCGTCGCCGCCGCGACGCCGCGTTCCCGCGACACGCTTGCCGCCACTCGGTTAGTGGCCTCCGTCCAGGCGCGGCGACCGCCATCAGACCATTCGAGCAGCGCGCCGCAGGAGCCGACAACCCTGCTGCCGAATGCGAGGGACGAGGCCAGCGGTGCGCCGTCACCGCAGCGGCCCGACACTTCCGCGCAGCCGTTGGAGATCGACCATGAGCCGTCGGGGTTGACGCCGCCGGCCGCGCCCAGCGCGGCGGCGGGATCGGCAAGGACGGCGGCAAGCGCGCCCACGAGTTCTTCGTAGGGGCGGCCGTCCTCCCCGACTAGGCCGTAGTTGCAGTTCTCTGGGAAGTAGGGGGCCACGCCGAGGGCGGGTTCGTCAACCCACATGAACCATGAGGCCCCGACAACATCCGGCGAGGCGACCATCGTGCGCAGGGCGAGCGCTGCGGCGGCCGCGCGCTCGCGCTGCGTGCGGAAGCGCTCGCCCGCTCCGGCGGAGCAGGGGCGCCCGGCGTCGAGCGCCGAAAAGCTCCACTCGGAAACAAAGAGCGGACGCCTGGCGAGGGCGCGCTTTTCGGCGAGGCGGTCGGCGAGCGGAATGCCGCCGCGGCGGTCGAACACGGTCTCGGAGCCGAGTTCGACCCACGGATAGGCGTTCACGGACACGATGTCGCAGTGCCGCCCCGCAGCCTGCCAGACCACGTCCGCCGCGCCGGAGAAACCGGCGAAGCGGCAGCCGAGCACGAGGTGGTTGGGATCGGCCGCGCGGACGGCCGCGACCGTCGCGGCGAAGTAGCGCTCCGCGGCAAACGCGAGAAATTCGCGCTTTGTGGAGGCGGAAACGTTTTCAACGCAGACATCCCGGAGGAACGCGGCGAGCGCCTTTCGGGCGCTGTGCTCCGGCGGCAGAGACGCCACGAGGTCGAAGAGCCCTGTGTCGAGCGCGTTCCGGGCGATTCCCCACCATGCAAGCTCGTTGTCAAGGAACCAGCCAACGAGCCAGGGATCGTCTCGATGCTGCGCGCATTTGCGGCGGGCGATTTCGGCGCACGCCTCCGCGAAATCCGGGTGGAAGACGTTGGGGAAAGCCACGCCAGGAGTCTTCGCCGTGCCCGGGGAGATTGTCCAGTCGCCGCCGCGCCGCCCGAATTCGTCGGAGAAGGCCACGCCGAGCGCATGGGCGAGTCCGGCGTGGCGCACTTCGCGGTCGTGCGCGAATGAAAGCATGTTGAAGCCCCACGAGCGCAGGTGCGCCACGGTCTCGGCAGCCCACTCGGCGCGGGAGGCGTAGTTGGTCTCGACGAAACGGCCGTAGGGGCTGTAGCCAAGCGCCTCGCAATGCCACCCGCCGGCGCGCACGTGGTCGACTCCGGCAAGCCATGTGCATCGCCCGGCCGGATCGACGACCCAATCGCGACCGTCGAACTCCGCGACGCGGAAGAAATTCGGTGTTTCCGTCCCGTGTGGATGGCCCGGATCTGTTCGGGCCACGGCGGCCGACACGGAGGTCGGCCCTCCCGCAAGGACGATGGCGGCAGCAAGGCAAAAGGCGGCTGCGACGCTCTTCATCGGCCTACCGCACCACGAGCACGAAAGGCTTGTCGCGGACGACGGCCGCGGCAAACCAGCCGACGTTCCAGTTGTCGTTCGGATCGGCGGTGTATGGCGCAAGTCTTGCGGCTTCGACGTACGGCGACGCGGGCCGGCCTTGGATGCGGGCGACGCGCCGCCAAGCGGCCCCGTCCCAGCGGTACAGACCAATGGAAAGGCCGTCCCAGTCTGCCACGTTGGCGAACGAGGTATCGTCGAAGCGGAAGCGCAGCGATGCGGTGCCGAAGGCGACGGGGTTCTGCGGGGCGGCGCCGACGTCGCCCGTGTCGGCGAAGTGGCCGATCCGCCAGACGCCAAGCGTCGCCTCGCCGGCGGAGTTGCCGGAACCGGGGAGCGTCGATGCGCCGGGGATGTCGGCGCGGTCCGGCGCATAGAGGGCGGCGAAGTTGAACTTGTTGTCGGCCAGCTGCGCGCCGTTCGCGCCGTAGAGGCGCATCTGGAAGGAGTTCACGAGCGTGATGTCCTTGGCCTTCGCGGCGGCGCTGTAGTCGGTTCCGTCGAAGACGTATTCGCCGATGCAGACGTGGTTCGCCGTGGTGAAGTTCTGCATGCGCGGGTAGATCAGGCGGCCGCCGTTCACGGCATACCATCCGTTGGTGCCGCAGGCGTTCGCCTCGGCCGTGGACCCGACCGTGCGGATCGCGCCGAAGTCAAGATCTCCGCCGTCCGCGACGGCCTGGCCGGCAAGCTGCATGCGCACGTGTCCTGCGCCGCCGTGGAACACCGTGCTTCCGATTTTGCCGTAGCCGCGGATCGACCCGAAGCCGGTCTGCGCGCCGTTGGCGATTTGTCCGACGAAGAGCGAATAGTAGTTGGCGTCGTTCTTCGCGAGAAGGCGGAGTTCGCCGCCGGACATTTCGAGCTCTCCGATTGCCCCGGAGACATTGCCGATTTGGTTGGTCGCAATGCCGTCCACCAGGCCGGACGGGCCGATCGTCATCGTCCCGCGCGCGCCGGAGACGTGGCCCAGGCGGATCTGCGCCACGCCGGAGAGCGCGCCATCGACCGCGAGCGTCCCGACGCCCGTGGCGCTGGAACCGACGAAGAAGGTGTCGTTGTCAAGCGCGAGCGGGCCCTCCACCTGGAAGGTGCCGGTCCCGTTGTGGCCGATGAAGAAATGCTGGAGTTTTGTGGCGTTGGTTATCGTGCCGCCGAGGTGGACGAATGTCCCGACGCAGCCCGCGTTGCGGCCGACGGTGAATTTGCGGTTGAAGACGAGGTTGCCGGCGTTGGCGAAGGTGCCGTTGCCATTGCCGCCGGTGAAGAGGTCATAGACCGACATATCGCCGCGGTTCGTCACGATGCCCGAATAGCCCTTCACGTTGCCGACGATGAATTCGCCGCCCGTCTGGGTCATGGTCGCGCCATACTCGACGACGATGCGGTTGCGGTTCCCCTTGCTGGCGCCGACCGTCACGCCGGCGAGGGCGGACCACGTCGAGCCGGAGCGCAAGGTGACGAGACCGCCGGAATTGTTGTCGGGGTCGTTGCCGATCACGGCGGCGCCGTGCGTCGTCAGGCTTCCGCCTCCCTGGACTTCGAAAAGGATTTTCCGGGTCGCACCCTTCGAGTGGCCGACCGAAAACGCCTTGGTGACGGCGGCGGTGCCGTTCGAGACGATGAGCGGGTTGCCGGCATCCGCCGTGTTGGCCGCGAAGATGCCGCCCCAGATATGGACGTCATCGGCGGCGGTGGGGAGCGCGTTCAGGGTTGTGCCCGTGTTGTTGTGATCCAGCCAGTTGCCGGGGACGTTCCAGTAGTATGGCGGCGTGTTGACGGGCGCCACGCGCGAGCCGTAGCACATTTCGGTTGCATTGGCCGTTCCGGCGGCGAGCGCGGCGGCGAACGCGGCGGATGAAAGGATGATGCGTGTATTCATTTGTGGGTCTCCATTTATTACGCCTGCAATCGGGGCGATCAGTTGCAATCATACGCTTTCCGGAGAAGGATTTGGCAACAAATCCACCGGCGAATTTAGAAACAAATCAACCGATTTTCTAGTGTCTGTTCTCCAGCGTCCACTGGCGGACGGTCATGCCGAAGCGGCGCTTGAAGACGCGGCGGAAATCGACGACGGAGGAGAACCCGCAGGTGTTGGACGCGAACGACGCGGACTTGCCGGAGAGGAGCAGGGCGCAGGCGCGGTCGAGGCGCGCGGCGTGGATTTCGTCGAGGATGGAGCGGCCGGCGACGGCGCGAAAGAGCTGGTCGGCGCGGGACCGGCTCATCGCCATGTGGCGCACGACGTCGCGCGGAGCGAATCCGTCCTCGCAGGCGTGGAGGCGGATGAACTCAAGCGCGGTCGCGATGCGCCGGTCGCGGAGGACGAGCGTGGAGGCGCGGCGTGTGATGCCGAGCGGCGGGATCGTGCGCGGCGGCGGCGGGCCTTTTTCCGGCGAGGCCGTCCATTGCGCCAGCATGGCCATGGCGGCGCGGCCGTTCGCGTACATGTCCAGCGCGATGCTCGAAAGCGTCGGCACCGTAGATTCGCAGATGTTCGCCGAATCGTCGATGCCCAGCACCGCGATGTCGAGGGGGACGCGGATGCCGAGGCGGGCGCATTCGCACAGGACTTCCTCGCCTTCGATGTCGGTTGCGGCCAGGATGCCGCAGGGCTTGGGAAGCGCGGAGAGCCAGTCGCGCAGGATGGCGCTGCGGACCGTCATGGTGGATGGCGCGGAGCCGCGCGTAGCGGCGAGAAATCGGTGAAAGCGCTTGCCGGTCTGCTCCACGCAGCGGCGGAAAGCCTCGGCGCGCGCATTGTTCCACGGCGGATTGCCCTGTCTGGGGGCGAAGGCGAAATCTTCGCAGCCTGTAAGGGAGAGGTGGCGCGCCGCCATGGCGGCCGTCGTCTCGGTTTCGTGGCGGACGAACGTGAAGCGGCCGTTCTGCCGCATTCCAAAGGGCTTCCCAACGAAGACGACCGGTATCCGGCGCGCATGTTTCAGCGCCTCCGCCGGGGAGAGGTTTTCCGCGCAGACGACGATGATGCCGTCCGGGGCGGTTGTCTCGACAATGGACGAAATTGTGTCGGCGGCCTGCGTGGCGCGCAGGACGACGGCGTTGCCGCCGTCCTGCTTCCTCCCGTACTCCGCCGAAACGACATCCCAGCGCAAGGCGCGCGCCGTCTCGTGCACACCGGCGAGCGCCAGTTGCGCGTGGGCGAAGCCGGAAGGCAGTATCACCAGGACTTTCTTGCGCATCCTCGCAGCATCCCGGACGTCATCCAAGCCGCTCCGCGGAGCAATCGACGAGCTTGCGGGTGTCGCGGTCGAAGGAGAGGCCGATGAGCCAGACCGGCTTGCCGGAGGCGCGATACGGATCGGCGTAGCCCTTTTCGCGAATTTGCGAAAAGGCCGCATCGACCGGCTCGCCGACCTTGAGCTCGAAGACGTAAATGCCCTTCTTGTGCTTCGCCACGATGTCTGCGCGGCCGTCTGACTGCCGATCCTCGGATACCACCTCGACGCCCTGCGACGCGAGAAGCGTGTAGAGGACGCGCTCGAAGGAAAACTCCTGAACGCTCTCCTCCGTCGGGCCGTAGGGAAGATGCGCGTAGAGCGACTTCATCCCGACAAAGAACTTCGGCCAATCTGCCGCTAGAAGTTTCGCCCCAAGCGATGCCGCCCACTGCATGCTCTCTTCGGCCATTGAAGAGGTTCTTCAGCAGCGAGACCGTGAGCGACTTGCCGAAGCGCCGCGGGCGCGAGACGAACACGATGTTCGAATTCCTGTCGGAGACAAGCTTGTGGACAAACGCCGTCTTATCGACGTAAATCGCATCGTTTTTGCGAAGTTCGGCGAAGTCGTCGCTGACGTCGTTGATTTTGGGCAGGGACCGTTCCGTGTCTTGCATGCCGGGAATCATACCACAATGCGTGACGGACGCCAAGCATTGCCAGTTGAAAAGTTGGGCTTACGCCGGTTGAAAAGTTGAAAGGTTGAAAAGTTGAAGGGCCTAACGGGGACAGACTTCAGCGCGGACCCGATGACGCGATTTCCCAGAACTGGCAGGCAAGGCCGTCCGGGCCGCGCGTCGACACGCGGAAGCGGAGGACGCCGTCCTCGACGCGGACGGGCACGGGCGCGACGCGCCAGCCCGAGGTATTGAGGGCGAAGACCGACGGGGACTCTGCCCCCGCCACACCGTCCAGCCGCAGCTCCACGTCGGCGGAGCCGGCTTCGACGAGGCTGCCGCGGCCCCACTTGAGGAGAATCTGGCGCGATTCGTCGGCGTAGCGCGCACCTTCGCCCTGCACGTCGGTGAGGTGGACGAGGAGGATGCGCGAGGAGCGTTCGAGCGGCGCGCCGTCAAGTGAGCTGACCCAGAGAGTGGTTGGCACGTGGTTGCCACCACCGATTTCGACGATCTCGAACGAAAGCGGCCCGGCGTCGATGCGGCCGGATTCGGCGAAGCCGCCGCAGGTGCGCGGCGCAATGAGTGCGAACGATCCGCGCCCGCGGTCGAGGCGAAGGGCGCCGCCCGGAGCGCTCCCCACGGCGGCAGGCGCGGCGTCGCCGCGCAGGAAAAGCAGCACCCCGGCGCGATCCGATGCGGCCATCAGCGGGTCTTCGGCGATGTCGAAGTTCAGCGAACCGCCCCGCCCGCCGTCGGGAATGCCGCGCCTGTCGTGGGAATAGGCAAAGCGCCAGAGACCGTCCCAGCCATGTTCGGCGGCAAGGGCGCCGACGAGAACCCCGCCCATGCCCCTGTAGCGGCCGGGGCCGCTGAAGTTCCACTCCGTCAGGGCATACGGCTTTGAGGCCCCCTTGGCCCAGCCGCGGTAGAAAATGCCCGGCTTGCCGTCCTTGACCGGATTGGAGTTGCCGCACTTGAAGGGAAGCCGCCAAGGCTGCTCCAGGAACACCGGGTGATCGACGTAGGAATGGCAGTCCACATAGTCGAGAAGCGGGCTCGTCGCCTCACCTTCCCCGTGGCGCCGCCCGCTGTTGTCGTTTGTCAGCAGGGCGCGGCAGCCGATCGAGCGGAGGAACGCAGTGCAGCGCTCCCAGATGCGGCGGTTCAAATAGTCGTCGAAGCGGTCGTGTAGTGGGCCGTTTTGCGGCGGTGTTTCAGCAATGGCCGAGGACTCCGCCCCAGCGCCGTCGGTGGCGCAAAAAGCGCGCCACGCATCGCAAATCACCGGGTCATGCGCCTTGTCGGCGGCGGCCCAGCCCTCTGCAAGCCTGCCTTCGTTGATTAGTGAGATGAGCGGCAGCCCCGGCTCGTCCTTGTAGGCGCGTCCCGTGTAGGGGTTGACGTGCTCCAGAAACACCTGCGCCCAGTGGCACCAGTTAGAGAACGCGCCATCATGGCAGCCGATGTAGGTCTTGTAGAGATTGCGCGGCATCTCGCCGTCGCGCTCTATGCCGATCTCACGCCACGTGACCGGGCGCGAGACATAGAGATCGGTGGTGGCGTAGATGCCGCGCTCGAAGCAGCGGGACAGCAAGTAGTCGAGGCGGTCGATGTCGTCGTCGCGCTGCGGCGACGACATCGACGAGTTGAAAGGTTGAAAGGTTGAAAGTTGAAGGTCGGAAGCCGATTGCTGCGGGGCTTTTCTACTTTTCAACTTTTCATCTTTTCGACTAACGATGGCATCTTTCCAGATGCCATCGTGGTGGTGTATGCGCACCGAGTTGTAGCCGAAACGCACGAAGCGATCGACGAGGAGGTCGGCAAGGGCATGGTCGGGGTAGTTGGCCGAGAAGCAGAGATTGGCGCCGTAAAAGCGCTGTTCGACGCCGGGAAGCCCCTCGAACTCAAAATGGCCGCCGACGGCCTTCAGCAAGCCATGCTTCCCGGCTGGGGCGTCCTGGAGGCCCATCGTCGCGAAGTCGAGGGCCGATCCGGGAACGATGTCCTTTTTATAGTCCAGCCGCGCCCAGTTCTCGCCCTCGGCGATGTCAAGGGGACGCGCCAGGTCGAGGGCAAGGCCGTCGGGCGCTGAAAGGACCATGTCCCAGACCAGGCGCTCGCCGGGGGAGAACTTGCGGGTTCCGCTTTTGCTTCCGTGGCCTTGGTGGCCGCCGAGGCGCACGCTCCACTGCCCGAACCACGGCCGCGAATCCTGCGAGTGGTAGGGAACTGGCTCCGGCAAGGACAGCCGCACCGTGCGGCCGTCGGAAATGGGCAGGTCGAAGTCGGCGGCGGTGCCGTCGCCAAGGCCGAACGGCGGCGCGACGGGGACTTCCGCGCGGACTGAAAGGCACTGCATCTCCACGGCGGAGACGCACTCGATAACAACACGGCCGACGACGGCGCCGTCATTGCGCTGCGACCAGACGCTTCGCCCCAAGAAGAGCGTTTCGCCCCGGTCGCCGCGAATCTCGAACTTGCGCGATCCGTCGGTGAATGACTGGTCCCAGTCGGCCTTCAACTGATAGGGATCCCAGCCGGGGCGGCTGGCGGAGAAGTCGATTTCGCCGCCGGGAAAGGCGAGGCCGCCGCGCTGCGTCACGCGCACGACGACAGGCCGCGCCTCGGTGAAGTTCTCGCCCTGGTCGAGGCTCGCCGATTGCACGGCGGGCGCACAAAAGGCGGCCGCGAAGACAGCGGAGAGGATGCGCCACATGGCTATCTCACGACCATGACGAAAGAAGTGTCGCTGCGGTCGCGTCCGAGGAAGCGCGAGGGCGGCAAGACTCCGCGGGAAATGCGCAACGAGTTCACGATGCCGACGAGGTTCGGCTGATCGCTGGAGCCTTCGAGGAGCTTGATCACACGGCCGGCGCGCGTCACGAAAACGGCGGACGCAAGCTCGCGCGTGTCGGCGAGGTCGCCGTCGTCATAGAGCGAGACGCTTGTTTTCATGGTGTCGGCGCTCGTCGCGAACGTCAGCGCATAGTGGTGCCACTTGCCATCGACCACGTTGTGGTTCAGCGGAAATTCGATGTCGTAGTCCACCTTGTCGCCCGCGATGTTCCTCCTCACGGAAAGCGCCAGCGCATCGGATTTCCAGTAGGGGCGGCAGAGGTACCAGTCGTAGTCCGCGCCGCCGCCCTGCGAGCAGACCAGGACCGGTACACGCCCAGACAGCGATGTCGAATCGTTCGCGGCGGAGCCGTTCTCGTCGACGATGCCGGTGAACTTGACCCAGAACTCTACCGTGTAGGAGTCGAGTTCGTAGAGGGGGCTGAACGGGAAGACGACCCGGCTCCGGTTCATCGCGAGGTCCTTGACGCTGGTTTCCTTGTCTGTGCCGTTCGGGCCATCAAGCAACAGGGAGCCGAACACGGAATCGACGAAGGCGGGGCTGGAGCCGCCGTTGCGGGCCTCGCCGACGCCGGAGACGGTGAATGTCGCATTGGAGGCGCAGACGAGGTTGAAGGAACCGTCGTTGAAGTCGGCGAGAAGGAGCGGCTGCGGCCCGTCGCCAATCTTGCCGAAGGAATTCTTCGACATGAACTCCTCCGGTGCAAGGGCACGCTTTGTCACGCGAAGGGCGTCGATCCATCCGTCGAAAAACTGGATCGGTTTCCAGGCGCTGCCGCCGTCGAAACCGCATCCCGCGTAGAGGGGGTAGTTGTTGTTCTCGTATGCGAACACCATGTCGAAGGTATTCGGTCAGGGATAGGGGTTATTGCTGATCTCGCGCTCGGAGGCGAGACGG
>CAMNCG010000056.1 GCA_946534105.1 uncultured Verrucomicrobiota bacterium
TCCAGAAACACCATCCCCTGCACCGCGACGTCAAGCCAGGGAACGTCCTCTTCGTCGGCGGAAAGCCGGTGATCGCCGACGCCGGACTGGTCGTGGACGTCCGCGAGGCGGCTTCTCTCGTCGGGACGCCGGGCTACGTCCCCCCGGAAAACCACGGCACGCCGCAGGGCGACGTGTTCAGCCTCGGCAGGACGCTTTGGCGCATCGGCACCGGGCGCGCGCCCGAGGAAGCCGGATTTGCGCCGTGCGCCGAAGCCGAAACCGACAGCCCGGATTTCTGGCGCTTCCTCGCCATCGTCGGAAAGGCGACGAACCCGGTTCCCGCAAGGCGCTACCGCTCCGCGAAGGCCATGCACCGGGACCTTTCCCGGCTCCGGGCCGAGCACGCCATCCGTGCCAACCGCCGCCTCCGCAGGCTCCTGCTCGTCGCCTTGCTTCCGATCCTCCTCCCGGCCGCTTTCCATTTCTCGCTCTTCCGCATCCTCCTGATGCAGCCCGATTGGGTCAAGGCCTCCGCCCGCTGGCCCTTTCCGTACGGAATCCTCAAACCGCTGCTCGTCTCTTCGGCGCCCGAACCCCCTCCGTGGAAGCAGGCCGAAGAGGACATTCGGAAACAGGTCGAACGGACGCACCAGGAGATCGAGAAACTCCGCTCGCGCTAACGGCAAAGGGCGAGCTCTTCGGCGCGGAGGGCGGACCAGCCCGGGAAGGACAGCAGCTTCCGGAGCAGGAGCGCGCAGGCGAAGGCGTCGTAGAGCGCATCGTGCGGCGCCCGGCCCGGACAAAGTCGGTCGAGCGCGGGAAGGAGGCCGAGCGCCGGCGCGAGGTCTTCGAGCGCGTGGGAGCGCGCGGTCGGCCACGCCATGCGGGAGAGCGCGAGCGTGTCGATCCAGAGCGGCGGCGCATGGAGCGGCGCCGCGGCCGCGAGGATCGAGCGCTCCGTGCCGGCGTTGTGCGCCACGAGGGGGAGCGCCACGAAGGGCGCGAGCGAAGGCCAGAATTCGGCCAGCGTCGGCGCTTCGGAGATTTCGCGGCGGAGTTTGCCGTGCCGGCCCGGCGCCCACTTGTTGAACGGCCGCCCGGCGTCGACGCGCAGCAGCGACTCCGCCGCTCCGCCGGGCTCGAACGCGCCGTCCGCCCCGACCCGCACGGCGCCGACCTGCCACGGCTCGTTGGGAAAGCCCGGCACGGATCCGGTCGTCTCGAAATCGATCGCGCAAAAGGCGAACACGGCGTCAGCGCTCCAGGTAGTAGACGGGATCGCCGCGAAGCGGAACGTCCACGGCAACCGGAGCGCCCGCGCTCCCGAACGCCCGAACCGGCGCGAACCCGAACGCATCGCGCGACGGAGACGGCGCCTCTCCGCCGCCGGACTTCCAGGCGACGGCGCGGCGGGAGCCGTCCGGCGCCGCGAAGCGCAGGAGCCAGACGCCGGAGGCGCCGCCGCGGAGGGGAGCGGACTCGAAATCGCATCCCCGCAAAAACGCGAAGAGCTGCCGCAAGGCGCCGAACGCGGGCCGGCGCCGCCAGGGCGCCGCGGCCTCCGTTCCGGGATCGACGAGACCGAACCCATGCGCCGCGAGCGACCAGAACGACATCGCCGACGCGTGTCCGGAACAGACGCCGAGGAGCATCCACCGCACCGCGAAGCGCGCGGCGTCGTCCTCCCCGACCGACGGATCGCCGGTGCGAGCGCCCGGGGAAACGTAGGGAGAGCCGACCGGAGACCACTCACCCGTTCCGGCAAGCGGCCAGTTGAACTCCGTGACGATCGCGTCCGGGATGCCGCCCGGCCCGACCGCGAGCGCGCGGAAGCGGCGGAGTTTCGCGACCCCGTCCCAGCGCCCCTGCGGGTTTTCCGGCGCGCCGCGGCGGTCAAGGTAAAGCTCGAGCGCCAGCGGCGCGTCCGAAACGCCCGGACGGCACGCCGACGGCACGAGGGGAAGCGCGCCGGCGAACCAGTCCCACTCGAAATCAATGACCGGAGGGGCGGCAAACCGCAGGTCCGGGCGCATCGCCCGCAGCGCCGGGAGCGGGGCGAGGAGCGCGCGGAGCTCGGCATACGTCCACACACCCCACTTCACGCGGTTCGGCGCATGGAGGTATTCGACGAAGCGAACCGCCCCCCCGCGCGGAAGGGCCGAGACCGCCCGCTCGCAGAACGCGCGCCAGTCCTCCGGACGGAGAACCGCCGCGCGCGACTGCACGAGCGATGCCGCGACCGACCATCCCCGTTCCGCGAATTCCGCGATCGCCCGGAGCTTGGATGCCGTCGTTTCGTCGCTTTCGTGGAAGTAGAGCCGGACATGGACGCCACCGGGGGAAAGCTCGCCGAGAAGCGCCCGTTCCCGGTCCAGCCGATCCGGATCGGCCGAGACGGAAACGAATAGACGGGACGCGACGTCGCGCACCGGCCCGGCGAACTCCTCCGCGGCGAGCGCCGCGGAGGCGCGGCGCGACCGGACCGCTCCGCGCGCGAGCGCCGCGAGCGGCCGCCAGAGGCGCGAAGAAGACTGCCACTTGCGGCGGTCGCGCGAACGCATCGTGGAAACCGCCTGCTCGCTCTTGCGGTCCCAGATCCAGATGTCCGGCGGCGGCGGATAGACCGGCTCCGCGGCCGGCGCGCGTTTCCGGAACGGGTGCCGCCACCTGCGCGTCGCCGTGTGCAGCGCGAACGCGCGGCGGAAGCGGCTCTCCGCGCGCAGAAATTCGCGCGGGGGAACGTCGCGCCAGTACATTTCGAAAAAGACGCGCAGGAAATCCGACGGCAGCGCGATGCGAGAAAGATCGCGCGCGCGAAACCGAAGCGGCACGCCGCCGGGTCCGTCGAACAGGCGCGCGCGGTCGAGATCGAGCGTGAGCACCCTGCCGTCCGGCGCGAGCTGTACGTTTTGGTTGCCGAGGTCGCCGTGCCAGAAACCGGCGTCGTGCCAGGCGCGGCACGCGCGCGCGACCCGTTCGAGGAGAGCGACCAGTTCTTCGCAGGGACCGTTTCCGGCGTACAGCGTCGCGAGCGCCCGCGTCATCGAAACGAGTCCCGGCTCGAACGCCGTCGCGAACAGCCCGCGCCCGTCGGGAAGCTCCGCCGCGCCGAGCGGCGCGGGCGTCGCGCCGGGAACCCGCCGCCGCAACTCCGAGGCGATCCTCATCGACCGCGTCGCCTTGGGCGCCTTTCCGGCCGCGCGATCAAGCGCGGCGCGGAGCGGAGAACGGGACGGAAAGCGCTTCACGACGGCCGCGACGCCGCCGATCCGGGCCTTGACCGTGAGGTTGCGCCCGGCCTGAAGAACCTCGAGACCCGGCGCCTCCGGATCGAAAGCGTCCAGCGCGCGCGCGAAGTCGGCGTCCTGCACGATGTCGTTTCCCTCCGTCACGGCGCGGGCGTTCCGAACATTCCCCCGGGCCCCGCCTCAGCCGACGGAGGACGCGTTGCGGCTCGCATCGGCGGAGGAGGCGCCGAGCAGAGCGGAAATGGGACCCACCTCGTTCGTCGCGCGAAACACGTTTTCGTGCGCGAGGCTCACCGCAAGCCCGAGCGGCGCGAGTTCCTTCTCGAGCGCGGCGCGAAGAGCGCCCGGATCGCACCCCTTCGGAAGCGCGACGACGCCGATGGTGAGCGTGCGGGCCGGGTCCGACAGGTCGTGCCGCCAGTCCTCCACGTTCGCGCCGGCCGCGGCGATGACCGTCGCGATGCGATGGATGCGGCCGGGGCAGTCCGGTCCCGAAAACGAGGCCACGTACCGCTCGCCCGGCAGCGCGGAGACGCCCTCAAGGCCGAGTTCGCCGGGACGCGCCGTCGCCGCGGCCGGGCCGCACGGACGGACGTCCACCCCCGCGTCGCCCTCGGGCAGCGCCGCGCGCACGGCGGAGACGACGGAGGACGCATCCGGCGCGGAAGCGGCTCCGAACTCGGCGATCGCATGGAAGAGAAAGACGCCGCCCACGATGGCCTGGCGCACGTCGGTGAGATTCCCTCCCAGCGCGGCGAGCGCGCCGGTCACGTCGCGAATGACGCCCACGCGGTCGCGAAGCGCGGTGGAAACGAGGAACCGGATCGTTTGGTCTTGCATGGGACCGAAGTCTACCACCGCGGCGCGGCGGGGTCAAAAACCCCGATGCCCCGCGAAACGCGAGGGGGGGTTGCCCGAAACCGACCTTGGGTGTATCATGCGGACGCTTTCCGCCCCTGCGAGGGCGCTCCGGGCGACCCTCGCCCGCGAAACGGACCTCTTTCGCACCCAAGACACAACCAAGACAAAACCCCAACACGACAGACGCCCCGGACGGGCGTCCCTTTTCTCCCATGACAGACAACAAGACCAAGTACGTCTATTTCTTCGGCGCGGGCCAGACCGAAGGCAACGCGAACATGCGCAACCTCCTCGGCGGCAAGGGCGCCAACCTCGCCGAAATGGCCTCGCTCGGGCTGCCCGTGCCACAGGGCTTCACCATCTCGACCGAAGCCTGCACCCGCTACTACGATGACGGCAAGCAGATCGGCGACGACATCCGCGCGCAGATCGAAGACTACGTCGGGAAGCTCGAAAAGAGCGCCGGAAAGAAGTTCGGCGACGCCAAGAACCCGCTCCTCGTCTCCGTTCGCTCCGGCGCGCGCGCCTCCATGCCCGGCATGATGGACACGATCCTCAACCTCGGTCTCAACGAGACCGTCGTGCAGTCGCTCGCCGAGCAGTCCGGCAACCCCCGCTGGGCGTGGGACTGCTACCGCCGCTTCATCCAGATGTTCTCCGACGTCGTCATGGAGGTCGGCAAGAAGTACTTCGAGACGCTCATCGACCGGATGAAGGCCAAGAAGGGCGTGACGCAGGACGTCGAGCTCACCGCCGACGACCTCAAGGAACTCGCCGGCCAGTTCAAGGCCGAATACAAGGAGAAGATCGGCGCCGAATTCCCGACCGATCCCAAGGTCCAGCTCTTCGAGGCCATCAAGGCCGTGTTCCGCTCCTGGGACAACCCGCGCGCCAACGTCTACCGCCGCGACAACGACATCCCCTACTCCTGGGGCACCGCCGTGAACGTCCAGATGATGGCGTTCGGCAACCTCAACGACCAGTCCGGCACGGGCGTCGCCTTCACGCGCGACCCCGCCACCGGCGAAAAGAAGCTCATGGGCGAGTTTCTCATGAACGCCCAGGGCGAAGATGTCGTGGCCGGCGTCCGCACCCCGATGCCGATCGCGAAGATGGCCGAGGTGATGCCCGAGGTCTTCGAGCAGTTCCAGCAGGTCTGCGCGAAGCTCGAGTCGCACTACCGCGACATGCAGGACATGGAGTTCACGATCGAGAACAAGAAGCTCTTCATGCTCCAGACCCGCAACGGCAAGCGCACCGCCCGCGCCGCGCTCAAGATCGCGTGCGACCTTGTGGACGAAGGCGTCCGCACCGAGCAGGAGGCGGTCCTCATGATCGACCCGCGCAACCTCGACTCGCTTCTGCACCCGCAGTTCGACGCCGCCTCGCTCAAAAAGGGCAAGGTTGTCGGCCGCGGCCTCCCCGCGTCCCCGGGCGCGGCCTGCGGCAAGATCGTCTTCACGGCCGGCGACGCCAAGGCGTGGCACGAGCGCGGCGAAAAGGTCGTTCTCGTTCGCCTCGAAACCTCCCCGGAGGACATTGAGGGCATGAAGGCCGCCGAGGGCATCCTCACGGTCCGCGGCGGCATGACGAGCCATGCCGCCGTCGTCGCCCGCGGCATGGGCGAATGCTGCGTTTCGGGATGCACCGAGATCGCGATGGATGAGGAGAACAAGAAGTTCGTCCTTGCCGGCAAGACCTTCAAGGAAGGCGACTGGCTCTCCATCGACGGCTCCACGGGCAACATCTACGACGGCGTCATCACCACGGTCGACGCCAAGATCGAAGGCGAGTTCGACCGCATCATGACCTGGGCCGACAAGTACCGCGCGCTGCACGTCCGCACCAACGCCGACACCCCGCGCGACGCCCGCAAGGCCCGCGAGCTCGGCGCCGAGGGCATCGGCCTGTGCCGCACCGAGCACATGTTCTTCGAGCCGGACCGCATCGCCGCGTTCCGCGAGATGATCTGCGCCGACACCGAGGAGGAGCGCCGCATCGCCCTCTCCAAGATCCTGCCCTACCAGCAGTCCGACTTCGAGGAACTCTACGAGGCGCTTGAGGGCAAGCCCGTCACGATCCGCTTCCTCGACCCGCCGCTGCACGAGTTCGTGCCGCACACCGAGGAGGAAATCGCGCTCCTCGCCAAGGCCCAGCACAAGCCCGTCTCCCGCATCAAGGAGATCATCGAATCGCTCCGCGAATTCAACCCGATGATGGGCCACCGCGGCTGCCGCCTTTGCGTGACGTACCCCGAGATCGCCCGGATGCAGACCCGCGCCGTCATCCGCGCCGCCATCGAGGTCCAGCGCCGCCACAAGGCCTGGAGCCTCAAGCCCGAGATCATGATCCCGCTCACCTGCGACGTGAACGAGTACAAGTACGTCCGCGACATCGTCGTGCAGACGGCGAACGTCGAGATCCAGATGGCCGGAATCAACCTCTCCTACAAGGTCGGCACGATGATCGAGATTCCGCGCGCGGCGCTCCTCGCCGGCGAGATCGCCGAGGAGGCCCAGTTCTTCTGCTTCGGCACCAACGACCTCACGCAGATGACCTACGGCTTCAGCCGCGACGACTCCGGCAAGTTCCTCGACGCCTACTACAACGCGAAGATTTTCGAAAACGACCCCTTCGCGAAGCTCGACCAGAACGGCGTCGGCAAGTTGATGAAGATGGCGGTCGAGGACGGCAAGGCCGTCCGCCCGAAGCTCCACTGCGGCATCTGCGGCGAGCACGGCGGCGACCCCTCGTCCGTCGAGTTCTGCCACAAGATCGGACTCGACTACGTGTCCTGCTCGCCGTTCCGCGTGCCGATCGCCCGCCTCGCCGCCGCGCAGGCCGCGATCCAGACCCCCCGCGCCTAGCGCGGGGCGTTCCCCCTTCCGTTCCGCCTTCCGGCCCTTTCGCACACGCCGCCATGAAAGCCCTCCTTCCGGTCCTTCTCTGCGTCGCGCTCGCCGCCGGGTGCGCGACGAACGGCTCCGCCCGAAAGCCGCGCGGTCGCGAAAGCGTCCGCGCGGGGCAACACGTCCGCGCGGACGACATCGGCGTGCAGGTGAAACTCCGCCGTGACGGGACGATCCTGCTTTACAACCGCCCCGTTTCGCGCGGACGCCTCCTCCAGCGCCTGAAGGACGACGAAAACTGCGACCGCGGAGCCCGCGCCGTGATCCTCGAAGGCGAGCCGGGCACCCGACCGGACGAATTGCTTTCGATGCGAGAATTTCTCGTCCGCAACCGCATTCCGCGCGTCATCGTCGCGCTCCCGGCCGAAACCTCCGCCGAGGCGGCCCCGGAGCCCGCCCTTCCGCTCCAATGACTCCGCCGCTGCCGCCCTGCATCGGCGGCGGCGCCGATGCGACGCCTTCCGGAACCGGCTCCTCCGGCTTCCGAGAACCGGAATCCGAAGGCGTCGTCTGGGGCGAACGGCACTTGCAGTGCATCTGGGCCGATCCGAAGCTCCGCCCCGCGCTTTGCACCGTGGGCGGCGCGCCGGTCGACGTCATCGACCCGGGCACGTGGAACGGAGGGCCTGGACCGGATTTCAGGGACGCGACCGTCTCGATCGGCGGCGTCCGCCGCGTCGGCGACGTTGAAATCCACGTCCGCCCCGGCGACTGGGAGGCGCACGGACACTCCGCCGATCCCGCCTACGCCTCCGTGGTCCTCCATGTCGCATGGTTTCCGCCCCGCCCCGGCGTCCCGGTACCGGACGTCCCGCTCGCGATTCTGCGCGACGCCATGCTCGAGCGCGGCGGCTTTTCCTTTGACCAGATCGATCCCTCCGCCTATCCGTGGAGTCGCGGCGAGGCGGAGGAGCGCCCCTGTTCCGGCGCGCTCGCCGGCGCGCCGCCGGAACGGATCCGGGCCGTTCTCGAATCGGCCGGACGCGCCCGCGCCGCCCGCAAGGCCGCCGAAATCGCAAACCGCGCCGCTCTCGCCGATTCGCCCGACCAGGCGTTCTACGAGGAAATCCTCGCGGCGCTTGGATGGCGCGCCAACGAGGGGCCGATGCGGCGCCTCGCGCGATGCGTTCCCGTTTCCGTCCTTTCCGCCCTCCCCTCCCCCCGGGAACGGTACGCGACGCTCCTCGGACGCGCCGGCCTCCTCCCTCGGGAACCCTCCCGTTCCGCCCCGCCCGAATGGCAGTCCGCGATCTGGGACGCCGCGTTCCGTGCCGGAGCCGTTTCCGCCCCGGACGAAACTCGACGCTGGGCGCTCGGCGCCACGCGACCTGCAAACCATCCGCGCGTGCGCCTTGCCGCCGCCGCCGCGATGTTCGGGCGCCCGGACGCCCTCCGGCGCGCTCTTTTCGCCATCCCGCGGGAGGACCCCCGCGCCTGGGCGGCCGAAGCCGTCCGCGCCCTCGTGGACGCCGCCGCGCCCGGCGCCGCCCTTCTCCCGCCCTCCCCCCGCCCGCTCCGTCCGCTCGGCGCCGCCCGCGCCACCGCGATTCTCGTGAACGCCGTCGTGCCGGCCCTTGTCGCCGAAGACCCGGCCGCGATCCGTCTTCTCGACGGAGTGAAGGCCGAAGACCTCGGCTCCCCCATGAGGGAAACCGCGCGTCGGCTCCTCGGCCCCGACCACAACCCCGCCGCGCTCTACGCCGGAAGCGCCCTTCGCACACAGGGTCTCCTCGAACTCTGGCGCGGCCGCTGCCGCGCCGCCCCCGAGGCCTGCGCCGCCTGCCCCCTCGCCGCGAAATGAAACGCCCGGCACTCGGCCCCCTCTTCGGCCCCGCCTTCGCGCTCTTCTGCGCCTTCCGGTTCGGCGACGTCGTGAACGCCGTGACCGGCATCTGGCTCGTCCCCCGCTACGTCCCGCAGGACGAACTCGGCGCCGTCCTTCCCCTCGCCCAGGTCGCGACCGCGCTCGCGCTGCCGCTCTCGATCGTCCTCACCCCGTACGCCAAGCTCCTCAACGTCCACGCCGAGCGCGGCGAACGCGGCAAGGTGAAGGCCATGGTCCGCGACGCCGCGCTCGCCGCCGCCCTCGCGCTCGCCGCCGCCCTCGCGCTCGTCCCGGTCTTCATGCCCGCCGTCTTCCGCGCCTTCGGGATCCAGGACGGCAACCTCGCCCTCGCGATCGTGTTCTCGTCCATGATCGGCGCCGTCGCTCCGGTCTTCACGGAAACGCTCCGCGCGCTCCGCCGCTTCGCGACCGTCTCGTGGTCCTCGGCGCTCGCGCCCCCGCTGCGCTTCGCCGTCATGTGCGTCGCGCTTCCCTTCCGCGGCCTCACCGGCTACTTCGTCGGGCAGGCGGCCGCGCCCGCGTTCCAGTCCGCCGTCGCGATGTGGGACTTCGCGCGCCGGAGCCGCGGCGTCCGGCGCGAACGCTGGTGGAGCGGAGACCGCGCGGACTTCCTCGCGTACCTCCTGCCGCTCGCCGTTTCGTCCGTGTCCGGAAACGTCCGCGGACTTGCCGAATCCATGACCCTCGCGCTCGTCCCGAAAATCGAATCGGCCGCGTGGTACCAGCTCACGCGCTTTTCCGAAATCGCGGCCTACGCCGGACTCTCGATCGTGTTCGTCCTCTTTCCCGTCGCCTCGGCGCGCCACGAACGCGGCGACGACACCCGGCCGATGCTCCTGCGCGCCATGTCGCTCGCCTTCCTCGCCGGCGCCGCCATCTCCGCCACCCTCGCCCTCGCCGGCCCCCGCCTCTTCGCCTCCGTCGGCTTCCTCCGCCCCTTCGCCTCCTTCACCCCCTGGCTCCTGCCCCTCGGACTCCTCGCCTCCGCCCGCACCGCGTCCGCCTGCTTCACCACGCACGAACTCGCCTGCCGCCGCTTCCGCTTCCTCCGCTACACGGTCCCCGTCGCCGTGCTCGAAACCCTCGCCATCCTCCTGCTCTGCCGCGGCCCTCTCCGCCCCGCCTGGCACCTCCCCGGCGTCTATGCCGTCATGGCCGCCGGCACCCTCGCCACCTTCGCCGGCAACATCCTCGACTTCCTCCTCCCCCGCGCCGCGCGGGAACGCGCGGTTTCGGTTGACATGGTGTCATGAATCGGATAAGGTAGGGCTCCGCTGACACGGTGTCGGCGAAAAGGTCCGGGTCGCGCCCGGCCTCGAAATGAAATCGAAACGAATTGAAGAAGACAGGACGAGGGAAATCGTCGACGCCTGCGAAAAACTCTATGCCGAAACGGGCTTCCACGGCGTTTCGCTGAAGGAGATCGCGAAGGCGACGTCGATGTCGCGCCCCTCCGTCTACAACTACTTCCGGACGAAGGAGGAAATCTTCCTCGCCCTCTTCGGGCGGGAATACGACCGATGGAACGCCTCGCTCGCCCAGCTGCTGGCCCAACCGCCGCCCAAGGACGCCGGCGCCTTCGCCGACGCCCTCGCTCGGACGCTCCGCGACCGGGGAATCCTGCTCCGCCTCCTCTCGATGAACCTCTACGACATGGAGGGCGGGAGCCGCGTGGAGAACCTCACCGCGTTCAAGCGTTCCTACGGCCAGTCCATCCGCCTCGTGCGGGCGATGCTGGAGAAGTTCCGCCCGGAGATGTCCCGGGAAGCGCGCGAGGGGTTCGTCTGGGCGTTCTTCCCGTTCCTCTTCGGCATCCATCCCTACACGGCCGTCACCCCGAAGCAACGCGCCGCGATGACCGCCGCCGGCACGGACTTCCTCCGGTGCGACGCCGAGGCCCTCGTCCGTTCCTTCGTCCGCGTCGCCCTCGGCGCGCAGCCGTCATGAAAGCGATCCGGGTCTTGTGCGCAAACCGCGCGTCCGTCGGCAAGCTCGGCGCTACGGCTTCCGAGTCCCGCGAGCTGGCGGGAGTGCGCCGATACGCGAAGTCGCGCGGATGGCGCGTCCGAGCGCGGTCACAGGCAGCCGAGGAGGATGCCGGCGAGTCCGATGACGGCGCCGGCGGCTTGGCGCGTGTCGATGCGTTCGTGCAGGACGAGCGCGCCGTATGGGAAAAAACCGATGATGCAGGCGGCGACCATGACCGGGTAGCCCATCGATCCGGCGCCCAGGCGTTCGAGCGCGTCGAGCCCGGGAAAGGTGAAAAACTTCGTCGAAAGGAAGGAGAGCGCGCCAACACCGACCGCCCAGGCCGTCAGCGCGCGCAGCTGGCCCGGCGGTGGCGCGGCGCGCCCCGCCACGCGCCGACGTCGGAACGCACGGTCGGCGAGCGCGGCGGCAAGGAGTCCGAAGTAGATGGCGAAGGTGCGGAACGTCGAGGAGAAGTCGCTCCCCCTTTCAAGATACGAGGGCAGGTTGGCGGCGCACTGATTGATGCCGCAGAAGAGCATTCCCAGCAACGCGGCGGGAATCCAGCGCCGGAGCGGAGCCTGCCGGGGCGCGGGCGGCGCGCCCGAGCCATCCGCCCGGGCGGGTTGGGAATCGCTCCCGGAAGCTGCGTTCCCGGCGGCGTTTCCACGCGCCGCATACAGGAACACGCTCGCGATGATGAGCGCGATGCCGCAGAGGCGGCGCGGCCCCGTCGGCACGCCGAAGACGAGGCTCCCCATGAGAAACGGATAGACCAGACCCGACTGGATGATTGCCCAGACGATGGCGTTGGGACCGCTCTTCATGGCCTGGCCCATCATCACGTTCATGAGATAGTTGAAGACGCCGCACAGGAGCAGCGCCACGATGACGAGCGCCCAAGTCAGCGCGGGCGCGCCGCCTTCCGGAAAAAACGCCCCCGGGGCGGCCAGCCACCCCGCCAGCCCCAAGGCGACGCACACGGCGCACAGGAGAATCTGGTAGAGGACGAGGTCATACCCGCGACGCTCGACGTAGCCGACGGCGGCGCCCACGGAGACCCAGCTCAGCCCGGACGCGAAAAGAAGAAGAACGGCTTTTGTCATGGTTGTCCCGGATGCTCGATTTCGATGTCGTGGACCGTGAAGTCCGGCGCGTATTCTGCCTCAAAAGCCCTTTCGGTTTCAATCCCCGAGCACCGTGTCGGTCAAAGGGGGACGCATCGACGATCCGGAAAACGACAGTTTGGGCGGCATCAGGTCCGAGCGCGACGAATTCCAGCTCGACAAACGGCTTCTTGGAGGCGGTGCCGGTCGCGTAAACGATGGCGCGGGAGGGCGTGGCGAACGCGTCAAGGTTGCGCTCCGGCGCGGAATGCTCCAGAAGAAGCCACCCGACGCCGGGAATCTCCGCGGCAAGCGCGTCGCCGTCGGCATCGACGCGCGCGTGTTTCGGTGGATCGGACAGGTCCAGATCGACCCATGCCGAGCCCGTGCCGCGCGGCTTGGGCGGCGGACACCCGCGCAGGAGCCGCGCGCGGCGCTCTCCGCAGGTGCGGATGGCGACATGCGCCACGTGGGGAATCTGCGTGTTGGACCACACGCGGCGCGGATCGTCGGGCCGAGGCGCCTCGGCGATTGGAATTCCCGCGCCGGCTCGACCGAAAGCATGCTTCCCTGCCTGCCCGGACGTTCCGGGCAGAAGCCTTTCCCGCAGCACGAGGCGATCCGGCAGGAGCGTAAATTCGCGCTCGACGGCGACGGTCCAGGCGAGCGCGGCGTTGGTGTGGACGCCGGAGCGCAAAAGGACGCTTTCGGCGTCGGCCCGGACCACGGCGAACGGCACGGAGTCGAACCACGCCGGCGGTGGCCAGCAGCCCTCCCCCGGATTGTCCTGGAAGCCCGGCCAGGCGGTCTCCATTTCGCCTACCCAAGTCTTGTTGCCGCCGACGTTTTTCCAGACGCGCCCCCCGGCGTTCGTGGTCGCCGCCGCGGCTTCCGGGTTGGCGAAGAGGGCGTTCGGACCGTCCGGACGCCCGAAAAAGACCATCCGCCCGGCCCAGGCGGGGACGATTTCCGCGCGAAGCGCCGCGTTGGAGAGGACAACCCGGGATTCCTGCGCCTGTGCGCCGCCAAGGAGTGCGAGACAGCAGACCGCCATGCGGGCGAAGCCAAGGTTCACCGCAGAATGTCCCGAATCACGGCGCCGAAGTAGTCGCCGGCGCGCTTCATGCCAAGGTCGTTCAGGTGGAGCCCGTCCACCGTGCCGTCGTCATCCGGCGCCAGCGCGGCGGCATCGTCGCCCGCGAAGTGCAGGTGCGACCACGCCGCGGGGTCCTCGGCCTTCAGTTTGTCGAAGACGGCACGGACGGCTGCGTCGCGGCGGCGCGCCTCGTCGCCCATCACGAAGCGGTTGGCCGTGAGGAGGATCGGGACGCCGGGCCGACGCGCGGCAAGTCCGCGCACGAAGTTTTCCATGCGCGCGGCGACAAGCCCTGGCGACATGTTCGAAACGGTGTCGAGCACGTAGAGCGAGGCATCGATGTCCGCCACGCAGTCAAGCAGGGCTTCTTCCATTTTCCCCGAGCCGGAAAAGCCGAGATTGACGGCCTCGACGTCGGCGATGCGGGCGGCGCGCGCGACCCAGCACCCGCCGGGATGAGAGGCGCTGGCGCCCTGCGTGATTGAGGTCCCGTAGAAGACGACGGGCTTCACGATGCCGCTCCGGCGCGGCGGCGCGGGAGAGATGGAGCGGCCCGGCTCGACGCCGACGCGCAGCTCCGCGACGCCGTTGTAGGCGGGCAGATACACCATCGTCGTGCAGCCCGGACGGATCGCCCACGTGTATTCCGCACCACCCGGCTTGGCGGCGGCGGGGAAAGGGGGCTGGACGAACCGCCAGCCGTCAGGCGTCTCCTGATACACGTCAACGCCATCGCAGCCGGACGCGGCCATGTTCCACATCCGCTTGACGGGCTTGGTGCATTTCCAGGCGATCCGAAGTTTCGACGAGTCGGTCCGGAAGCGCAGGCACAGGCCGGCGGACTCGTCCTGCAGATTCCGGACGGCTGCGGGAATGAGGCCGAGGCAATCGGCCGGGAGGCGGTGGTAGGGCGAGGCCAGGCGCTCCGGGGCGAATCCCCTGCCCTCCAGCGGCAATGCGTCGCCCTCGAACCAGCGCCACTCGGAGAGCGCCTGAGGATGGTTCGCGGGAGCATCCTCTTCGGAGAAAAAGAGCGTCACGATTTGCCACGGGCCGAGACCGGGGAGCGAGACCACGATCTCGTCCGGCGTCGCGCCGCCCGCGCAAACAATCGGCGTCGGCGCGGACATGGTCGCATCCTGCAGGAGCGCGTTGCGCGAGACGGGGCGGCGGGCGCGCAACGCGATTCGGCCCGTGCCGCCGATGGAGAGATTGAGGAGCGTCACGCTGTCGAGGCGGCCGTCGTCGCGGACGCGCGGCAGGATGCGCAGCGCCCGGCATTCGTCGATGCGCACGGGGAATGCGCCGCCCGTGGAGGCGTCGAGGGCGTCGAGGAGCTTGGCGCGGCGGGCGACGGTCGGGAACTTGCCCATGCCGGAGACGTCGACGACCGCCGGAGACGATGCTCCCGTCGTTGCGAAAAGAGTCCTGTCGTCCTCGGTCATTTCGGCGCGGGACTTGTCGGTGAGGTAGAAGACGCGGGTGCCACTCTCGGCCACGGTGACGGGGATGCCGGCGCAGGCGAGGTCGAAGTCGGTTTCGTCGTCGAGATTGAAGTCCGGCAGCTGCCCGGCGGCGGACCCGACGAAGCGCGCGACGCCGGCGAGGCGAGTCCGTCGCGTCGAGGCGGCAAGCCGCTCGAAATAGGGACGCGCCACCGCGAGGGTGGCGAGGAAGCGGTCGTATTCGGCCACTGGCATCGGCGATTCGGACGGGAACCAGTAGAGCGACAGCGTGTTGCAGCCCGAAGCCAGCGCGAGGGCGCATTCGGTCATGATCGCCCCCGGCGACTTTTGGAGCAGGTGGCGCGGATAGGTTTCCTCCTCGTAGCAGATGGAGGCAACCGGGACCGGAGCGTCACGGAGCCGCTCGGCCTCGCGGGCGACGCCAAGGCACTTGCGGACCATGCCGCGCGGTCCGGACTCGTCGTAGTAGCCGTCTCCGGGGCGGATCCCGACGGGTGCGCCGGCGGGGCCAGAGAGAGCAACCAGAACGGGGCCGTAACCGGGTGCCGGGTAAAGGCGGTTGGCGGACACGGACTGGTAGCCGAGACGACACGGGCTGCCCAGCTCGTCGGCGGCCCTGCGCACCTCGGCGGCATAGAGCGCGAGCGACCCGGCGTTGAACGCCGACCACTGCTCGCGAAGCGGTTCCTGCACGACCGTCTTGTCGTAGAGCCGGCGCACAAGCTCCTCCCGCGTCCAGGCGCCGCCGGTCTTCTCGTTGAACGCCGCGACGCATCGGTCGCAAAAGCATCCGTCGGCGTGGGCCACGCCGAGGCGCAGGTCGTCGTCGATCCAGTAGGACACGGGGTTGGCCACCGTCAGCACGGTCTTGGCGTAGTCATGGGCGTAGGCCAGGACATCGGGGGAGCGCGGGCAGAGAAGGCCGAGGAACGACCCGTCGGCGCGCCGCTGGTACGCGTCAAGCGGGAACACATGCTCGCCCGGCCCGGCAAGTGAGTCCTTTGCCCGCTCGCCATGCCCGAGCGTCAGCCCCTGCTGGTAGCCGGGGAGGATGCCCGCCTCCGCGCAGAGGTCGCGGCAGAGGGCGAATGCCTCGCACTCCTTCGCGACATCCGGGATCGGCTTGCGCGCGCCGGTGGCGAACCAGAACTCGTCGCACGCGCCGGGATGGCGTTTGTGGCATTCGGCGATCTGCCGCAGCGTCTCCTCGCGCCCGGCGAAAAGCCCGGTCTGGCGAATCGTGATGAACGGCCAGTCCGGCGCCACGGTAGCCGGCGCCGCGCGGACGGCGACGCACTGGGCAACGGAAACGACGGCCGATATAATGCGGACGCTGCGCATGGTGTTCATGGAAACGGAACCTCGTCTTTGTATTCCTTTGTGTTCTTTGTGTTCCACCTGCACCATGCGCCCTCCTTCGCTACGCGAATCGGATGCGGCGGAGGCCGAGGCCGGTGCCGTCGTCGGGAGGGGACTGCATGACGTCGGGGGTGTGCGCTCCTGGCGGCGGGACGGCGCGCCACTCGTTGCCTTCGAAAAGGACGTCTTCGATTTTCCAGCCGCCGGTTTTTTCGGCGTAGGAGACCTGGTCCGCGGAACGAACGCAGATGTGGTGCGCCGAGCCGCGGTAGCCGGGCACCCACTCTACGACGTTGCGGAGGAAGCGCAGGTCGTGCACCCACTCGTCGCTCTGCGAGAGGACGCGGAAGATTCCGCTCCAGTAGGCGAGGTGCTCGGGAGAGGCGCCAGGTTTGTCGCAGGGTTTGAGATTTCCGAGGATGCGGCAGCCGGAAACTTCGACGTCGCGCACTTCGTTCGGCGCGCCGCGGATGCCGCTCTGGCCGTGGCCGCCGATCACGATCGCGCGGGCGTTGGAGCCGATGAAGGAGCGCCGCAGCGCCGCACGGCACATGGAGCGGGGCGGGAAGCCCTCGTCCCAGAGCCACGGAATGGAGTCGCAGTTGTTGTAGGCGCACCAGCAGTCGTCCTGCGACCGGATGTAGAGCGCGTCGCAGGCCACGTCCTGCGAAGAGACCATGTTGACGCCGTCGGCGTTCACCGTGGAGGTGAAGAGGCCGCAGTCGCGGATTGCGACGCGCGCGGCGTTGCGGAGGCAGACGCCGCGGAAGTCGCAGACGGCGACGAGGTCGCGAACCGTCACGTCCTCCGCCCCGGCATGGACGTAGATCGCCGGAAGCGCGCCGGTGCGGAAGGGACCCCAGAGGACGGGCTCCGCGAAGCCGCCCGCGTAGTGCGGAAGCCGCCGCGAGAGGTCGATGCGACCGCCGCCGCAGACCGTAACGTGGCGCGCGCCGCGGATGTCGAGCGACGCCTCGACGGCGGCCCCTTTCTCGATCACGACAAGCGTGTCGTCCTCGGCGATTTCGATCACGGGCGCGCCGTAGGCGTCGCGCCGGATGCGCGCGTCGCTTTCCGCATCGTGGAAACCGGGCTCGAAGCGCAGGACGTGCCGGAAGCCGTCTCCGGAAACCGGCGCCGGCTCGGGCCGCGCCCAGAGGGAAAGGCCCTTCAGGTAGTCGTCGCCCTTGCGCACGAGGCACATTTCCGGCTCGTCAAGCCGGAAAACGAGCGCTCCGTCCTCGTCCCGCCGCACGGGAAAATCCTTGCGGGCGGAGAGGGCGAGCGGGCCGTCGAAGCCCGGAGCGGAGACGCGCACCTCGACGGGGCCCGTCCAGAAAAAATCGCAGAGCGACGCGCGCGCCATCTTGGTGCCGACGGCAATGCCGCCGAACTCGGCGAGCATCTCCGGCGGAAACGGCTCGTGGCCCGTCCCGTCGCCGGTGAGCAGGAGTTCAGCGGGCTGGCGGCGCCACGCGCCGCCATCTTCGCGCAGTTCGACGGAAAATTCAGTCGATTCGATCATGGAGTTTGCGGACGAAACTCTAGTCTCCCAGATTGCACCAGACGCGGAAGCCGCTGTTGCCTGACGTCGCCGCAGAATTGCTCCTGAGAGCCGAACGGCAGTAGGACGACCGCTGGTTGTATGAGCCGCCTCTCTGGACGCGGTTGTTGTTGGTCCCCTGCCCGTAGCCGGTTTTCGGGTCGGTGACGGCGGCGGTTCCGAGATCCGATTTGAGGCAGTCCAGCACCCACTCCCAGCAGCAGCCGTGGAAATCGTAGAAGCCCCAGTCGTTCGGAAGCTTCTGGCCGACGCGGTGGGCGACGCCGCCCGAAATCGCGAGATACCAAGCGTATGCGCTGAGGCTTGGTTCCTCCGCGTTCGCCACGGAACCGTCCACCGTGCTGTCCAGCCCGCTGTTGAAAGCGGTGGCAGTTCCGGCGCGGCAGGCGTATTCCCACTGCGCTTCCGTCGGTAGGGCAAATTTG
>CAMNCG010000057.1 GCA_946534105.1 uncultured Verrucomicrobiota bacterium
GGCGCACATGCCGCGCTAGGGCGCACACGCAAGCGCAAGCCCGCGTACGGGCGCGTCATGCCGCTGACAAAGTTTGGTCACGCCCTCCGCGCCCGGGGCCGCTGCGCAAGGCGGTTGCGGCCGTGCGCGCGGGGTGGTATGATGGGAAGCGATGCAACGCAAAACCCTGATCGTCATTCCGACCTACGACGAGAAAGACAACGTAGGCCCCATCGCGAAGTCCGTCTTCGACGCGGCTCCGGAGGTTGAGATCCTGTTCGTCGACGACGAGTCGCCGGACGGCACCGGCGCGGTCCTCGACGCCATGTCGGCGGAGGACGGGCGCGTGCACGTGCTCCACCACGGCGCGAAGGCCGGGCTCGGGCGCGCGTACGTGGACGGGTTTCGCTGGGGCCTTGACCGCGGGTACGAGCGGCTTTTCGAAATGGACGCGGACCACTCGCACGATCCGCGGGAGATCCCGGCGTTCCTCGAAGCGGCCGAAGGCGCCGACCTCGTGCTCGGCACCCGCTACAAGGGCGGCATCCGGGTCATCAACTGGCCGCTGTCGCGCCTGTTGATTTCGATGTTCGCGGGGAAGTTCGTCCGCGCCGTGACGGCGCTTCCCGTTTCCGACCCGACGGGCGGCTACAAGTGCTACCGCGCCGAAGTGCTGGACGCGATCGGCTTGGAAAAGATCGTTTCGAACGGCTACTCCTTCCAGATCGAGACGTCGTTCGAGGCGTGGCGGCGCGGCTTCCGCATCGCCGAAGTCCCGATCGTCTTCGAAGACCGGCGCGCCGGCACGTCGAAGTTTTCCCGCGCCATCGCGCGCGAGGCGTTTTTCATGGTTTTCCGGCTCGCCTGGCGGAACCGTTTCCGCCGCCGGCCCCCGCGGCGGGTTTCGCCGTAGCGCGCTTTCCACGTCCGGATGTCCTTTCTGTCCTTTTTCCGCGACGGGACGCGGCCGCTCGTCTGCGAGCGAAAGTTCGCCGGGCCGCTCCTCTCGGCGGCGCGGGCGGAGGCCGTGCTCCGCGCGCGGTGCGCGCCCGACGCGGGCCATCCGGCCGGGAAGATCCGCAGCATCTACTTCGACACGCCGGACCTCTCGGCGTGGGCGGAAAAGGACAACGGCGACGCCTTGAAGCGCAAGATCCGGGTTCGGTGGTACGACGACGACGAGCCGTCGCCGGACGGTACGCTACGCGCGTACCTCGAAGTGAAATACCGGGTCTGCGCGGCGCGCCGCAAGACGCGCGCCGTCGTTTCCGTCCCCGCGGAATGGATCCGCGCCGTGCCGCTCTCGGATCCGTCGCTCCCGGCGTTTCTCGCGGCGCACGAGGCCGAGCTCGGGGAGCCGGCGGCGGGGTGGAGCCCGGTGTGCTGCATCGGCTACGACCGCCTCCGCTTCGACGACCCGCTCGGCGGGAGCCGCGTGGCCCTCGACCGCGACATCCGCGCCGACCGGATCAACCTCGCGCGGTTTCCGTGGGCCGGGCCGGTCGTTCTCGACGCCGCGGTGTGCGAGTTCAAGAACCCGGGCGGCGTCCCCCCGGCGTGGGCCGAAGACGTCCGCGACGCCGGGATGCGGCTGCGTTCCTTTTCCAAATTCGGCGAAATCATGCAACGCCTGGCAGAGGCGAAAATCTGAACGAATCCGGAAAACGAGAACATGAATCCGTCCAACGTCCGCGCCGGCATTTCCGGCGTCATGCAGTCCGGCGAACAGCTGGAGCGCGCCCGCCGGCAGCTCGAACTCGTGCGCGAGAGCATCGACCTCGGGCTCTTCCTCGAAATGGCCGCCGTGTCGCTCGCGGCGGCGTTTTTCGCGTCGTTCCTGTACCGCTTCTTCTACGAGCGGCGCGGCACGGGGAGCCAGGTGAACCGCGCCTTCCCGCTGCTCGCGATCGCGGTGACGACGCTGTTCGTCGGCGTGCAGGTGTCGATCCCCCTCTCGCTCGGCCTTCTCGGCTCGCTCTCGATCATCCGTTTCCGCACGCCGATCAAGGAGCCGGAGGAAGTCGGGTTCATCATGCTCGTCATCGCTTCGTCGATCTGCTCCGCGACGCGCAACTTCGCCTTCGTGTTCTGGCTGCAGGTCTTCGCCCTGGCGGCGGTCCTCCTGCAGCGCGCGGCGGCCGGGGCGAAGTGGGCGACGCGCGACGGGGTGCTCGTCCTTTCGCTTCCCGACGCCGAGGCGGACGCGAAAGGCGCCGCCGTCCGGGAGGCCCTCTCGCGCCTGCTCGGCCGCCACCGGCTCGAAAGCGCCGCCTCGCGCGGCGGGACCACGACCTGGCAGTACGTGTTTTCGCATCTCAAGTGCGACGGCGCGGAATTCCGCGGCGAGCTGGCGAAGGCCGCGGCGTTCGATTCCGTCGATCTCTTCCTCGACCGTCCGGGCGGGATCCGCTAGGGCGGGGGAGGGCGGATCCGGTGAGGGGCAGAATCCGTTTCCTTTCCGCGTCGGCGCGGCGCGCCGCGCCGCGGGCCGCGGCCGCGCTCGCGCTTGCGGCGGGGGCCGCGTGGACGCTGTTTTCCACCTTTCCGATTCGTGTGCTCGACGCCGCGTCCGTCCGCGCGCACACCGCGCTTCGCGAACGTCTCCACGACGATCTCGGACTCGCCGTCTGCACGCGGCTTTCGGACGCGCGTCCGGTCAACGCCGCGACGGATTCGGCGCCGGTGCTTCGCGGCGCGGAGCGCGTCGGCCGCGTCCGGCGGTTTCTCGGACGGAAGGGAGAAACCCTGCTGTTCCCGGACGTGCGCTGGAACGTCATGGCGGAGCGGGGCGGCACGGTGTTTTTCCGCCTGTCCGCCGCCGACGTTTCCGAAGAGCGCCGCCTCGTCTGGGAAAAGGCCGGGGGGGACGTGTTCGGGGTCCGCTTCCGCGACGGCGCGATCGAGGCCGTTTTCACGGATTCGTCCGGCCGGCACCTGCTCGGCGCGCCGTACGGCGCCCGCGGGCGCATGGCGAAGATCGCGTTTTCGGTTTCGCGCGAACGCGCCGCCCTCTTCGTGGACGGCGCCGAAGTCGCGTCCCGCGCCGTCGCGCCGGGACGGCTCGGATTCGGTCCCCACGCCGTCGCCTTCGGACCGGCCCCGAACGCGCGCCCCGTCTGCGACCTGGCGTCGTTCGCCGTCTGGTCCCGGCCGCTTTCCGCCGAGGAGATCGCCGCGCTTCCGGATGACCCCGGCGACGCTTTCCGGCACCTTCCGCTGCGCGCGGCGGCCGTTTCGGTCGCAGACGGCGCGCTCGCGGGCTGGCGGTTCGCCGCGCGTCTCGCGGGGGTTCTCGTTCCGCCCTCGCGCCGCGCGGTTCGGGCGGCCGCCTCCGTGCCGGAGCTTTCGCTCGTCCTGTCGAAAAAGGACCGTCGGCATTTCCTCGCGGCGTTTTCGGAATCGCTTTCGTCCGGATTTCGCACGCGCCGCGCGCGGCGCGCCCGTTCGGTGTCGGTTTCGTTTCGCGGGCTTTCGTTCCCGGCCGAGGCGTCGCTCGCCGACGTCTACGCGCCGTCCGGGCGCGACGTTCGCGACGCCGTGGACGAACGTCCGCGCCGGCCCGCGTTCCTTCTTCGCGCCGCGTCCGGAACGCTTTGCGGCGGTTCGGGCGCCGCGCTGCTGTACCCGCCGGAGTTGTACGGGGTCTTCCATCCCGACGCCCCGACGCCGCTGCCCGTCGATCCCTCGCGTCTCGTTTCGGTCGTTGTCGGCGGCGAGCGGCGCGGGCTGTTCGTGCTGGAGCCGTTCGACCGGACCGGCAGCGCTTGGATGGCCCTCGGCGCGCACGACCCGTCGAGGCGCGACCGCGTGTTCTTCTCGTCGATGCCGGCTTTGGCGCCGGGCGAAAACGGACTTTCGGAGGAGGAGGTGCGCAAGCGCTTCGCATCCGTGCTCTCCCTGCTCGCGACGGACGCCGCGTTTCGCTGGAGTCCCGCGGAGGCGCGGTGGCGGGCCCGGCGCCACGCCCGCGCCCGCGAAGCCGCCGCGTTTCCCTCGCCGCGCCTTTCGGCGCTCGACTTCGTCGGCGCGAATCCCTCCCCGCTCTACGTCACGGGCGATCTCGACCTTTCGCCCGCGGGCGAAGGCGTCGCGTGGCGGTCGTCGCGTCCGGACGTCCTTTCCCGTGACGGGCGGCTTCTTGCGCGTCCGGACGATCCTTCCGGCACGCCGGTCGAGATGCTGGCCGTGTTTCCCGATACGCGAAAGCGGATTTTCCGCTTCCGCGTCATGCCCCCAGAGCCCGTTCTGCCCGCGCTTTTCCTCCACGTGGCGCAGTCCGTCGAGCGCGACTGGCGCACCGATTTCACGGCGGAGCGACGGGAGGCGGGCGCGGCGTCGGAGCGTCCGGAATTCCTCTCCGGAACGGGCGACGCGGGCGGCGGTCTTCACCATCGCGGCAACACGAGCTACGTGAAGGGCGCGAAGCGGTCGCTGGCGCTTGAATTCGACCGCCCCGCAGACTGGATCGGCGCGCCGAAACCTTCGGCCCACCTGGTCCTGCTGTCCGGATACGCCGACCCGACGCGTCTTCGCAACGCGCTCTCGTACCACGTCTTTCGCTCGCTCGACCCGCGCAACGCCGCGCGGTGCGTGCCGATCGAGTGGACCGAGCTCTACGTCAACGGCGAGTACTACGGCGTGTGGGAGACGTGCCCCCGTCTGCGCGATGTCGTGTCTCCGGACGCCGCGTCGCTGCTCAAGGTGCGCAGCCCGCACGGGCTCTGGACCGAGGTGTCGTCTGAAATGACCGAGGACGCGATGAACGGCAAGGGCTCGATTTCCGATCCGTACGGGGAGTTCGAGGACCTCGCGCGGTTTGTCGTGGAGGCTTCCGACGAGGAATTCGCCGCGCGCTGGCGAGATTCTTTCGACGAGGACAATCTCGCGGATTTCCGGATCCTGATCAATTTCACCGGCAACGAGGATGGCAAGACCACCAACCAGTACGTGCTGCGCCGCCGCTCCGACGGGCGATTCGTGATCTGCCCGTGGGACTACGACAAGACGTTCCTCGAAGGTCACGACCGCGGCGTGGAACTCGGCAATGCGCTTCTCGACCGCGTTGCGCGGGCGGAACCGGGTTTTCGCGCGCGTTGCGCCGCGCGCTGGGCCGCTGCGCGCGCGGGCGCCCTTTCGGACGCCGCGCTCTCGTCGTGGATCGACGCGCACGCCGCCGCGATCGCCCCCGCGATGCGCGACGAGTGGGCGCTCCTGCACCCGGTCGGATTCGAGGGCGACTTCGCCAAAGCGGTCGAAACGCTCCGTCGCGAAGTCCTCCGACGAGCCGCCCGGACGGACGCCCGGCTCGCTCCGTGACCGAGCCGGTTTCGGCGTTTTTCGCGCGGACTTGCGTTTCCGGGGCCGTTGATTTACAATTGAGGCGTTTTGATTCCACCACACGCCACGCACGAGGGCAGACGAGAAATGAGCGACGGCACATCCGACCAGGTCCCCGAATCATTGTTTGAGGGGTTTTCGTTTTCGCCGGATTGGGCGAAGACTTCGGCAGACGACCATTCGGCGAGGATCGGCCGCATGGCGTCGCGATTCGAGTCCGAGATCGAGCGTCCGGAACGCCGCCGCTTCGACCGGCACGACCGGCGTGACGGCGGGGACCGTGGCTGGCGCAGGCCTCCGCGCGACCGCGACGGGGGGGGCGACGGCCCCCGCCGCTCCGAGGGCGGTTTTCGCGGCGGGCGCGACCGGTTCGAGCGCGGCGGCGAGGGTGGCCGTCCGTTGGGCCGCGGCCCGGCGCGCGAAGAGGGGGGCGGCGCTCCCGCGCCGCGCCGCGAGTGGCGCGACCGGCCGCCGCGCGAGGAGCGCAGGCCGTGGGTGCCGCCACCGTACGAGGTGCGGTTCATTCCGGACCAGACCGCGCTGAATCTCGTGGCGCGCAAGATCCTTTCGTCCCACAAGGCGATGCCGTTGCGCGAAATCGCGGCGATCTTCTTCGCCAATCCGGATTCCACGCTGGTCCGGCTTGAATGGGACGACGCGCACAAGGACGCGAAGTTCCACCAGTGCCGCGAGTGCGAGTGGTTCGCGCAGGACGAGGAGGCGCTCCGCCGCCACCTGCTCTCGGCGCATTTTTCCGAGTGGTTCGAGCCGCGCGAAATCGACGTGGATCCGCCGTCCGGCTCTTTCACGAGCGTCGCCAAGTGCGGCGTGACCGGCAAGCTTCTCGCCCCGCCGAACCACCACAGTTTCAACCGCCGCGTCCTCGAAATGCTTTCGACGCCGGAGTGCGCCGGCCTCACCGAGGCCGAATACCGCGCCCGCATCGAGCGCGTGACGGATCCCGAGGCGATCGAGCAGTGGCGCGCCGAGGCGTCGAAGCAAACCGTCTGGGTCTTCAAGGACAAAAACGCCAAGCCCAAGCCCGCCGCGTCCGCCCCCGCTCCGAAGCCCGCCGAAGACGCCGCGCCGGAGTCTCCGGCCGAGGCGACGCCGGCTGCGGAAGCTTCCGCAGCGCCGGAAACGCCGGCGGCGGAGTCCGCCCCCGCCGAGGAGCCGCCGGAAAAGACGTACACGCGCGACGAAGCGGAGGCGTTTTTCTTCGAGAAGATTGCGCCCGGGCTCATGCGCCATTCGCGTCAGGCCACGGCGTCCCACGCCGCCAGCAAGACGATCGGCGACGGCGCTCTTCTTGGTGCGATCCGCCATGCGTGGGAACACGAGCAGCGCATTCCGGTCTCCTCCCTGTACTTCGCGATTCGCGGCGGTCTCAAGGCCCGGCGTCTGGCCGTTTTCCGCACTCCGTCGCATCATCGCGAGGAGTTCGTCGCGCCGCGCATGCCGACGCCTCTCGTCGCCTCGTCCGCCGTGCCGGAACTGAAGGAAATCCTCGCCTGGGTTTCCGGGCGCGAAGACGCGACGAAGGCCGAGCTCCTTGCCGCGCTGCTGCCCGAGGGAACCGCTCAGGAGCGCATTTCCGCCGTGCAGAAGCAGCTCGCGTTTCTCCTCGACCGCGGGCATCTCATTGAGTTCACGAACGGCAAGCTCCTGCTCCCCTCCGCCCGTCGCGACGATTCGGCGGCGCCGAAGCGAACGGGCGACAAGTCCGTTCCGGAACCCGCGCCGATTCCGGAGTCCGCCTCCGTTCCGGAACCTGCCTCCGTTCCGGAACCTGCCGCCGCTCCGGAGCCTGCCGCAGCGGCGGAACCCGCGGCGGAATCCGTCCCCGCTTCCGAATCCGCCACCGCTTCCGAATCCGCCCCCGCGCCCGCGGAAGCCGCAACGGAAGACGCGCGGTGAACGCCGCCGTTTTTGAAGCGGCGCTGGCCGCCCTTCCCGGGCGGTTCCGCGCCGCGCGTCCCGCCGTGGCGGTCGTTCTCGGATCGGGGTGGAACGGCGCCGTGGCGTCCGTCGAAGTCGAGGCCGAAGTTTCCTACGCCGACCTTCCCGGCATGGGCGCCGCGACGGTGCTCGGGCACGACGGCCGGCTGCTGCTCGGGCGCGTCCCCGGCGCTTCCGCCGAGACCCTGTTCTTCTGCGGTCGGCGCCACTGGTACGAGGGAAGCGAGTGGGAGGCCGTGACGATGCCGGCGGTGCTGGCGCACCGGCTCGGCTGCCGCGTGTTTTTTCCGACGAACGCGGCAGGCGGGGTTTCGCGGACCCTGAAGCCCGGCGACGTCGCGGTGATTTCCGACCATCTGCGTCTCAGCGCCCTTTCGCCGCTCCGCGGCCCGCACGATCCCGCGTTCGGACCCCGGTTCCCGGACCAGAGCGCGGTGTACGATCCGCGTCTGCGCGCCGTCCTGCGCGAAGCGGGCCGCAGGTGCGGCGTCGTGCTCGCCGAAGGCGTGTACGCGTTCACCGGCGGACCGGTCTACGAAACGCCGGCCGAAGTCCGCGCCTACGCGGCGCTCGGCGCGGATCTCGTGGGCATGTCCACCGTGCCGGAGGCGACGGTCGCTTCGGCGCTCGGGCTGCGTGTCGCCGCGCTATCGTTCGTCTCGAACGCCGCAGCCGGGATTTCGGAGACGCCGCTCGACGGCGAAGACGTCGTGAAGTGCGCGGCCGACCACGCGCCGCTCCTTTCGGCGCTTGTGCTCGAAGGCGTTCGCGCCCTCTCCGCCGAAGTCGCGGCGGGGGAAACGCCGGCGCCATGAGCCGCGTCGGCGCGCGGATCGCCGAACTCGGGTTCGGGCAGAAACACGTCACGCCGGGCGGAGGCGAAGTCGAGCTTCTCGTCGGGGGCTGGATCGAGGGTCCCGTCGGTCCGGGGCTTTCGATTCGCGTGCGCGTCCTTTCTCCGGACGGACGCGCCGTCGGCGGATGCAGCTGTCCGGTTTCGCACCGCGGCGGCGGGTCGTTCCACGCCTCGTTGCGTCTTTCCGGCGCGCCTCTGTGGTGGCTTTCCGGGCTGGGGGAGCCTGCGCTTCACGCCGTGGAGATTGCGCTGGAAGGCCCGGACGGGAAGCGCCTCGACTCCGTCACGAGGCGCGTCGGTCTGCGCACGCTGGAATGCGAGCCGCGCGGAGACGGCGCTCGCTCGCTCGTCTGCAACGGCGTCCGCGTCTTCGCCCGCGGCGCGGAGTGGGGCGGCGGTGCCGCGGCGGTTCCCGAACTTGCGGTTGCGGCGGCGGCGGACGCCTGCTTCAACGCCCTCCGTCTCGCTCCGGGATCGCCGGTGCCGCCCGAGACGTTTTTCGACGCCTGCGACGCGGCCGGCATTGCGGTGCTGGGCGCGGCGGGGCTCGGAAGCGATGACGGTTCCTCCTGGGACGGCTCGTCCGGAGGCGCTTCCGCGGAATCCGGCGCCGCAGCTCCCGCGGAGATGATGCTGCATCCGTGCCTGCCGGACCATCCGCTCGCCGAGCCGGACGACGAGACCGGCTTCGAGACGGCGCGTTCCGTGGTTTCGTGGGCCGCTCCCGAAACGCTCGAAGAGGACGTCCCCGGTGCGCTGGGCGCTCTCAACGGCCTCGAAATGACATCCCGCACCGCGCTCCGTGGCGGTCCTCCGGCCCTCGCGGCGGCCGTTCTCGCCGACTGGCCCATGCCGAAGAGCCCGGCCGGGTGGGTGTGGCTTTCGCAACTCGCCCAGGCCTCGGAGCTGCGCCGTCGCGTTGCCTCGGCCCGAGCGACTTTTTCTTCGCTCGAAGGCTCCGGGCCCCTGCCTTCGGCCTGCGAGTCGGGCTCCGCTCCGACGGGTGTTTTCTGGTCGCCGCTCCAGTCCGCGCGCGCCGGTGCGGACGCTTCGTCCCTCGATTCGGCGGGTCGCTGGAAGGCGCTTCACTACGTCGCCGCGCGGATGTTCGCGCCGGAGGCGGTTTTCGCGCTTCCGGGCGCCGGCGGGGCGGCCCCGCGCGCCGTCCGCGTCGTGGATCGCGCCGGAGTCGGTCGCGCGACGGAGTTTTCGTGGCGCCTCACCGCGATGGACGGCGAAACGCTGGCCGCTGGTTCGTCTCCGGTGTCACCGGGTTTCGTCGGCGCCGGAGAACTGCCGCTGCCGGATCCGACGCCG
Organism: uncultured Verrucomicrobiota bacterium; assembly: GCA_946534105.1. Taxonomy (GTDB): domain Bacteria; phylum Verrucomicrobiota; class Kiritimatiellia; order RFP12; family UBA3636; genus UBA3636. The sequence goes on from CAMNCG010000057.1 coordinate 9,449, forward strand.
TTTTTCGTCCGGCGGGGCAGGGAGGACCTTGCGCTGTGGCTCGCCCTGCGCGACGCCGACGGCTGCGTCGTTTCACGCGACTGCGCGCTCTTCGTCCCGCCGCGGGCGCTGCGTCTGCAGAACCCCGATCTGTCGGTTGATGTTTCCGCGCTCGAAGAGTCGGACGCCGACCGGGGCGGCGAACAGGTTTTTCGCGTGAGCGTCTCCGCCTCCGCGCCGGCGTTCGGCGTGTTTCTGGAAACGCCCGGTCTGCCGGCCCTTTTCGAGGATTCGTTTCTCGGACTCGATCCCGACGAAACAGTCGAGATTCACGTCGCGACGCTGCGTCGCGTCTCCGAGTCGGAGTTCCGCGCCGCGCTGCGCGTGCGCTCGCTCTTCGACCTGTAGGGGGCCAAGCCGCACCTTAGATGCAGTAGTCCGGCTCCCGGGTCGGCTCCGGGCCTGCGAAACGGAGGTGGTCGTCCACGACGCGCTGGAGCGTCACGCCGCGCAGGGCTTCGGCGAGCGCCTCGTTGACGCCGCTCCACGCGAGTTCCGCCGCACACGATCCCTGGCGCCGGCAGACGCCGGGGCGCGCGAGGCAGTGCACAAGCGCGAGCGGCCCGTCGATTGCCTCCACGATCGAGAGAAGCGTGATTTTCGACGGCAGTCGCGCCAGCTGGAAGCCGCCGTTGACGCCGCGCGTCGTTGCGATGAATCCCGCCCTGCGCAGCGGCACCGCGATGCGGCTGATGAACTTTTCGGAAATGCCTTGCGATTCGGAGATCTGCTTGATCGTGCGCAGCCCCTCGCCGCCGTGGATCGCGATGTCGAGGAGGATGCGAAGCGCATAGCGTGATTTTGCGGTGATTTTCATGGGAAAGCATCCGGAAGTTGCGTCCGTGCCAGGTCTTCCCGGCCGTCCGCGTCCGTGTCTCCCGAGTATCGCGGTTTTGCCGCGAAAAGTCAATTGCCCGTGTCCGCGCGCAGTCATTCCACAGGGCGGCGGCCGCCGTTGCGGCGATCGTCCGATGGGAAGTCCTGCCGAAGAGGAGGCCTGTTGACAGACTGCCCATATTGAATATAATTTGCGGCATCTTTGCAAAACCAAGCAACGACGATGACGGCAGACATTCCCTTTTCGGTGAACCGCGACGACAGGAGGTCGTTGCTCGTCCAGGTGACGGAGGGGCTGAAAGAGGCCATCGTGACCGGCTTCTACAAGCCGGGCGACACGTTGCCGTCGTACCGCGCGCTCGCGCCGATGCTCGGCGTGAGCCGGATCGTGACGGAGGCCGCGCTGCGCCGCCTCGCCGACGAGGGGTTCGTGGAATCCCGCCCGCGCATCGGCTCGGTGGTGCGCAACCGCGCGAGTCTCCAGTGGCGCGGGCACGTCGTGTTCGTCTGCCCCGACCTGGACGTCGGCTTCTTCCAGACGCTCCTGGCCGAAACGCTCCGGACGCGCCTGAACCGGGAAGGCTACCTCTTCACCCGCGCGAGCATCGAACACCGCGGAGCGGACGGAAAATACGACTTTTCGCTTCTCGACGCGGCGCTCACGCGCTCGGTGGATCTCGTCGTGGTGCTCTACAACCGCCCGGCGATTTTCGGCCACCTCGCGAAGCTCGGCGTGCCGTTCGCCGCCGTCGCCGGCAGCACCGGGCGAATTCCCGCCGGCGCGATCGGCCTCACCGCCATCGACTTCGACACCGCCGTCCCCGATTTCATCGCGGCGTGCAGGGACGCCGGCGTCGGCAAGGTCGTCGAGTACAGGCTTCACGAGGGGATGTGCGACGCCGTGCTGGCGCTCCGCGCGGCGGGGATCGCCGCCAAGTCCGTCACGCTCCGGCCCGACTACGCGAAGGGAAAGTTTTTCGCCATCGAGGAAGCCGGCATGAACGCCGTGTCCGAGGGGCTCGCCTCGGGGCGCTTCGACCGCGGCGCCGTCCATTTCTTTTCGTCGGAATACCTCGCGCGCGGCGCGCTGCTGGCCCTGTCCCGCGCCGGTCTCGAAGCGCCGCGCGACGTCCGGGTCGTGGCCTGGGCGAACGCCGGCATGGGGCCGTCCTACTTCCGCGAACTTTCGCGCATGGAAATGGACCCGGTGCGGGCCGGTACGGCGGTCGCCGAGTCCACGCTTGCATTCCTTGAAAAAGGGGAATATCCGGCCGATTCCGTCATCGGGCCCGTCTGGAAGGAGGGCGAAACGCTGGGAGGGCCCCGGTAGCCCCCTTTTCCATCCGCCGCCACGTGGATTCGCCCGAAAATCTTTTCGCATCATGAAAACGCCTTTCGCAACTCTCCTTTCGCTGTCCCTCGCGGTGGCCGCCGGATGGTCGGCCGCCGAACCCGTACAAACCCGCTTTTCCGATGACGGCGTCCTCGAATCGATCCGCATCGGCGAAACCGTCTTCGCCACCGGCGGCGGAAACCTCTGGGAGGCGGAGTTCTTGGAGAACCGCGCACTTCCGTGCGCGGCACAGGACAGGGCGCCGCGCACGGAAGTGCGCGTGGATGCGGCCGTCTCCGGCTGGGACGATGGGACGCTGGGCGCCGCGCCCGGCGCGAAGGGGCAATCCGCACCTGCAAGCGATGCGGAAGCGCCGGGTTTCCTCACCGTCGCGCCCACGAACGCCGCCTCCTTCGCCAAGAGCGAGGCGGACGGCGCGATCGAGCTTGCGTGGCGCGGCATCGCGCTCGGCGACGAGCCCGGCACCCTCGACGCCTTCGTCACCATCGCCCCGCAGCCGGACGGCTCGCAGAAGTGGAGCCTCCGCTTCGAGAACCGCTCGCCGCACTACGCGCTCCTGCGCACCCGCTTCCCGATGATCCGCCGCGTCACGCGCGACGGCGAGGGCGACGCCCTCCTGCCGTGGCAGGACCATGGCGCGAAGCTCTTCCGCAGGCGCTCCGCCCAGCCGCGCCCCGTCTGGGCGCACTACCTCGGCTACGCCCCGCCGGTCGCCGCCTTCTTCATCGGCGAAACCGGCCTCTACTTCGCGGCCGAGGACCCGGAGGCGCGCCAGAAGTGCCTCGTCGAATCCGGCGAGCAGGACATCTACTTCGACACGCTCCCCGAACTAGGCGCGGACGGCCCCGGCTACGCCACGACCATCGCGCCCCTTCGCGGCGACTGGTGGGATGCCGCGCGGCGCTACCGCGCCTTTGCGCTCCGGCAGTCCTGGGCCGCGCGCGGCCCGATCAAGGACAACCCCGCCTACCCGCGCCGCCTCTGCGAAATCCCGCTCTGGATCAACATCCATGGCCGCTCGGACATGGCCTCGAACGTCCTCGCCAAGGCGAAGCAGACCTATCCCGGCTTTTCCACCGGCCTCCACTGGCACCTCTGGCAGCAATCCGCCCACGACATCAACTATCCCGAGTACTTCCCGGCGCAGCCGCGCGTCAAGGAGACGATCGACTTCTGCCACTCCATCGGACAGGAGCCGATGCCCTACACGAACGGACGCCTTTGGACCGTGACGACCATGGGCTACCTCCTCGCCGAGCCATACGCCGCCATGAAGACCGACGGCTCCCGCGTCGTGGAAAGCTACGCCTCCGTGAACAACCCCACGAAGCCGCCGCTCGCCGTGATGTGCCCCTGGACGGAGACCTGGCGGCGCGTCGTGCAGACCTTCACGGGCCGCATCCTCGACGAGCTCGGCGCGACTTCGCTCTTCGTCGACCAGGTCGGCGCGGCGCGCGCCTTTCCGTGCTACGACCCGTCGCACGGCCACCCCGTGGGCGGCGGCGCATGGTGGCGCGAGGGCTACGCGCGCATGATGGAACCCGTCCGGCGCGCCTACAACGAGCGCGGCGCCTTCCTGACCACCGAGGGCGCCGGCGAGGCCTACCTCGACCTTTTCGACGGCTTCCTCCAGGTCGTGGAGCGGACGCCCGAGGACGTGCCTTTCTGGAGCGCCGTCTATTCCGGCTACACGACCTACTTCTGCACGCCGGAGGACACCGACGACGATCCGCAGTCCTTCCGCGTCCAGCAGTGCCGCGAGATGCTCTGGGGCCATCCGCTCGGATGGTTCGACCCGAACGTCCTCGACAAGCCGCAGAAGCGCGCCATCGTCGGCCAGCTCTGCGCCTTCCGCCAGGAAAATCTCGACGCGCTCGCCTACGGCAACCTCCTCGACGAACTGCGCCCCGTTTCGCCCCTTCCCGAAATATCGTATTCCTGGAAGCCGCGCTTCAAGTGGCGCCAGGGCGCGACCGTGAAGCACGGCACCGCCCCCGCCGTGATCGGCAACTGGTGGCGCACGGCTGGCGGCGAAACCGTCCTCCTCGCCGCCAACCTCTCGGACGAGGAGCAGACGCTCGAATACGAAGTTTTCGGCGACGGAACCCGCCCCCGCGAAACCGCCACGACGACCCTCGCTCCGCACGAGCTGCGGCGAATTCACCACGACTAGCCACCATGCAGCGCCGATTCGCCAGACTGTTCGCCATCGCGGCGGCCGCCCTCCACGCGGCGGCCGCGTCCGGCGCGTCGCTTGGCGTGTGCGCACACCTGCACCGCGTGTCGGACGCGGCGGAGCTCGCCGAAGAGTGCCGCGCCATCGCGGCGGCCGGCTTCGGGCGCGTCCGGTTCGACCTGTCGTGGCGGCTTGTCCAGAAGACGCCGGACGCGCCGTTCGACTTCTCGCTCTACGACGCCGCCGTCTCCGACGCGGAGGGCGCGGGCCTCACGGTGCTGCCGATTCTCGGCGGCGCGCCGAAATGGGCGACGCCCGTCTGGGAGCATCCCGACGAATGGGGCCGCTTCGTCGGGGCCGTCGTGGAGCATTTCGGCGCGCGCTTCCCGGACCTTGAAATCTGGAACGAGCCGAACCTCAAGAGTTTCTGGAAGCCCGGCCCCGGCCCCGACCCAGCGAAGTACCTCGCCGTCCTCCGCGCCGCCCGCGCCGCCGCGAAGGCCGCCCGTCCCGAAACGCGCGTCTGGCTCGGCGGCCTCTCCGGCGTCCCCCTCGACTACCTCCGCGCGATCTACGAACTCGGCGGCGGCGACGCCTTCGACGCCGTGTGCGTCCATCCCTACTGCCATCCCGCGCCGCCGGAAGGCAACATCGACCGCCAGCTCCGGGATCTCCGCGCGCTCATGGCGGAGTTCGGCGACGCGGAAAAGCCCGTCGCGATCACGGAAATCGGCTGGCCGACGCACGACACCCGTCTGCCCGGCGCAGGGCTCCTCCGCGCCGCGCTCGCCGTCGCGCGGCCCGACCTCGCCGCGTGGCGCGTCGTCTACGCCGAGGCGGAAACCGCGGTCCGTCCGCAGGGCGCCCCGAACCCCGTCGCGGAGGCGCTGGAAAAGGCGCTTCCGCCCGGGTCGTCCGTCGAATCGCTCTCCGGCCGCAGCCTGCGCGAACGCCTTTCCGCCGGAGGCGTCGATGCCGTCGTCTATCCCTTCGACGAATCGTTCCCCGCCGACACAGCCGACGCCGTCGCGGCCTTCGTGGAGTCAGGCGGGACGCTCGTCGATTTCGGCGGCATGCCGATGTGGCATCCCTGCGCGGAAACCGGAGCGGGCGCGTATGCGCGGGACGAATCCGGCGCCGCGATGGAACGCGCCGAACGCCTGCGCGCACGCCTGCGCATCGCGCCGGCCGCATGGTGGCTCGACGGCGCCTTTCCGCGCGACCCCGTCAAGGCTTTTCCGACCGAGGCCGCGACCGCAGCCGGATTCGTCGGCGACCCGGCCGGCGAGCCGTGCGACCGCTTCCAGGGCACCGGGCTTCTGCGCGAGGGCGACGAGTTCATCCCGCTCCTGGTCGCGTCCGCGGCCGCGCAGGACGGCTGCGGCGAGGGTGCCCCGACGATGCGGGAGGCCGTCGCGGCGAGCGTGACGCGGCTCGCCGGCGGAACGAACGGATGCGTCGCGCTGTGCGGCATCCGCGGCGCACGCGGCAAACTCGCCTCCGCCGGCGAGGACGGCCAGGCTCGGTATCTCGTGCGCGCCCTCGCGCTCGCCTTCGCCGAAGGGGCTCGCGAGGTGTTCTGGTACGAATTCCGCGGCAGCGAAGTCGATCCGTTCGACAGCCAGGGGCACTTCGGACTCACGCATTCCAACTTCTCGCCGAAGCCGGCGCTGGGCGCATTCCGCAATTTCGCGCTCGCCCGCCCGGACGGATCCGTCCAGTCCGCCGCCCCGTGGCGCGACGAGGCGCTGGGCCTCTACTTTCCGCAGTGGACTCGCCCCGACGGAACTCCGGCCGGCGTCGTCTGGAAGACCGGCGGGCCGCAGCGCATGGCCTTGACCCTGCGCGGCGCGACCGGCGACCCGGCCCGGCCCCCGTCGTTCCGCAGCCACACCGGGCGGCTTGTCCACCCCATCCGCGCCGCCGACGGCGCCTACCTCCTCACCGTCGGGGAGTCGCCCGTCTTCTTCGAAGGCGGAATCCTCGACGGCATAGCACCCGTTTCGTCTCCATCAACCCACAAAAGAACCTCACCATGAAAACACAGCACACCCTGCGGGCCATGCTCGCCACCGCGGCGCTTGCGGCGCTCACGGTTCTTCCCGCCTCCGGCTTCACGCTGGAAGGCAAGTTCGCCGGAACGACGCGCTACGTGTCGAAATCCGGCAGCGACACCAACGGCGGTACGTCGTGGGACGACGCCAAGCTCACCATCCAGGCGGCCGTCGATCTCTGCGCCGACGGCGACACCGTCATCGTCGACGACGGCGAATACTCCGACACGACCCCGTGGACCTCGACGAACGACAAGTCGTATTCGCTCCCAACGGTCGTGCAGATCACAAAGCGCATACACCTCGTATCGCGCAACGGCAAGTTCAAGACGCACATCGTCGGCAAGTGGGCCGACACGGCCAACGGCATAGAAAACAACGGTGGCGCCCATCGTTGCATTTTCGTGGCGGCAAGCGCGAAGGACGTCCTCGTCGAAGGTTTCACGATTCGCAACGGGGCGACTGCGGGGGCCACGGCGCTGAACAAGGACTACGACTGCGGCGGCGGCGTTTACGGGGCAACATCCGGAAACACATACCTCGTCGATTGCGATGTCGTGGATTGCATCGCCGGCACCGGCGGCGCGGCGGCGCGCAAGGTCGTGCCGATCCGGTGCTCCTTTGTCGGGAACAAGGGCGTACAGGGCGTGAGCAATGCCCATGTCCTGTATCGCACGGACTATGCCTACAACAGCGTGTTCGCGGACAACGGCCCCGGCGAGCGTTCCGGCAATTCCGGTGCAACGGTTTTTACGAAACATCAGCCGGTCACTGCGGTGAATTGCACGTTCATCGGCAATACGGCATTCGGTTTCGCCCCCGCAGGCGCATACAAGCAAGTTTCCTACAATTGCGCTTTCCTTGGCGATGGATTCGAGCAGGCGACATACGGTACGGCGGGCAACAACTCGAACGTTTATACGACCAATTGCGTCCAGACGGGCACGGCGAATAGTGGCGGCCGCATGGGACAGGAAGGAGCCGCCGCCGGATGCAAGATCGGCGTCGAAGCCTTCCAGACGTGGTATGCCGCCGACGCGGGGGAATGGAAAGCAGTCGTTGGCGGCGACCTCAAGGACGCCGGCTTCAACGCGCGCTCCGTCGCCGCGACGTTCGTCCCGGAGGAATACCTCGACACCGACTTCTTCGGCAACCCGCGCAACTGGGCGTCCGTCGACATCGGCGCCATCGAGGCGCAGGGCGACGCCGCCGACCCGGCGCTCGGCACGATCCAGCTCGGCACCAACGTCTCCGTCCGCGCCGGCTCCGGAATCGTGTCGCTTCCCCGCGGATTCGTTTCCTGCGGGACCGACACCGTCCAGGTCCGCCTCGTCCCGACGATCGGCGACTCGAAGCCGCTCTTCGGCTACTCCTGCACGGGCGCCTGGGGCGCTTTCTACCGCTATCCCGACCTCGGCGCCGACCGCGGCGCGTGGATGACGCCGCCCGCCTCGGGTGAATCCGTCGCCGTGAACGCGAAGACGGCAACCGCCGAGAAGTGGGTCGATGGCTCGTACGCGGGCGGCGACTCCGACGGCTCCGAGGCGAAGCCCTACACGACAATCCAGGACGCGGTGGACCACACCGCCGCCTACGGTCTCGTCCATGTCGCGCCGGGCACCTACTCTGCGGGCGGCGTCACGCTTGCGGGGCACACGGTTGCCTCCCGCGTCGGCATCGAAACCCAGGTCGCCATCCGCGCGACCGGCAGCGCCGAAGACACGATCATCCGCGGCGACGCGAACACCCGGTGCGTGGCCGTTCGGCGTCAGGCCGTGACCGTCCATCTACAGGGCTTCACGCTCGAAAGCGGCACGG
>CAMNCG010000058.1 GCA_946534105.1 uncultured Verrucomicrobiota bacterium
CCGTGGAAGAGCGCCCCCACGAGACTTCTTCTCCATCCGCAAGCCCGTCGCCGTCAGAATCCGTCGCGAGAGGATTCGCTCCAAGCGCGAGTTCGCGCCCGTCGGGCAGGCCGTCGCCGTCCATGTCCGGATCGGAAGGATCATAGCCTAGGCTGCGTTCGATGGCGTCGGAGAGGCCGTCGCCGTCGGCGTCGCGCTGGGTGGCGAGCATGAAGAACGCGGAGCGGGGTGCGGCGGTGGTGAGTTCCGGGACGCGGGCGTAGAGGTTCGTGAACACGACGCCGAACGGAGATTCGACTGTGTTCGTTTCCACGCGGAAGCGCCGAGAAACCACCTCTTCCCAATACGGCAGGTCGTCGCCATAGAGAGTGAATTCGGTTTCGCCGTCCTCCGGCCAGACGGACTCACGGCGAATCCACCGCCAGGCGGGATCGTTCAAGAACTGCTTGTGGAAAACGTCGATGGCCGCGTATTCGGGAAGGTTGGTCGCGGGCCAGGCGACGGAAAAGTCGAACCGGTCGTCGCCGACCATGGAAAACGCGGTGAAGCGGAGGGCGTTCGTGGAGGCGTCTCCATCAGATGCGTCTCCGGACTGTACCGCATTCATGCCGGCCGTCGGGCGCGGTATCGACATGGGGGCGGCGCCGCCCGTGCCAGACGGCTTGCTTCCTCCGTGGACGGTCGCGACGACGACGGCGGCGACGGCGGCGAACCGCGCCAAGGCGGAACGTCCGCGCCAGACGCGCGGAAGCGACTGCGACAGGCCGGACTTGCGCAGGAAGAACGCAAGCGCCAGTGCCGTCCAGCCGAATCCAAGCGCGGCAGCGAGAATCGTTGTCGCCGTGTCAGTCATTCACGAATTGAAAGGGCTGGGACGTTCGGGTCGTATGGCATGGTCTCGGGTCCTTGCGGGAGATATTACCTGAAAACGGGAGAGGGTTCAAGGAATTCGTTTCAAACCGAGTCGAAAAGGCAAAAGGGCTCCGCTTCCCCCTCTACGTTCCCTCCGCGCCGAGCCCACGGCCGCGCCCGATGCGCGCGAGACCGCCGCCCAGACCTTGGCCCGGGCCGCCCGAAAAGCCACCGAATTCTCGCAAGATATTCATTTGATAATAAATGGATATTTTACATAGAATTCGGTGCGATTTCGGGGCGTTTTCGAGCCGGCCCGGAGGCGGGGGTTCGGCGAGGAAGGAGCGGGAGGGCGGCGCGGAGCCTCAGGGCGAGGACGGAGACGGCGCGCGTCGGGCGCGGCCGTGCAATCATTCGCCCGATACGCCGGTGCCGGATTTGCGCCACTGGCGCATGGTCGTGCCATACGTGCGCCTGAAGAGGGTTTTGAGGTAGCTTTCGTCCTCATAGCCGCAGAGCGCGGCGATTTCGCCGATGGGCGTCTCGGTGCGGCGCAGCAGGCGGCACGCTTTTTCCAGCCTGACGCGCTGGATTTCCTGTACCACCGTGCGGCCGAGCGTCTTGCGGAAGTATCGTTGCAGCAGGCTTGCCGAGCAACCTGCCGCCTTGGCCGCACCGGCGGCCGTGCCGCCGGTCGTGGCGTGCAGGCGGATGAAGTCGAGCGCCAGGTTCACGATGCGCGCCGTGCCCCGGTCGTCGCGCGTAGAGCGTCGCTCGACGACGCCCCGGATCCCGTAGCTGGCGGGGCCGGGCGGGACCGTCCGGCCCGCCAGCATCGCGACGACCATTTGCATGGCCGCGTAGCCCCCGCCCTCGAAATCCGGTTCGATGCTCGTGAGCGGCGGCGACGCCGTCTCGCAGAGGTATTCCTCGTTGTCCACCCCGATCACCTGCACTTGCTCCGGCACGGCGATGCCGGCCAGACGGCAGACCGCCAGCACATGCGAGGCGCGCAGGTCGTTCACCGCGAAAATTCCGCACGGTTTCGGAAGCGTCCGCAGCCAACGCTTCAAATCGCCCGTTTCCTCCGCGAGCGTGTTGTTCAACCGTGCCGAGAACACGAGCGGAGCGGGCAGCCCCGCCTTGGCGATTTCCTCCGCAAACGCCTCGCCGCGACGGACGGACCATGTCGGCTCGTACAACGCATCGACGTAGGCGAAATGGCGCAGGTCGTGGTGGATCAAGTGCCGCGCCGCCAGCGCTCCGGCTGCGGCGTTGTCGCAATCCATTGCCCGCGTTTGCACCGACAACTTCGGCGTCGGTGCATGGAATACGACCGCCGCGCGGACCCGCCCTCGGACGAGACCTTCGGCGGATGACGGCTGCGTCACGATCCCGTCGGGTTGCCAGTCGCCGAGAACCGAGAACTCCTCCTGCGCGCTTGCCCCACTCTGAACGTGCACCTCGATGTCGTCATGGGTCGCCGCATACCGCAGGACGCCCGTCACGATCGCCCGCCCCGCCTTGCGCCGCATGTCCATCCGAACCAGGACCTTGAATCTCCTGGAAGGGGCCGTCCTGCTCTTTTTCGCCGCTTGCATGGCCCCATCGTAGCACACCCCCGCATGATTCGCAAAAAACCATGTCGTTGTCCGTTTTTCACAATGTCAGTTTTCCGGGTTTCGTGCATAATTTCCATTGCCCTTTGGACATTCCATGGCGTCCGCCACGTGATACGTTCCAAGTCTAGGACAGGAGAACACACCATGAGCAGAATATCTCGACATCCGTCGCCGCTTCCGGCATCCCGTTGCATGATCCTTGCCGTTTCGGCCGTTTGGACGGCTCTTCCCTCGTTTGCCGACTCCCTCATATGGACCGGGGGCAAATCCGGCACCTGGAATGCCTCCAGCGCCAATCTTGTCTGGAAGGATGGTTCCGGCGCCGCCACCGCCTGGATCGATGGCAGCGACGCCGTGTTCGACGGTTCCGCGCAGGCGAACATCACGGTTTCAGGCCCGATGTCGGCGCACGACATAGCCGTCAGGCCCGGCACGCAACCGATCTATTTCCTCGGCGACGGACCGCTTTCGTGGACGGGCTGGCTCACAAGCGCGGGCGGGCACGGATACGTCCGCTGCCCTCTCGTGGACGACGGCAACGGCCTGCACTTCAATTTCGGCGGCCACCTCTACCTCCAGTGCCCGAACCGCCACACCGGCGGGACCTACATCAAGAACACGGTGAACAACGCCCTCCGCGCCTTCATCATCGACGGCGCGAACGGAAAGAACGCGAACGGCGACGACCTCGCCCTCGGCCCCGTCCCCGAAACGGTGCAGACCAACATCTTCATCGAGGGCGGAACGGTCGCCCTGCACGTCGGTTCCAGCCAGGACATTTCCGTCCACCGGAACCGCACCATCCTCATCCGCGACGGCAAGACGTTCTACGTGTCGCCGAACGGGACGCTCCGCATCAAGGGCGACATCGTGAGCGAAAACGCCGGGACCTCGGCCTTCCCGACCGGCACCCGCCTCTACGCCCACAGTTCCTGGCTCGGCCGGACCGTGCTTTACGGGAACAACTACTTCGGCAAGCTCACCGTGACCGGGAACCTTGAAATCCACGACGGCACGACGCGCGTCGTCACGTCCGGCCAGGGGACCGAGGAAAACGCGGCCCTTTACGTTCAGGGCAACGGTTCGTCCTACACGACGACGCGGGGCTACCTGCTCGTCTCCGGCGGAACGCTCGTCAATTCGCAGTCCGGCTACCGCTTCCACGTCAACAACTACGGCCATGTCGACATCGCCGGCGGCAAGGTGGCCATGCAGTACGACGCCAAGAAAGGCGAATACGGCGAATACCTCAACGGCCTTTCGTCCCCCGGGAAGACGACGATCCGCGACGGCGGGCTGCTGTCCTGCTCCAAGTTCCGACTGAGCCAGACCACGGCCGGCAACGGCGGCGAACTCTTCCTCGAAGAGGGCGGGACGCTCCGCGCCCGCTACATCGGCCTTGATTTCAACGCCGCACGCAAGGGCATCGTCCACTTCAACGGCGGCGCGCTCCAGTCCCTGGAAGGCAATTCCAACACCTCCTCGACCGAAAGCCCGGCGAATGCGAACTGGGCCGGAAGCGTCTTCAGCGTTGAGGCCGGCGGCGCCGTCTTCGACACGGCGAACGGGCAGCACATCTGGTTCGGGCGCCCGCTCCTGTCCGGCGTCGCCGCGGGCGAGACCGACGGCGGCCTGACATGTCGTCTCTACAGCGGACGCGCCGTGGTTCTCCACGAAGCCTTCAGCGGCTCCACCTACACCGGCCCGACGCGCCTCGAAGCCGCCGGATCAGGCACCGGCGACCGCACGCTCCAGTGCCGCGTCGCCAACGCGCTCCCCACCGCGGGGACGCTCCAGGTCGGACCCGGCTGCAAGGCCGGCTTCAGCAGCTGGGCCGGCACGTCGGGATCGGCCGAGCGCGAAAATGCCGACCTCCCGCTCACCATCGCCCGCCTTGAGGGCGCCGGGTATCTCTTCTACGACTCACTCCTCAACGTGACGGAAGCCATCGCGCCCGTCTTCGACGGCGCATACGGGACGCTCTCCTTCGAAAAGCCCTTCGCGTCGAACTGCGACCTCGAAATCACCGGCGACGCGAACGGATGCGGCCGCCTCGAATTCAAGCGCGCCGGGCAGAGCCTCGCCGGGTTTTCGCTCAAGGTCGCCGACATCGCGAATTTCTCGACGACCAAGGGCAAGGCGTTCTACAAGATCGTTGACGCCCCCAATGGCTACACCGGCCAGTTCGCCTCGACGAACCTCCCTGAAAACTGGCGCGTCGTCTACGAAAGCAACGCGGTCTACCTTGCGCCAGTCAACGCCTTCGTGATGGTGGTGAGGTAGAGGGCTGGATGCAATGCGGCCACGCATTTTCCTGCTGGCGGCCACGCTTGCCGCCGCCTGGTCCTCGCCTGCCGCGCCGGACGGAATTGCCGGCCGCCTCCTGGACACCCCCGGCCTCGCCGAACTGGACGGCACCGCCCCCACACCCAGCGCCGCCGGTCTCGACTGGCAGTTGCCCGAGCGGTTCGCGCGGATAGAAGGCGACCGCCTGATCGTGGACATTCCGCCGGACACGCCGCCCGAGGAGCGGCGCGCCCATTGCATCGCCGCGTTCGACGCCGCGCCGATGCTGGCGGAAGACCACGGCATCCTGGCGAAGGGGCGTTTTTCCGGCACGGGCATCTCGGAGCCGGACCACCCGTGGAACGGCGCGAAGTTCATGTTCCACTACCGCGAGGGCGCGACCGGCATGGAGCGCTGGCCCGGCGTCAACACACCACGGGGCGATTTCGACTCTTTCCAGGCCGAGTTGCGGCTCAACGAATTCAACCTCGGCGGGATTCCGAAGGACGGGCGCATGGAACTCATCCTCGGGCTCGAAGGCTGCACAGGCCACGTCGAATACGACCTTTCCTCCCTGCGCCTGGAATCCGAAGACATGGGATTCGAGCGCGTGAACGAAGACTGGATCGTCCGGTATCCCCCGCCCGCCACACCGGTAGCCGAAGCCGCCATTCATGGCGGCCGCGCAAAGGCACAGCCTTTGCGCGGCTGCATGCTCCCAGGCCGCGCCACGCGCGAGGACGACATCGAAACCCTGCACCGCTGGGGCGCGACGCTCGTGCGCTTCCAGATCACGCGCAACTGGCACAAGGTCGACGACAATCAGGACCTCGACGAATACGCCGCGTGGATCGACCGCCGCCTCGCCAACCTCGAGGACGTTCTGGAATGGTGCGCGGCGCGGGACATGAAGGTCTGCATCGACCTCCACCAGCCGCCAGGCGGCAAGCGCGGCGTCGACGGCCGCCCGTACGAGATGAACATGTTCCACGATGAACGCTGGGCCGACGCCTTCGTCGACACGTGGCGCACCATCGCGACGCGGGTCAAGGGGCACCCCGCCATCTACGGCTACGACCTCGTGAACGAACCGCACCAGCGCGGTCCGGCGGCCTTCAGCTACTGGGAGCTCCAGCGCCGCGCCGCGGAGGCGGTCCGCGAAATCGACCCCGACACCGCGATCGTCGTGGAGAGCAACCTCGCAGACCGCGCCTGGGCCTTCCGCTACCTGTCCCCGCTCGCGATGGACAACGTCATCTACGAGTGCCACATGTACGAACCGACCGTCTACACCCACCAGGGGATCTTCGGGCCTCCGCCCGGCGACGGCGGGACGCTCGTCCCCTGGCCCGGCCGCTTCCGTGGGCAGGACTGGAACCAGGAGACGATCCGCCGCGAACTCGAACCGGTGCTGGAGTTCCAGCGCCGCCACCAGTGCCGGATCTACGTCGGCGAATTCAGCGCAGCCGCGTGGGCCCCGGGCGCGGAGAACTACCTGCGCGACTGCATCTCCATCTTCGACGAATACGGCTGGGACTGGACCTACCACGCCTTCCGCGAGGCGCCGGTTTGGGACGTCGAAAAAGTGGCGCTCCCGGACGGCTCGTTCGCCGACTCCGACGACACCCCGCGCAAGCGCGCCCTGCTTGACGGCTTCGCCCGCTAATGCTTTCAGGGCGAGGGGCGCGGGGCGCTACCAGCGGCGGGTCACCGAGAGGGCGAGGGCGTGGCCGAAGGCGTTCTGGTACTTGCCTTCGAAGACGCCGTTGCGCGGACGGGCGTGGACCGTGAAATCTTCGACGGTCTCGTAGAAGTACGAGCCTTCGACCGTCCATGCGCCGCGCGTCCAGCCGAGGCCGACGCCGAAGATGTGGCGGTTGTCGCCGGGGACGAGGTAGTCGGCGTAGACGCCGTTGATCGGCGACTGGTCGAACGTGTAGCTGCCGCGCAGCGTCCACTCGTCGTCGAGGACGTAGTCGCCGCCGAGGGAGAGGCGCCAGGCGTCGTGCCACTCCTTCACGCTGGAAAGTTTGTCCGTGCCCGGACCGGCGAGATCGTGGTCGAGCTTGATGAGAAGGTCGTCGTAGAGGTGCCAGGTGGTGAACGTCGCGCCGAAGCCGAGCGTCAGGCGGTCCGTGGCGTCCCAGGCGAGACCGGCCATGATCTTGTCCGGGTTGTAGTTGCGCGAGCGGAAGGGCTGGTCGAGGAACGCGCCGGGCGCCATCGCGGCCACCGGGGCGGGGCGCTTCCATTCGGCGTCGCCCTTCACGAGAAAGTTGATGCGGCTGTGGTACGCGGCGCCGAACGTGAGGTCGTCCGTCAGCTTGTACGCGAGACCGAGGTCGAGCGCGGGCTTGAGGTCATCGCCGTGGAGCCCCTGGTCCACGTCGAACGGGGAAGGCGAAGGATCGTTCGGGTTGCGGAGGCCGGCGAGACCGGCCGCGTCGATCTTCTGGCGCAGCTCGATGTCGAAGTAGCGCAGCGAGACGCCGGCGCTGAGGCTCAGGCGGTCGGTCGCCTTCCATGCGAGTTGCGGGGCGAAGTCCATGGAGACGATTTCGGCCTTGTAGTTGCCGTAGCGCCCCGCCCACGTGGAGGGGAAGCGCGCGCCGAGGCCGTAGCGCGTGAACGCGCCGAAACCGAAGAACCAGTCGTCGGAAATCTGGTGCGTCACGTACGCCCAGGGAATCGTCCAGACGTGGTTGTTCCCCTTGCCGACCGCGCCTTCGCCCGTGTACGGGCTCGACGTCTTCACCTGCGCGGCGGGACGGATCGCCGCGGCGCCGACTTCGACCTGCGTGCCTTCGAGCGACGTGATCGCGGCACCGTTCCAGTAGAGGGCCGACGGCGTGCCGCCCTTCGTGAGGAGCGTCGTGGGGTTGGCGTTGCCGCGGGCGGAGCCCTGTTCGAGGGCAAAACCGGCGCCGGGGGCGTAGGACGGAACGAGCGCCGCGGCGGCGGCGCAGACGGCGAGACCGAAAGAACGGGGACGTTTCATGTGTTTCGTGGGGTTGCGTGGGGTTCGAAATCGGGACGGAGCGAACGGAAAATACGGCCGTTCAAAACAACTGCTTCAATTATCGCACCAAAATTTTGGAACGCAAGTCAAAACGCAAAACACGGAACCACCGGAACCGGGCGTGGCGGTTCTCCGGAAATCCGCTCGGGGACGCGATTTTCCGGGATTGCAAAACCGCGTTTCAAACAGTCGTGCGATTTTCGACGCCTTTCGTGCGGCGTTTGGCGGCGGGGGTGGGCGGGGCGGGCGGGGGGGGGGGGGGGGGGGGGGGGGGGAAGCGGCGGCCGCGCCGCCGGGAGGGACACGCGACGCAAGCGGAGGCTAGAGGCCCTGCAGAAGCGCGGATGCGGCGGGCCGGAGGCGTTGCATTTCGGCCGCGGCGGCGCGCATTTCGGGCGTGGGGGCGGGAACGCGGGCGGCGGCGGGGTGGGCGTCCTCCCACGCCTGCCAGCGGTCGCGGACGGCGGCGAAGGCGGCGGCCTCGTCGCGCTGCTCGACGCGGAGCCGGTTGGCGCGGGCGAGGAGCTCGGCGCGCTCGCGCGGGCCGCCGGGAAGGTCGTGCGTGTCGCTGTAGCGGACGCGGGCGAGGACGTCCGCCACCTCGGCCCGCATCGCCTCGTGCGCTTCGCGGGCCCGTTCGTACTCCTCCGCGTGGGGATTGACCGCGGTGCGCGCGGCGTTCGCGGCGCGCGCCGCCTCGTAGCGACCCCACGCGGCGCAGTAGTCGAGCACGGCGTTGCGCGTGGCGGGATCGGCCTCGGCGTAGCACGGACCGCCGAAGATCGCGACGTCCGACGCGCGGAACCACATTTCCCGGTCCTGCCATTCCCCTTTCCAGAGCACCTTGCAAAGCACGAACGGGCCCGTCGGCGCCGTGCGGGCCTCGACCTGCTCGACCGCGGTGCCGCCGGGGATCGTGCCGACGACGCGGAGCCTCCCGTCGAAGCAAGGGACATTCGTCAGCACGACGCCCCACGGAAGCCCCGGATCGGGATTGAGCGCGGCGCGCGGATCGTACGCGCCGTCGGGCGCGTACGCGGATTCTCCGGAAGGATCCGCCGCCGGGGCGGCGCCGGAGGAGGAGGCCGGCGCCGCCCCGCGCTTCGGAAGCAGATCCGAAA
Organism: uncultured Verrucomicrobiota bacterium; assembly: GCA_946534105.1. Classification (GTDB taxonomy): domain Bacteria; phylum Verrucomicrobiota; class Kiritimatiellia; order RFP12; family UBA3636; genus UBA3636. Next base: position 8,901 of record CAMNCG010000058.1, read on the forward strand.
ACGAGAAGGCGGAAGCGGTGGCCGCGCAAACGGCCAGGGCGGCGAAAAGAACGGAAGAACGGGACATCGGAGGGAAACGAAAGCGGATCGAGGGAACCAGCGCCGGGGTAGACGGGCGCGCGAAGGACGGAGCGGAGGGGGGCTAGACCGTGAGCTCCGCCCCGTCGTCGGCCCGGACGGAATGGAGGGACGCGTTGAAAAGCTCGTCGATGTCGCCGCCGATGGACTGGATGCCCTGCAGCGTTCCGCGCGCGGCTTCGACGGCGGCGCCCTCCGGCGGAGCGTCCGGAGAAAGGGAGTCGAAGAACGCGGACAGTTCCGCATAACTGTTGCGGAGCGCGTTGTAGAGGGTTTCAAGACGCGAAAGCGCGTCGCGCGCCGACTCGGCGTCGTGCTCCGCGGCCTGGACGCGGTCCTTCTCGGTCATGTCGGAGAAGGAAATCACGGCGCCGACGGCGTTGCCGTCGCTGTCGCGGTTGCAGGAGGCGTGGATTTCGACGCGGAAGGTCTCGCCGCTGGCGCGTCGGGCGACCGCGACGCCGGTGGCGTCGTAGTTTTCGCCGGAGAGCGAGGCGATGACCTCCTTGGCGTCGTCGGGGTTCTGCAGGAGCATCCCGAGCGGGCGGCCGACGAGGTCGCCCGCGGAGAGGTGGCCCCAGATGCGCGCGGTGGCGGGGTTGGCGTATTCGATGCGCGCCTGCGGATCGACGACGACGATCGCGTCGGAGGCGTTCTGAAGGGCGTTGTGCTCGGTGCGGAGCATTTCGTCCGTCTGGCGGCGGATCGTCTCGTCACGCACGAAGAAGCACAGGTGCGGCGTCGAGAGGCGCAGCTGCGAAACGGAGACTTCGGCGGGGAAGACCGAGCCGTCGGCGCGAACGCACGTGGCCTGCAGGAGCGTGAAGCACTCGCGGCGGAGATTCTCGTAGAGCGTGCGCACGAGATCGCCGTCGGCGCCGGCGACGAGGGCGTCGATCGTGAGATGGGAGAACTGGACGTTCGTGTAGCCGAACGCCGAAGCGGCACGGCGGTTGGCGTCGCGCACGCGGCCGTGCAGGTCCGTCACGATCGCGGCGTCGTAGATGTTCTGGAAGAGCTCGCCGTAGCCGCCGCCGGGAGGCGCCGAAGCCGCCGTCGCGGCGGGGGCCGGCGCCGCGGAAATGCGGCCGGTGGCGCCCGGGGCCGCGTTCGGCGGCACGGGCCCGGTGGTGCCGGGAAGGCGCACCGCCATCGAGCGGGAGCGGATGGAAAGGGGTCCGTCGGAAATGTCGGGGATGAGGTCGATCCTCATCGTGCTGGCTTTTTTCGCGCTGTCCATGGGTCGAAGTTCCGAAAGCGGGGGGGGGTCAGAGCATGAAGGACTTGAATTCGTCGCGGAGACGGGGAACGGTCGGGAAGTCCGAGGGCCTGGAGGCGGCGTGCAGCTCGCGCACCGCGACGGACTCGGCGGAGGCGCCGGGAAGGCCTCGGCCGTCGGAGTACGACGCCACGACCGCGCGGGCGCATTCGAGGTCGGACTCCGCGGCGCGCACGGCGAGGGCGGTCGGCCCGGGGACGCCGACGGGGCGAAGCAGGACGTCGCCGCCGCGCATCGAGGTGCGAATGAACTCGTTGTCCGCGCGGTCGCGCCCGAGCACGAGAAGCGTGCCGCCCGCGAGGCGGAAATGGCGGCCGTGCGCGAGAAGCGCGAAAAGGCGCGCCTCCCCGAGCCCCTCGTGCTCCATGAGGCTCTTGAGACGGCGGCAGAAGTTGGGCTCGGTGAGCTTGCAGCCGCCGGCCGGCGCGGGATACTCCCGGATGCCGTACTTCTTCGCGAGCGCCATCTGCGGCTTGCGGTTGCGGCCCTGCAGGTCGAGCAGGCGCTCGCGGTCCACGAGCCCCGAGCGCTCCGGCTCCGTGGGCTCCATGAGCTTCGCGGAAAGCGGGCGCAGAAGGTGCGCGCCGGCGCCGGAAAGGTTGCGGACGCGGTTCATCGGGCCGCGCTGCTGGGACATCGGACGCTGGCCCAGGACTTCGCCGGTGGCGACGAAGTCGAAGCCGTTCTCCCGCGCGAACTCCCACGCCCGCGCGATCATGCGCGCGTGGCAGTCAATGCACGGGTTGAGGCACGAGCCGAAGCCGGACGGGGGGTTTTGAAGCAGGGCGAGAATGTCCGCGGTGAAATCGACGAGATGCAACTTCACGCCAAGCGCCGCGCAGGAGCGAGAAACCCCGGACGGATCGGCGAAGAAGGGCGAGGTGAACGACACCGCCTCGGCATCCACGCCCTGCTCGCGCAGCACGCAGATCGCGAGAAGCGAATCGAGCCCGCCGGAGCAGAGGCACAGCGCTCGGGCCGGACGGCGCGGACCGGGCGCGGGCGAGGCGGACGCCGCCGGAGCGGACGGGACGGAAGAGACGGAATCGTGGTTCATTTTGCGTTTCCGGCCGTTTCGCCGGACGAGGCGTGGAGATCGCGCCAGAGGTCGTTGTAGAAGGCGCGATCGTCCCCGTGAAAGCGGTTTTCGACGTTCTGCAGATCGTCCAGGATGCGCCGCGCGGCGTCCCGGTGGCCGAGCATGAGTTCGGCGCGGGCGAGGTGGAGGTGCACGATGCGGGCGTCGCTGCGGCGGGCGACGGCCTCGGAGAGCGCCGCATGGGCCTCCTCCGGACGCCCCTGGGCCATCAGCACGAGCCCGAGCGTGTCCCACACGGCGTAGAGGCCGTCGGCGCGCGAAAGGGCGTCGCGCGCGAGATTTTCGGCGCGGTCGTTGTCGCGGAAATGGTAGAGCGCGTAGGCGAGATCGCCGCGCGGCAGCGCGCTGTCCCACGAGCGCACGGAACGCTCCAGAAACGCCTTCGCCGAATCGTACCGCCCGGCGGTGAGGGCGAGCGAGCCCATGATGTAGTTGGCGAAGCCGTGGTTCGGGACGATGCGGAGGATTTCGCGCGCGTGCTCGTCGGCGGAAACGCGGTCCTGCAGCACGTAGTCGAGGCGGAGAATCTGGTTGAGGAGCGCCGGAACGCCGGGCGAAGTCTTGTCGGCGATGCGGAACTCGTCCCGCGCCTCGGCGTACTCCTGATCGAGGAGGTGCAGCGCGGCGGAGGCGATTGCGCCATGGAACGTGCGCGTGTCGGGATCGGAGCGGAGGCGCTGCACGGTATCCTCCATCCGCTTGCGGGCCTCGACGCGGACCGCGGGGTTGGTGGAGGAGGAGAACTGCGCGGTCGAGGCCGTGAACAGATCGAGCAGCAGCTCGGGATTGCGCGGCGACGCCTCAAGCGCGGAGCGGACGAAGGTCACGGCGTCGGCGACGTCGCCCTTCTGCAGGAGGTAGTTCGCGCGGACGTGCGCGATGCGGTCCCGGTCGATGCCGGCGTCTTCGAGGGCGCCGAACAGCTCCGCGACGCCCTCCAGATCTCCCTGCGAAAGTCGGGCGCGGACGAGACCGGCGAGCGCGGCGACGTTGCCGGGGTCGTTCGCGAGCGTTTCCTCGAACGCGCGCTCCGCGGCCTCGGCGTCGCCGATCTTGCCGCTGATCGCCCCGATCGCGACGAGCATCCGGCTGGCCCCGCGGGAATTTCGGCCGCCGCCGATGCCGTCGCGCATGGCGGATTCGAGCGTGCCGAGCGCGAGCGACGTCTGGCCCGTGAGCGCCCACGAGAGGCCGAGCGACGTGAAGAGCTCGGGCGAGGCGACGTAGCCCTGGGAGCGCGAGAGCTCCCAGATCTGGAACGGCTTCGTCATCTTGCGGCGGAATTCGTCGAGCTCCGCGCGCACGGCGTCGCGCTCCGCGGAGGCACCCGCGCGGTCGAGCGCGGAAAAGAGGTTCAGGGTCGCGGAAAGGTTCTCCGGATCGAAGTCGTGCACGTCGCGCCAGAGGGAGAGACCCTCCGGCGCCCGACCGTTCACGAAAAGCCAGTACGCGAGGTTGTTGCCGACGAAGGAGACGCGGCGGCGAACGACCGCGGCGGCGGCGAGCATGGCCGGCGCGGAGTTCTCGGGCACGGCGTCGAGCTCCCGGCCGACCTTCGCCGCGAAGGCCCGCCATTGCGCGACGTTGGCGGCGAGCGGATCGTCCCCGGGGAGGCCGAGCGGATTCGAGGGATCGCACGCTTCCGGCACGCCGACGAAGCACAGGCCGCTCGGATAGGCCCGGTAGGGGCCGATGTTCCAGATGTCCGGGAAGAACGTGAGCGCGACCCTCCGGCCCGCCTCCGGGTGGTGCCCGACGTACTCCTGAAGAAACGGAAAAATGCCGAGGTCGAAGGCGTTGAGCAGGACGGGATCCTCGATCTTCTCGCGCATGCGGCGGCGCCCGGTGGAGGCGAAACTCGCCGCCGGGTTGATCACGGCGAGGTCGAGGCCGCGCTCGCGGGCGCGGATGCGCACGACGTCTTCGAGCACGTAGTCCGTCACCAGCAGGTCCCGCCCGCCGAGACCATCGACGAGGGCGTCGACGTACGACCGGAGGAACCGTGCCGGCCGGGCGTCCGCCATCGCCAGTCCCGTCTTCGCCTCGTACGCGACGAACGCCGCGACGAGGGCGAGCAGGACGCCGCGCGCGGCGGTGCCGAAAACCCTCGCGCCGGGAAACGGCGGAGCGCCCCGCGCCGAAAACAGGAACAGCGCCTGCTGGTGGGAGGCGACGACGCAGTACGCCAGCGACATCGACGCGAGCGCGTACGCGACGACCTGCTCGGCGCGGAACCCGAAAAGCCCCCACGGCGAGTAGCGGGAGCACGACAGGACGAGCAGCGACGCAAGCAGGATCGCGAAATCAAGGATCCGGAGCGCCGCGTTGCGGCTGCCGTCGAGCCGCCACTTGCCCACGACGAGCCACGCCGCGAACGGCACGAGCGTCGTGGCGCCGAGGACGAGCCAGTGCGGCCGGAAGAGGCCCGAAAACGCCGCGCCGACGCTGTTGCGGAGAAGCGACAGGAAGACCGCGTCCGGGCCGTGGTACCGCAGGAGCCGGTACGCCTCGCCGCGCGTGAACGCCCAGACGCAGACTGCGGCCGACACCGCCGCCGCCGCGCCCGCGATCGCCACCGGTGCAAGAAGCGTCACGGGAACGGGCCGCTCGCCGCGGAGCGACGCGAAGACCGCGGCGCACGCGAAAAGCGGAAGAAACTGCACCGCCGCCGTCGACTGCGTGCACAGCACGCCGTACACGACCGCCGCCGCGTAGAGGGGCGAAAGGCGGTCCGTCGCCATGAACCACAGCAGCAGGTACGCCGCGAGCAGGAGGAAGGCGAAGTGGAACGAATCGGAATTCACGCGCGTCGAGGCGGTCCAGAACGGGGCGCTGAAGCCCAGTGCGCAGGTGGCGACGACGCCGGCCATGCGCGGCGTCCGCCACGCCCAGGCCTCCCCTCCGATCACGGAAGCCTTCAGGTGCGCGAGGTCCGTGAGCATCCGGCAGAGCCCCACGACGAACAGGTACGTCAGCAAGAGGCACACCGACGAGAAGAACAGCGTCAGCACGGCGGCCGCCGCAGTGCGGTGCGCCGTTCCACCCAGAAGGGAGAACAGGCGGAAGACGCCGACGAAAAGCTGCTCGGACGGCGAGGCCAGGGGCTCGACGCCGAGAATCGTCGCGACGTATCGGGCCGAATCGCCCGGAAACACCCAAAACGTCGACGTAAGCGCGTGGAGGACCGCAAAAAACGCCGCAAGCGCCGCGCCGATTTTCCAGTCCCTCCCCTCGGCGATCCGGCGCCGGAGCGGATTTTCCTCCGGCACCGGTCCCGAAGCCGGCCCCGCGCGCCGCGCGGACGTTTCCTCGAAATCAACCATGCGCGCCATCATACACCATCGGCCCCCCCCTTGCAACAAAAGCCGGTTTGTCCTAGACTGTCGCCATTCGACGCGCGCGCCGACGTATTTTTCCGCCCTCCGCCGCGCCGCAACCCACGAAGGAAACCAAACAGATATGTCGCCTCGCAAGAAATCCGACGCCCCCGTCACGGCGCCTCGCAAGAAAACTGCGGCGCCCCGCGTTCGCGCGGCGGCCGCCCCGGTCAGGAAGCCCGCTGCGGCGAAAAAGTCGCGTGTCGTCCTCACCGTCCAGGCCGATCCCGGAAGCACCGTCTTCCTTGCCGGATCGTTCAACGGCTGGGACCCCGCCGACACCCGGATGGTCGACAAGGACGGCAACGGGCTCTACTCCGTCTCCGTCTCCCTCGCGCCCGGGATCTACGAATACAAGTTCGTGATCAACGGCGAGTGGACGCTCGACCCCGATCCGGAACGCGACTGGACGCAGAACGGCCTCGGCACGCTCAACAGCGTGCTGCGCGTCGGCTAGCCGACGCCGCCCGCGGGTCCGGCGCGCGCGGCGCTCCGGACCCGCGTCCCTTTTTTTTTCACGGAAACACGATCCGCGGCCAGGAGCCCGCGCGCCGTGCGGCACCGACGCCGCCGCCCCGCGCTCTGCCACCAAGGAAAGGAAAAACGCAGTGCAGACAGCAGCAGCCGACGCGGCGAAGTTCGCGCCGGAAACGATCATCAAGCGCGACGAAATCGACCGTTACTACGGCTCCGACGGGCGCGATTTCATCAAGGACGACGACCTCCGCGCGGAGCTTTCCGCGAATGCCGCCCCCGACGCGGCCCGCGTCCGAGACATCCTCGCCAAGTCGCTCTCGCTCGAAACCCTCTCCGGCCCCGAAGTCGCGGCGCTCCTCGCCGTCGAAGACCCGGACCTCCTCGCCAAAATGGCGAAGACGGCGTGGGACGTGAAGCACAAGGTCTACGACAACCGCATCGTGACCTTCGCGCCGATGTACATTTCGAGCTACTGCATGAACCGCTGCCGCTACTGCGGTTTTTCGCTCGACAACCACAAGGAGCGGCGCCGCTGCCTCTCGATGGACGAGATCAAGCGCGAGGCGGAGGCGATGATCCGGCTCGGCCACAAGCGCGTCATGGCCGTCTACGGCGAGCATCCCATGACCGGCGCGCGCTTCATCGCCGACTCCCTCGCCGCCATCTATTCGGCCGAGGTCCCGGGCCGCGTCCCCGGCTCCGCGAACCAGATCCGCCGCATCAACGTCAACGCCGCCCCGCTCTGCATCGACGACCTCAAGATCGTCCACGAGGCCGGCATCGGCACGTTCCAGGTCTTCCAGGAGACCTACGACCACAAGGTCTACTCCGAGATGCATCCGGCCGGGACCGTCAAGGGCGACTACGGCTGGCGCGTCACCTGCTTCCACCGCGCGTTCGACGCCGGCATCGACGACGTCGGCCTCGGCGTGCTCTTCGGACTCCAGCCGGACTGGAAATACGAGGTCGCCGCGATGTGCGCCCACGCCCGCGAGCTGGAGCGCTTCGTCGGCATCGGCCCGCACACGTTCTCCGTGCCGCGCATGCACGCGGCGTCGGGCTCGGAGGTCGCGAACGCGAAGAGTTCCTTCACGGACGACGATTTCTTCAAGGCCGTGCTGGTGCTGCGCCTCGCCGTGCCGTACACGGGCCTCATCGTCACGGCGCGCGAGACGAAGGAGCTGCGCGACCGCTGCCTCCGCATCGGCTGCACGCAGATGGACGCCGGCACGCGCATCGACATCGGCGGCTACTCCGCCGGAAACAGCGGCCAGAAGATCGACGAGCAGCAGTTCCTCCTGGGCGACAACCGTTCGCTCGAGCAGATGATCGTCGATCTTGCGAAACAGGGCGTCATCACGAGCTTCTGCACGGCGGGCTACCGCTGCGGTCGCACGGGCGGCTGCATCATGGACGCCCTCAAGACCGGAAAGGAGGGCACGTTCTGCAAGATCAACGCGGTGCTGACCTTCCGCGAGTGGCTCGACGACTTCGCTTCGCCCGAAAGCCTGGCGATCTGCACGCCGGTGATCGAGTCCGAGCTCGCCGCCATCAAGGAGCAGTACCCGCTCTTCTACCCGCAGGTCGAGAAGCGCTACAACCGCATCTGCGCGGGCGAGCGCGACCTGTACTTCTAGCGAGGCGCGCTCCCGCGCGCGAAACCGATGCTCAAAACCGTCCTCCGCGCCTTCGGGCTCGTGTTCCTCGCCGAGATGGGCGACAAGACGCAGCTCTCCACCCTCGCGCTCGCGGCTTCGGCCGGGAGCGCGACGTCGCATCCACGCCTCGCCGTCTTCGCCGGCGCGGCCGCCGCGCTCTGCGCGACGTCCGCGATCGCCGCGCTCTGCGGCGGGTGGCTCGCGGGGCACGTGAGCCAGCGCTGGATCGACGGCGCCTCGGGCGCGCTGTTCCTCGCGTTCGGCGCCGTCGCGATCCGCGCCGCGATCCTCGGCGGAGGCGCGCGGTGAATCCCGGCTGGGTCGATTTCCGCAAGGACGACGCCCACGTCCGCCGCGAGCGCGAAGCCGCGCGCGCCCTGCGCGAAAGTGCGTGGTGGAAGGCGCAGCTCGCGCGCGGCGTCTGCCACTACTGCGGCAGGAAATTCCCGCCGGAAGCGCTCACGATGGACCACGTCGTGCCCGTCGCGCGCGGCGGCCGCTCGACGCGCGGCAACGTCGTGCCCTGCTGCCGCGCGTGCAACGCCGCCAAGGGCGTCGCCACGCCCGCCGAGCGCATTCTCGACGAACTCGGCCTCTCGTGAGGTTCCGGCCAACTCCCTCCCTCAACGCAAGAAGTCCAGTAAACTTGCGGGGTTGAGGCGTTGAAGAAAGGCG
>CAMNCG010000059.1 GCA_946534105.1 uncultured Verrucomicrobiota bacterium
AGGCGACGGCTCGGGGAGGGGCACCGCGGCGGGCGCAGGTACCGGGGCGCGTCTTCGCCGCCGCCGTCCGTCCAAAAAGGTTGGACCTGCTTGGAACCGGAGCAAAACGGGACGTTGGGCCGCTTCTGGCGCGGAATCGGGCGAGGCGGGTGCGCCGTCGGCGCTGACAACGTTTGGTCACACCCCTCCGTCGTTGCCGTTTTTTGGATTAGAATGGCGCGCCCATGAACACCCATGAGAAACGGACCGCGGCGTCGCAGGACCGGAGCCGCCCGGCGGGCGGAGGGGTTTTTCTCGTCGCGCTCTGCAGCGCGGCGTATTTCACGAGCTATCTCACGCGCAAGAGCTACGACGCCTCGATTCCGGCCATCGTCGAGGCGACCGGCCTCGCCCGCACCGCGGCGAGCCTCGCCAGCACCGCCGCCGTCGTGGTCTACGGATCGGGCCAGTTCGTGACGGGACTGCTCGCCGACCGGCTCGACCCGCGCAAACTGGTCTTCGCGGCGATGCTGGTCACCGCGGCCTGCAACGCGGCGATGCCGGCGGTCGCCGGATGCGTCCCGGCGATGGCCACGATCTGGGCCGTGAACGGATTCGCACAGGCGATGTTCTGGCCGCCGATCGTCAAGATCGTCGCCTCGAACCTCCCCGCCGACCGCTACAAGGACGCGGTGTTCTGGATTTCGGCTTCGTGCAACGCCGCGATCGTGACCGTGTTCGTGCTCGTCTCGGGCTGCATCCGCTTCGCCGGCTGGCGCGCCTCGTTCGCGGTCGTGGCGGCGATCGCGCTCGGGATGGCCGCGCTCTGGCGCGCCTCGATCGGGAGGGCCGCGCCGGCCGCGCACCGCGCGGCGCCGCCGCGCCCGGCGGACCGCGCCGCGGACGCGCGCGGCGGGGGCCTCCCGCTCGGCGCGCTCCTCGCGGCGGCCGGGATTTTCCCGGTCATGGCGGCGATCGTCTGCCAGGGCGTGATCCGCGACGGCATCGAGGTGTGGGCGTCGAGCATCGTCAAGGAACAGTACGGGCTCGGCACGTCGGGCTCGATCTTCTCCGTGGCGCTCCTGCCGGTGTTCGCGGTGGCGAGCATGGCGGCGGCCCGCGCCATCCGGCGCCTGCTGGGGGACGAGGTGGAGACCGCGCTCGCCCTCTTCGTCTCGGCGCTCCTCTGCGCGGCGTTCCTTTTCGCGGCGGACGGCGCGACGCTCGCCGTCGGGCTCCCCGCGCTCGCCCTGCTCTCGGCGTCGATGCACGGCGCGAACTTGATGCTCATCGGCGAACTGCCCGGGCGCTTCGCCCGGCAGGGCCGCGTGGGAACGGTTTCGGGTCTTCTCAACGCCTTCACGTACGTCGGCGCCGCGGTCGCGATCTACGGTTTCGCCGCGGTCCGCGAAACGCTCGACCGGGGCTGGCGCCCGGTCTACGCGCTCTGGATCGGTGTCCTGGGACTCGGCATCGCGCTCCTGCTCGCCGCCCTGCGCCGCTGGCTCCGCTTCCGCGCGGACGGAGAATCCGCCGCAGCCTGACCGCGACGTCCCCGGACGGGCGCCCCGGACGCTCAGCGGAAGGCCGAGGGCGGCGCGCCGCAGCGGCGGTGGAACGCCACGTTCATGTGGCTCGCGTCGGTGAAGCCGCACGCTTCGGCGATCTGCGCCTGGCTCATGGTGTGGAGCGAGAGCAGCGCCTTGGCCCTGCGGATGCGCTGCTCGGCGATTTCCTCTCCCGGGCTGCGCCCCGTCGCCGCGCGGAAGCGCGTTTCCAGCGTCCGGCGCGAGACATGCAGGCTCCGCGCCAGATCCGCCACGCCAAAGTGCCGCGCCACGTTCGCCTCCACGAGCGCGCGGCAGCGCCGCGCGAGTTCGTCGGTCGTGGCGTCGCGCGCCGTGGAGCGCCGCGCCGCCACGCCCCTGGGGCCGAACGCCACGCGCCGCGTCGGCTCCACCTCCCGGCGTCGGCCTCCGCGCCGCAGCGCTTCCGTCATCGCCGCGTCCAGCGCCGCCGCCGCCTCGTAGCCCGCCTCCTCGTGCGTGAGCACGATGCTCGAAAGCGTCGGCGTCGAGGTTTCGCAGAGCACTTCGTCGTTGTCCACGCCGAGCACCGCCACTTCGTCCGGCACCGCGATTCCCGCGCCGCTGCAGGAGTCGAGCACTCCGCGCGCCCGGATGTCGTAGGCCGCGAACACGGCGACCGGCTTTTCCAGCGCTTTCAGCCATGCGCCGAGCGCGCGTTCGTTGCCGGAGTCTCCGCCGGAGGCGTTTTCATCCGCCGAGTCCGGATAGATTTCGCACCCGAACCCGCGCGAGGAGAGTTCCCGCGCGAAGGCCTCGCCGCGCGCCAGGGACCACGGCTGCCTGCCGTGCGCACCGACATACGCAAAGCGCGTGAATCCGCGCTCCGCGAAATGGTCGGCCGCCGCGTGCGCGACGGCTTCATTGTCGCACACGATCCGCGCCGCCACGCGCGGCATGTCCGGCCCGACTCCGTGCAGCAGGACCATCGGCGTGCGGTGCCGCCGCGCCAGGCGCATGAGGTCCGGCGGCAGGCGGTTCCCCACGATTCCGGAAAAGTTCCAGCTTTTCTCCTCGAAGGCCGTCGGTTCGCCGTCGCGCCCGAGTCGTACGTCGAGCGACCACGGCGCATGGCTTTGCGCGTAGCGCAGAATGCCGCGCAGCATCTGCGTGTGCGAGACGTGCGACGGCGACAGCAGGATCGCCACGTGCGGGGCTTTGTTGACGAGGGTTGCCACGGGGCGGAATTGTCTCCGCCGAGCGCCTTTCTGTCAACCCGTTTCTGCGCAATCATACAATGAAATTTTAGCGCAAGCGTCAAATTTACAATTTTCTCCAGCGGGCGTAGTATCGGAGGCGTTGCGGCGGAACGTCGCTTCCGCGCAGAATTTTCCACCTTTTTTCGTCCCGTCCACCGATGATCCGGAGTTCTTCAGCCGATACGTCCTCCGACGCCCCCGCCCTGCGCGTCGGCGTGCTGACCGACATTCACATCACCCCGCCGGAGACCGGCGACGAGTGGTTCGTGAAGGCGCTGCGCCGCTTCGACGCGGAGCGGGTGGACGCCGTCCTGGTGGCCGGCGACCTCACGACGTGGTCGCGCCGCTTCGAGTTCGAGGCCGCCATCGCCGCATGGCGCAAGGTCTTCCCCGAGGACCGCCGCTCCGACGGCGCGAAGGTCGAGCGCGTTTTCATCTCCGGAAACCACGACGTCGACGGCTTTTTCTACCCCGACGGCAAGTTCGCCTCGAAGGAGGAGGCCCTGCGCGAGAGTTTCTTCTACCACCGCGACGAGTGGTGGCGCGAGCTTTTCGGCGAGCCCTACGAGCCGGCCGGGATCAAGGTCGTCAAGGGGTACGCCTTCGTTCTCGTGAACTGGTGGTCGCGCGCCCCGTCCGTGTACGCCACGAACCCGCCCCGCTTCCCGCTCGCGGCGGACGTCCCGCCCGAGGAGAACCCCGCCCCGGCCTTCCTCGAAAAGATCGAGGCGCAACTGCCGGCCGACAAGCCGTTCTTCTTCGTCCAGCACGAGCCCCTCAAGGGGACGGTCTGCCAGTGCGACCCCGACGCCCCGCTCGACGCCACCGGCCAAATTCTCGCACGCCATCCGAACTGCATCGCCATCACCGGCCACATGCACTACAGCCTCACCGACGAGCGCTCGATCTGGCAGCGCGAATTCACGGCGGTCAACGCCTCGTGCGCGCGCGGTTTCTGCTTCTCCTTCCCCGGCCGCGAAAACGGCCACTCGGTGACGGACTACCACCGCGACCCGCCATTCGAGATGGACCGCTTCGACATCCAGGCCGTCCGCCAGGGGCTCACGATGGACGTGTTTGGCGACCGCGTCGTCTTCCACCGCTTCAACATCATGACCGACGCCCCGCTCGGCGAAGACTGGGTGGTGCCCCATCCTGATGCGCAGGCTCTGTCCTGCGCAACTCAGGCTCCGCCCTACGCATTCGCCGCCCGCGCCGCCGCCTCGCGCCCGCCGCGCTTTCCGGCCGACGCCGCGGTCGAGGTGCGCGAGATCGACGACGGCCACCGCCGCACCGAGCTCGGCAACGCGCTCGATCCCGCTCCTCGCCCCCAGATCGTGGTTTCCTTCCCGCCCGCGCCCGCCACGCCCGATTCGGACCGCGCCCTCGATTTCTCCGTGTCCGCCGAGCTTCGCATCCAGGACATGGTGCAGGTCGTGCAGGAAAAGCGCGTCTATTCCCCGAACTTCTGCATGGAGGAGGCGCTCGACACCGCGCCCGTCTCCTGCGCCTTCGCCCGCGACGCCATCCCGAAAAACCGCGAAATCCGCTTTGTCGTGCGTCCCGTGGGCAACTGGGGCAAAACCGGCGCCCCGATTGCCAGCCCGTGGAGGAAATTTGCTCCATGAATCGACTTTTCGCCCTTGCACTTGCCGCCTGTTCCGCGCTCGTTCCCGCGCGAGGGGCCTGCGATCCCGCGCAACCAGGCGCGGGTTTCTGTCCTGCACCGGGGGGGCAAATCTGTCCTGTGCCGGGAACGGAAGTCTGTCCTGTGCCGGGAACGGCAGTTCCCGGTTTCTTCCGCGTCGCCTCCACGGGCGGTGCCGAAGAAACCATCCTCGCACCCGACGGCTCGCCGCGCTTCATCGCCGGCGTGTGCCACGTCCACCCGCGCGGTTCCTACAGCCATGCGCTGCGCTACTCGCCCTACAAGCGCTTCGTCGAGGCAAACTACCCCTCGCTCGAAGCCTGGGCCGAAGAAACCGCCGCGCGCCTCCGCGCCTGGGGCTTCAACAGCCTCGGCGCCGCCAGCGACGTGAAGCTGCTCGCCGGGCGCGGCTTTTCGCATGTCTCCGACTCCGCCCTGCGCATGGGCATGTCGTTCGCCACCACGAACGCCGAGCACAGCATCCGCCCCTCGGAAGGCCGGCCCTGCTCCGCGCTGCCCAATGTCTTCCACCCCGACTTTCCGGCCCACTGCGACCGGATCGCCGCCGAGCGCTGCGCAGCCGCCAAGGACGACCCCGACCTTCTCGGCTGGTACATCGACAACGAACTCGCGTGGTGGGCCAAAAACGGCCAGCGCGCGACCGGCGTTTACGACGCCATCCTCGAAATGCCGCCGGAACACAGCGCCCGCCGCGAACTGGAGCGCTGGATGGCCGCCACAGGGGGGGCGGAGACATGTGCGCCGAACGTGCCAACGTTCGGCATCAAGCTCGCCTTCCTGCGCCACTTCGCCCGCACCTACTTCGAGATCACGACCGCCGCGATCCGCCGCCACGATCCGAATCACATGATCCTCGGCTGCCGCTTCGCCGGCCTCCAGGGCGCGCACCCCGTGGTGTGGGAGGAATGCGGCCGCTTCTGCGACATCGTTTCCTTCAACTGCTACCCGTGGGCCGATCTCGACCACGGCGTCGTCCTCGACGAAAAGTGCGGCGTCCCGATGGCCGAGCGCTTCGCCGAATACCACGGCTACGCAAAGAGGCCGATGATCGTCTCGGAGTGGAGCTTCCCGGCGCTCGACACTGGCCGTCCGTGCTTCAAGGGCGCGGGACAGCGCGTCCCCACGCAGAAGGAGCGCGCCGAGGCGTCCGCGCTCTTCCTGCGCACGATGCTCGCGCAGCCTTTCGTCGTGGGCTGCGAGTATTTCATGTGGTGCGATCGCCCCGCGCAGGGAGCGGGCAAGGCCAACGCCGAAGACTGCAACTACGGCCTCGTGAACGAGGAGAACACCCCCTACGACGATCTGCTCGCCGCCCTTTCGCCGCTCCTGTACGACGCCCCGGCGCTTCGAAACGCGGCAACCATGCCCCCCATGAAACGCCAGGCGGACAGCGGACAACCTTCCGAGCGCGACCGCTACTTCGCCGAGGCGGCCGTTTTCGCCGCAAAGAACGCAAAGGGACGCAACGACTTTGTGGACTCTGTGTCCTTTGTGGCGGAAAACTCCGGCGACTTCTGGGTTCTCTCCAATGCCTTCGTGCGCGTTTCCGGCCGCATCGGCTCGCAGTTCATGGCCGATGAAATCGCCATCTGCCCCGTGCCCGGCGCGGCAGTCTGTCCTGTGCCGGGAACGGCCATCTGTCCTGTGCCGGGAACGGAAGTTCCCGGATCCCTCGGCCGCTTCACCGCCATGCTCCAGCTCCTCGACTGCGGCACCAACACATGGATCGACGTGGAGCGCGTGACCGACATCTCCTTCTCCCGCGATCCCGCGACCGGCATTGCCTCCGTCACCATCCGCGCCGAAACCCCCGCCCTGCATCCTGATGCGCAGGCTCCGTCCTGCGCAACCCCGGCTCCGTCCTTCGCAATCACGACCCGCCTTTCGCTCGCGCCGCACTCCCGCGACCTTCTCGCCGAAATTCTCGCCGTCGAAAATCTCGGCGATCGCCCCATCGAGGGCTGGCTGCCCTTCCTGCGCCCGTATTCAAGCGAAAGGAAGCCCGCCCCCGTGCCAACGGTGCTCGACCGCTGGGCCGCGCCGTGCGAGGCGGAGTGGCGGCTCCCCTGCGGCGGCTCGTGGGGCATCCGCTCCTCCGACCTCTCGGCCAAGCGCTTCCGGTTCTTCGTCGACAAATCGGGCCGCCAGCATCCCGACGCGCGCTTCGCGCCCGTCGATGCGCTTGGCCACGCCGACCGCCGCCCCATCGCGCCGGGCGAAACCTGGCGCCCCGCCGTGCCCATGACGGCGCGCATCTACCTCAAGTCGGCGGAAGGAGGCGCCCGATGAAAGCGCCTTCCCTTTCCCGCCTCTTCCAGGCCCTATGCGCGCTCGCGCTGCCAAGCGCGAGTCACTGCGCACTCGCCGTGCAAACGGCAAGTCTCTTCTGGCGCGACGGCGCGACGCTCGACATCGAAGGCCGCGGATTTTCCGGCCTGACCTCTTCGCCCTACGTGCGCATCCCGGACAAGTGGAAGGACGCAATCCCGGAGGGCGTCTGGCGCAACTCGCGCACCTCGATGGGGATGTGCTTCCGCTTCGTCACCGATTCGCCGACGGTCGGCGTGCGCTGGAGCGCCGCCGCGCTCCCGCCGCCGCACCCCCAGATGGCGCCGGGCGGGCAGACCGGCATCGACATCTACAAGCGCGCCCCCGGCGGCGAGTGGACGCACTGCCGCATGGCGACGCCGGACCCGAAGACCAGGCGCGGCGAACTGCTCCTCGACTGGACGCCCGGCGACGAATGCCTCGTCTATCTGCCGATGCGCATACCTAACCTCGCATCGTTCGAAATCGGCGTCGCGGAAGGAAGTTCCTTCGACCCGCCGCCGCCGCACGCGGTCGCCAAGCCCGTCGTGCACTACGGCACCTCGATCGTGCACGGCTCTCGCGCCTCGCGTCCCGGCATGGCCTTTCCCGCGATCTACTCGCGCCTTGCGGATGTCGAAGTCGTGAATCTCGGCTTCCCGGGCCTCGGGAAAATGGAGCTGCCGATGGCCGACCTCCTCGCCGAAATCGACGCCGCGCTCTACATCGTCGATTGCGACTGGAACATGGAGGTCGAGGAGCAGCGGGAGCGCTACGAGGTCTTCGTCCGGCGGCTTGGCGGGCTGAAGCACCCCACCCCGATCCTGCTCTGCGGCGGCTGCACCGAGACGGGCGTCGCGCGCCCGCAGGAGGTTTTCGCGAAGGGCGTCTTCGACAAGCTCAAGACCGAAGACCCGCAGAAGTGGTCGAACCTGCACTTCCTCTCCGGCGTCGGCCAGCTGCCCGTCTCCTCCGACGCCACCACCGACCACATCCACCCCAACGACTACGGCCTCGCCCACATGGGCCCGGTTTACGCCGAAGCCGTGAAGCGCATTCTTTTCGCAAACCCCAACAAGGGAAACGAACCATGAAAAAATCAAGACACCTCGGATCCAGTCTCGCGCTTGCCGGCGCGTTCGCCTGTACTCTCGCCGTGCCAACGGCGAGTTCCGCTCGCACCGTCTACGACGCCGGGAAGGCGTTCAACGAAGCCGGCGCGAATGTCAACTCATTTGGCCCTTGGTCTCTATGGCACGCCTCTAGCGCCACACTCGCGTCAACGGCGGCATTCGGCACGTATTCTGCGAACTCCGGCGTTTACAAAGGCATCACCCGCAACAGTCCGGCATCGGCACCGTGGATTCGCGTGAACACCTCCGCTTCGGCGCAAACGGCAAGCGGAGAGACGATTCTCCCGAACGAACTCTATCTCCATCCCGGAAATCCCGCACAGCCGAATCCGTTCGACGTCGTGCGCTTCACCGTGCCGGAGGACGGATGGTATTCCGCGCTCGTCTTCGCCCATGACGTGAACAATGGATCAGGCACGGACGGCGTGGAGGTCACCATTCGCGTTGAAGGGAACACGTTCGCCCAGCAGAAGGTCTCGCTCGAAGGAGTTGACTGGAGCACCAAACGCTTCGACTTCCAGATGCCGGTGCGAAGGATGTCGGAGGGGGAGACGATCGAAGTCGTCGTCGGCCCGAATGCAGCACACAGCAACGACGCCACAGGACTCCGTTTCCAGGTGACGAAGGAAGACGAAGGCGCGTTCCACGACTCCGGCGTCGCCATGGCCAATTGTGCGGCGGCGGTCGGTGCACCCTACGCCAACCCCTACGGAACCCTCGCCGACGGTACTTGGTACGCCCTGCACGGAACCGTTTCGTCTGCGTCGGACATCCCGGACAACATGTCAACCTTCGCCAAAAGCCGCATCGCGACGGCAGCGACGCGTAGCACGTACCTGAAGGGTTTCGGCAACAATGCCTCCGGCCAGTCCCCGTGCGTTCTTGTCAATACGGGAAATAACCTCATCGGCAACATTGCACCCGGGGAGCTTTACATCCACCCCAGGGGCACCGACGTGAAAACTCGCGCCGTCATGCGTTTCCGGCCCCCGCAAAGCGGATTCTATTCGGGATCCGTCGTCGTGCGCGACGTCAACAATACCGCAAGCACGGATGCCAGCGCCGATGGCGTTGACGTCTATCTCTATGTCGGCGACACCCTCGTGACAAACGCCTACGTTTCCGTCCTGGACTTCGCCGCCACGGCGCGTTTTTCGTTTGACGCGCGCCTGATGGTCGCGGGCGAGCCCGTTGACATCGTCGTCGCGGGCCACAAAAACCCAAGCAGCGACACCACGGGCGTTTCCGCCATCTTCCGCCTTGAAGACGGGGCCGTTTACGACGCGAACAAGTCGTTCCGCGCATGCCGCGCAGAGAACAATGGCGCCAATCCCTACCCCGACCTCCTCGCTGGCGGGGCGGCCTGGACAATCGGCACGAAGACCAATGCCACTGTCGCGACCCAGTTCTACAAATTGTCTCAATACGCCGTTCTCGACGGCGACAAAATGGGCTGGTGGCACCAGGCATCGCAAACCCAATTCGCTGTTCCGGTCATCGCGATGGCGTCGAACGGCATTGCCGGCGTGGATGGGAAAATGGGCGTTGGCTCGGATTTGCTCGCCTTTGCGCCCCAGGACTTCGTCGCTCGGCCAAACACCCCCGGCTACCAGAGTTCCAGCCCGACGCTCCGTGCGACCGTGCCGGCTGACGGCATCTACCATGCCCGCGGCAATGCCCGCGACCTGAACAACACAGAGGAGTCCAACGGCATTGTCGGCGACGGAATTCTCTTCGGAATCGCGGCATCCGGACCGTATTTCCCGGCATCGGCCGTCGTTTACAGGGCCAATAATTCCACAAATCTCTACGAATCAATCCTCGAAGGCTCCGATCTTTGGCTCAGGGCCGGGGAACCGATCGACTTCATCGTCGATCCGCGGGCGAACAACCTTTACGATGCCACTGGGCTCTCCGCCTGCTACGTCCGCACCGGCGACGCTCCTTCCTCCCGCGTCGTCAACGTCGACATCGGCGCGGCCGGCGCGGGCCGCCTCTCCTCCTTCGCCGGCCGCGGCCGCGAGGGCTTCTCCGACTGGACGGCGTGGAACGCGCTGCACTTCGGCGCCGCGAAGGTCGAGAACTGTCGCGAGGCCGACGGCACGACGCCGCGCAACGTGACGGTCACCCTGTCCGGCGCCGTCTCCGCCGCATCCGGCTCCTCCGGCTGCGCGATGCTCGACACCGGCACCGCCGACTCCTGCACGTTCACGGTCTCGAAGCTCGCGCCCAACGCCGCCTACACGCTCTACCTCTACGGCACCGGCGACGCCGCCTTCACCGTCGGCGGCGAAACCAAGTCCCTCGACGGCCTCTGGTTCCGCACCGACTACGAGCCATGCTTCGCCCGCTTCGAAACGACCGCCGACGCAAATGGCGAAATCACCGGCTCGTTCGCCGCATCCGCCACCGGCGACGCCTTCTCCGGCCTCTCCATCGTCGGCGAATTCCCGGAATTCGTCCCCAGCGCTTTCGTAATGGTGTTGCGATGATCTGCAGAACCGTTCAACTGGCCGGCGTCCCCAAGCCGGCGCACCGGATGTTCTTCGGCACCGCCATCCCCGCCATGCTGGAGGGGGGCGACGCGAACGCCCTCCTTTCCGCCGCCGTGGACGCCGGCTTCAACGCCATCGACACGGCCCGCGGATATGCCCGCGCCGAGGAATCCCTCGCCAGGTGGCTCAAGGCCGCCACCGGCAACCGCGACCGCATCGTCCTCCTCACCAAGTGCTGCGACATGTTCGGCGACCGCACCCAAAAGGTCGTGACGGCCGAGCGCATCCGCAAGGAGATGGACGAGTCGCTGCGCACACTCGGCACCGACCACGTGGACGTCTTCCTCCTGCACCGCGACGACCCGACCCACCCCGTTTCGGAATATGTCGAGACGCTGGAGGCCCTGCGCCGCGAGGGCAAGTGCCTCTCCTACGGCGGCAGCAACTGGACGCACACCCGGCTCGCGGAAGCCAACGCCTACGCAGCCGCCCACGGCTGCCAGGGCATGACGCTCTCCTCGCCGCACTACGGACTCGCCGAGCAGGTGCGCGACCCGTGGGGCGGCGACTGCGTGACCGCGACCGGCGCGGCCATGGCCGACGCCCGCGCGTGGTATCGCGAAACCCGCATGCCGCTCCTCGCCTACTCCTCGCTCGGCCGCGGATTCTTCTCCGGCGCCTTCAAGGCCACCGACGTCGAAGGCGCGCGCAAGGTGCTCGACGACGTCGCGCAGCGCGGCTACCTCTGCGAGGCCAACCTGAAGCGCCTCGCCCGCGCCGAGGAGATCGCCGCCGCGCACGGCGTTCATGTCGCCACGGTCGCGATGGCCTACCTGCTCACCGACGAAATGAACACGCTCGCGGTCGTGAGCATGCCGCAGCCCGAACTCCTCCAGGCCAACCTCAAGGTCTTCGATTTCGAATTCGCCCCCGGCGAGCGCGAATCCCTCGCCGCGATTTGATCACCGACCTTCAACCTTTCAACTTTTCAACCGTTTCCTATGCACAAAATCGCACTAGTCACCAACGGCGAGGAGCGCCTCCCCGCCGGAATCGCGGACCGAATCCGCGAATTCGCCGATTTCCGGGCGAAGAAATGTGCTTCGCCCGACGACCTGCTCGCCTCCTTCGGCGACGCCGAAATCCTCTGGGGCTTCGGCCCCGACGTGAGCTGCATGGCTCCGCGCGTCCTCGAAAAGATGCCGGCCCTCAAGGCGCTTTTCCGCTCCGGCTCCGGCATCGACGCGCTTCCCTGCGACTGGGCGCGCGCCCACGGCATCGGCATCTACAACACGCCCGAGTCGATCGCCGAGTGCGTCGCGGAGCACGCCGTGTCGCTCCTGTTCTCCTTCATCCGCCAGATTCCGCAATACAACGCCCGCGCCAAGGCCGGCTACCCCTGGGGCAAGGTCGAGGGCATGGACTGGCACATCTCGCACCGCACGCTCGGCCTGATCGGCTACGGCAACATCGCCCGCCGCGTCGAGAAGATGGTGTCCGGCTTCGACATGAAGTGCATCCACTACGACCCGTTCGTCCCCGGCTCCCTGCCGCTGGAAACGGTGCTGCGGGAAGCCGACTACGTGAGCGTCCACTGCCCGCTCGTGCCCGAGACGGAGAAGCTCATCAACGCCGAACGGCTCGCCATGATGAAACCCAACGCGCTTCTCGTGAACACCTCGCGCGGCGGCGTCGTGGACGAGGAGGCCCTCGCCGACGCCCTCGACCGCGGCGTCATCGCCGGCGCGGCGCTGGACGTGATGGCTCAGGAGCCGCCGGACGTCCACAGCCGCCTCCTCCAGCACCCGAAGTGCATCGTGACGCCCCACGTCGCCGCCTTCTCCTGCGACTTCGAGAAAAACTTCTTCGACTACTCCGTGAAAAAACTCCGCCAGATCTGCGACGAACTGGACAGGAAATAAAGGTTGCCCCATGCCCCCCACACTAGACTCCCTTCCCGTCGCCTGCACCGAGGCGACGCCGGTTCCCGGGCACGAGCCGTCGCTCCTCCCGGCCGGGCGCGACTTTAAACTCGCCTGGCACGACGAGTTCGACGGCACCGCGCTCGACCGCTCCAAGTGGGACTACCGCCTCTCGATGATGCAGAGGCGCCACCCCGCCTGGACCGACAACGCCGTCCGCCTCGACGGCAACGGCAACGCCGTTTTCGAACTCAAGCTCGAGAACGGCATCCCCGTCTCCTCCCAGCTCCAGACGGGCTACAACTTCATGGACGAGCCCGTGTCGGAAACGCTCTGCAACGGAAGCGACCACCTCCAGTGGCCTGTCGGCAAGCTCCACGAACCGCTCTTCGAACACGCCTTCGGCTACTGGGAATGCCGCTGCCGGCTCCAGCAGAAGCCCGGCTGGTGGAGCGCCTTCTGGATCCAGAGCCCGACCATCGGCGCCTCGCTCGACCCGGCCCGCACCGGCGTCGAAATCGACGTCATGGAATGCTTCAAGCCGGGCGTGTGCCACATCCACAACCTCTTCCAGGGTGGCTACGGCAAGGACAACGTCCGGATCTCCGCCGGGAGCGACCTCGACCTCGACAAGACCGTCTTTCACCGCTTTGGCGTCCTGTGGGAGGACACGGGCTACACCTTCTACGTCGACGGCCGCGAACACGGGCGCATCGAAGGCCATGTCTCGCGCGTCCCGGAATTCATCCTGATCTCGACCGAAGTGAAGGGCTACCGCCACGCGGACCACCAGCCGACAAAGGAGGCCTACGAGGCCGTGGGCGACACCTTCCTCGTCGATTACGTCCGCGTGTTCGATCAACAATAACCCGCCCCCCTTTTCAACCCTTTCAACCTTTCAACTTTTCAACTTGAAAATGGACCATTCCTCCCGTTTCTTTGACAACCTTGGCAAGCGCGTCTCCATTGGCGCGGTCATCTCCATGAGCGACCCGACGGTCTGCGAACTCGCCGGCGACTGCGGCATGGACTTCTGCTGGATCGACGCGGAGCACTGTCCGATGACGATCGAGACCGTGCGCGACCACCTGCTCGCCCTGCGCGGCACGGGCTGCGCAGGCTTCGTGCGCGTCCGCGAGTGCGACCCGATGATCATCAAGCCCTATCTCGACCTCGCGCCCGACGGCATCATCTGCCCGATGGTCAACACGCCCGAACTGGCCGAGGCGGCCGTCGCCGCGTGTCGCTACCCGCCGCGCGGCATCCGCGGCTGGGGCCCGCGCCGCGGCATCGGCTACGGCGGCATCCCCGCGCCGGACTACATCCGCGAAAGCGAGAAAAAGCCGCTCGTCATCTGCCAGATCGAACACATCGACGCCGTGCGCAACCTCGATAAAATTCTCACCGTGCCGGGCCTCGACTGCATCGCCATCGGCCCGATGGACCTCTCCGGCTCGATGGGCCTCCTTGCGCAGACCGACCACCCGGAACTGAACAAGGTCATCGACGAAATCTGCGCCAAGGTCAAAAAGGCCGGCAAGATCCTCGGCACGGCCTCGTCCAACTTCCCGCGCTGGAAGGCGCGCGGCGTGGACTGGTTCACGGGCCTCGGCGACTGGAACGCCCTCGCCGCCGGCTTCCGCGCCCACGTGGCCGAGTGCCGATAGCATTGCGCCTGCCTTTGGGGTAGAATCCCCGCACACATGAAAGCCCAGCCCGCCTCTGCGCCCGCGCTGCCAAGCGCGGGTTGCGCGCCCGCTTGCGCGCCCGCCGTGCAAACGGCGGGTCTTCCCCCCGGCTGGCACCGCGACGAATCGACCGGCTGCCTGGTTCGCGATGTCATCCACCGCATGGGGCGGCGCGCCTTTCGCTGGGATTATTGCGGCACGGGCACCTACCTGATCACCATGACCTTGGCCGACCGTTCGCGCCCCCTTTTCGGGCGCCTCGTTGGCACCGGCCCCGAGTCGGCCCGCATCGAGCTGTCCCCGCTTGGCCGCAAATCAACCTTAAGGCAGAAAAGCATGAAGCCAACCGACCATTCCAACACGGCGCCTGCCGCTGATCCGCAGCGCCCCAGCCCGCTCCTGGTCGCCACAAGCGACCGCGATCCGCTCTCCTACCGCATCGGCGAGCCAATGAGCTTTGCCTTCCGCGCAACCGGCGCCCCCCAAGGCGCCCGCATCCGCTGGGCGCTCACCGGCGACGACGGCCGGAACGAAACCGGCGAGCTGGCCACCGCGCCCGCTGGTGCGCCCGCGCTGCAAAGCGCAGATTGCGCGCCCGCCATGCAAACGGCGGGTCTCCCCAACCCCGGTTTCGTGCGCCTCCGCGCCGATCTCCTCGCCCCGGACGGCTCGGCGCTCGCGCACTTCGAAGGCGGGGCCGGCGCGGATGTGGATTCCATCCGTGCCGACACGCCGCTGCCGCCCGACTTCGCCGCCTTCTGGGCGCGGCGCAGAGCGGCGCTCGCCGCCGTGCCGATGGACGGCGCGACCACGCGCGAAATCGGCAGTCCGCTCGCCGGCGTCCGCCTCTTCGAGGTCTCCATCCCATGCGCCGGCTCCCGCCCATCCACGGGCTTCCTCTCCATCCCCGACCGCTCGGACCGCTTCCCCGCGAAAATCCACTTCCACGGCTACGACGAAAGCTGGCGCGACTCCGCCTACGCCACGCCGACCGCCGATCGCCTCTCCCGCGACGCGATCGTCCTCGACCTCTCCGCGCACGGCTTCGAGCTCAACCGGGAGCCGGAATACTACGCCGCCCTGCGCGCCGAAAGCGGCTCAAACGGCCACGACTACGCCTTCGACCCCGTCCAGAACTCCGACCCGGAGACCGCCTACTTCGGCGGCATGTCGTGGCGCGTCATGCGCGGCCTCGAATACCTCAAGAGCCGCCCCGAATGGGACCGCCGCACCCTGATCGCCGAAGGCGGCAGCTGCGGCGGGCTCCAGACCATCTGGGCGGCCGCTCTCGACCACGACGTCACCGAGTGCCGCCCGTTCATCCCGTGGTGCTGCAACCTGGCCGGCCCGGCGGCGGGCCGCGAACACGGCGACTGGTTCGTCGAATGGGTCCCCGCCCTCGCCTACTACGACCCGGTGAACATGGCACGGCTCCTCCCCGCCACGTGCCGCACCACGATCACGTGGGCGGGCCTTGGCGACTACATCTGCCCGCCGTCCGGCGTCATGGCCTTCTACAACGCCATACCCGGCCACAAATCAATCACCTTCATCCAGGGCGCCATGCACCTCTACGTGCCGCCAGCGCCGCAGCAAACCGACTCCCGAAACTCCAACGACATCCCATGAACGCCACGACCGAAAACAACCGCTCCGAAACCTCAGCCACGACCCGTCTCCAGAGCGCCATCGACGACGCCTTCCGGCGCGGCGGCGGCACCGTGGAAGTCCAGGCGGGCATCCATCGCGTGGGCGGCCTGCGCCTGCGCTCGAAGGTCACGCTCCTCCTGCGCTCCGGCGCGGTCCTCAAGGCGAGCCGCGACCCCGCGGACTACGACATCCTCCCGCACGACGCGCTGGAACCCGTGCCGCAGGAGGAGTTCGCCCCCGGCGTTCGCTGGCTCCCCGCCGCCACGCGCAAGACGCACGACCACCTGCTCAAGTCCGCCAGCCGCTGGAACAACGCGATCATCCGCATCTACCGCGCCCGCGACGCCAGGATCATTGGCGAACCAGGCTCGGCCATCGACGGCTGCGACAGCTACGACCCGCTTGGCGAGGAGGACTTCCGCGGCGTGCACGGCATCGCGGCGCACGACTGCGAAAACCTGGAACTCCGCGGCTACGAGATCCGCAACACCGGCAACTGGGCGCACTCGTTCTGGCGCTGCCGCGACGTCGCGTTCTCGGATCTCGTCATCCTCGGAGGACACGACGGCATCCACTTCTGCTCGTGCGATCGCGTCTCGATCGACCGCTGCGTCATGAAAACCGGCGACGACTGCGTCGCCGGCTTCGACAACGAGGACGTGACCGTCCGCGACTGCGACCTCAACACCGCCTGCAGCGCCTTCCGCTTCGGCGGCCGACGCGTGCTCGTCGAGCGCTGCCGCTGCCACGGCCCTGGCGAGTATCCGATTCGCAACAGCCTCACGAAGGAAGAGCAGATTTCCGGATCGCACGGATCGCCCGGCTCCGGGCACCGCACGATGCTCGCACTCTTCACCTACTACGCCGACTTCTCGCTCTCCATCCGCCACGAACCGGGGGAAATCGTCCTGCGCGACTGCTCGCTCGACACCGCCGAGCGCTTCCTGCACTACAACTTTTCCGGGAACGAAGTCTGGCAGAAGGGAAGCCCGCTCTCCTCGATCCGCTTCGAGAACTGCACCGCGACGAACATCGGCATGAGCCTCTGCGCCTACGGCGACGCCGCGCACCCTCTCGCGCTCGCGCTTGAAAAGTGCCGCTTTGCGTTCGCGCCGCCGCAGCCCGAGTTCCTCCGCGCCGCGCACGTCAGCGCGCTGACGCTGCGCGACTGCGCAGTCGAGGGCGTCGACGGCCCCCTCGTGCGCAGCTGGGGCGGCGTGGCGGCCCCCGACGCGGAACATCTCGTCGGCGTCGCCCCGACGGTGCTTGCCGCGACTTCCGCCTTTTCGACACAGGCGATCTAAAGGAGAATAGCATGTCGATTCCCTCCGAAAAATCCGCGCCGCCGCTCCTCCGCGACACCGCCGTCGAGGCGGATTTCGTCGTCGTGGGCGGCGGGCTCGCGGGCGTGTGCGCGGCGCTCGCCGCCGCACGCCACGGAGCCAGGGTCGCGCTCGTGCAGGACCGCCCGGTCCTCGGCGGCAACGCCTCCAGCGAGATGCGCATGGGCATCATGGGCGCCCACGGCGACTGCAACAAGGAAGCCGGCATTCTGGAGGAGCTCCAGCTTCGCAACTTCTACTACAACCCGCTCCTGCGCTACACGCTCTGGGACGACGTGCTGCTCTCCACCGTCCGCTCCGAGCCGAACATCACGCTCCTTCTCAACACCTCGGTGTGCGGCGTGGAAATGGAGCAAGGGAAAGGAGGCGCGGCCTGCGCGCCCGTCGTGCAAACGACGGGCATTTCCGCCGTCCTCGCCTGGAACTCCAACGCCCAGACTCGCTACCGCATTGCGGGCCGCCTTTTCGCCGACTGCTCCGGCGACGGCATCCTGCGCCTCTCCGGCGCGGAGTTCCGCCACGGCCGCGAAGACC
>CAMNCG010000060.1 GCA_946534105.1 uncultured Verrucomicrobiota bacterium
CGGCGACGTGTGGCTCTGCTCCGGGCAGTCCAACATGGACATGAACTACGGCTGGCGCCTCACACGTGGCAGGGAGGACATCGAAAGCGCGGACGACCCGATGATGCGGCTTTTCGACGACCACAACGCCGCCGCCCTCGCGCCATGCGACCGTCTCCAGCATCCGTCATCATGGACGCGTTCCGACTTCGCTCACTCCAAGACCTTTTCGGCCTGCGGATGGTTCTTCGGGCAGGCGCTCCGCAAGGCGTTGCCAGACGTTCCCATCGGCCTTGTCGAGGCGTCCTGGTCGGGTTCTCCGATCAAGACGTGGATTTCGCGGGAAGCCTACCGGGGAATCAGTCCGGAACTGGCTGAGGAGCACGACCGCTCCGTGGCCGGCGCGGCGAAGACCGCGAGCGAGTTCGAGGCCGCGGGCGGCAAGGAGGGGCTGGCGGAGCGCATCGCGCTTTGGGAGACCGAGTGCAAGGCGAAGGGCGACATCGCCGCGGAAGGTGCCGACTACGACGACTCCGCATGGAAGACGGTCTCGCTTCCCGCTCCCTTCGAGAAGCACATCGACAAGGATTTCGACGGTTGCGTGTGGTATCGCCGCGCCATCGACCTCTCGGCCGCCCAGGCGGCGGGCGAGGCGACGCTGAACCTCGGCATCATCGACGACGAGGACATCGCATGGGTCAACGGCGCGAAGGTGGGATCGAGCGCCAACTACGACGTGCTGCGCTCCTACAAGGTTCCGGCCGGGACGCTCCGCGAGGGGCGCAACGTCATCGCCGTGAAGGTCATCGACTGGAGAATCGGGGGCGGCGTCATCTCAAACCCCGAGAAACTGACGCTCGCGCTCGCCGACGGATCAGCCGTGCCCCTGGCCGGCGAGTGGCGATACGAGGAATTTCGGTTCGACCCCAAGCCGAAAGACGGTTCGGTGAATTGCTGGACCCCCTCCGCGTGCTACAACGCCATGCTGCACCCGCTGTTCCCGATGGCGCTCAAGGGCGCCATCTGGTATCAGGGCTGCTCCGACGTCGGGGGCGGCGGCGCCCTCTACGAGAAGAAGTTCCGCGCGATGGCCGCCGACTGGCGCGCGCACTTCACGCATCCAGACGGCATGCCCATCTACCTCGTCCAGCTCGCCGCCTTCAAACAAACCCATGAAGCGCCTTTCGACAGCAAATGGGCGGAGATGCGCTGGGCGCAGACGAGGCTTGGCGAAACGCTCGTCCAGTCGGGCACGGCGGTCACGATCGACGTCGGCGACCACGCCGACATCCATCCAAAGGACAAGAAGACCGTCGGCGAGCGCCTCGCCCGTCTGGCGCTTGCCCGCGCCTACGGACTCGAAGGCGTGGTGGAGGCGGGGCCGATTCCACAGGCGGCGACGCTTGGCGGCGGAACCGTTTCCGTCACGTTCAGGAACTCCAGCGGGCTTTCGACTTCGGACGGCGGCGCGGTTTCCGGATTCCAGCTCGTAGCCGCCGATGGACGGGCCGTCTGGGCCGGCGCCACCCTGTCGGGAGAGACCGTTTCCGTCGCGGTGCCCGAAGGCTTCGCCCCCGTGAAAGTCCGCTTCGCATGGGACGACTACCCCGTTTGCAATCTCGTGAACGGCGAAGGGCTGCCCTGCGGCCCGTTCGAGCTGGCACTTCACTGACGAAGATGGCCGCGGACATCATCTATGTGAATTTCAACGAGTGCGCGGCGGCGGGGCTGTTTAGGCGCCGGCTCGACGGCATCCGGCGCTACGCGAAGGCGCGCGGCGTCGAGGTGGCGACGCTGGGGCGGAACGACTGCGCCGTGGAGGAGGTGCCGGAGGCGCTGGCCCGTCTGCGGCCCCTGGGATGCGCCGTCGAGCCCCCGTTTCTCCGTCCGGGCCTTTTCCGCGGGTTCCCGTCCGTCTATTTCGATGTGCCGCGCATGCCCAAGTGGCGCGGCGTCAAGGCGTCCGTCCGATGCGACGAGGCCGCCGTCGCGGAAGCGGCGTTCCGCGAACTGGCGGCCGGGATGCCGCCTGTCTTCGCGGTCGTTTCCCAGTGGATGTTCTTCCATACGTGGCCGGACGAACGGATTGCCGCCTTCCGCGACTGCTGCCGGAAGGCCGGGAAGGCCTGCCTCGTGTTTGACGTCGGACGCGATGAAACGGAAGAGGAATTCAGCCGTCGCCTGGAGCCTTGGGTGGCCGCCCTGCCGCGCCGGTGCGCGGTATTTGCCGTCAACGACGCAATCGCGGTCGATGTCGCGCGGGCGTTTCGCGCCGCGCACCGGTCCATGCCGCATGACGCGACGCTGATCGGGGCGAACGCCTCTGATCCGAAAGATGGCGCCGCTTCCGCGGAAATCTCCTCCGTGGGCATCGACTTCGAACTGTCGGGCTATCTTGCCGCAAGGGCGCTGCTGGCGCGCTGCGCCGCAGGGAAACCTCGCGCGAGGCGCGAGGCGGCGCCAGCCTCCTTCGGTCCCCTGCTCGTGGAACGCCGGAAATCGACGCGGGGTCATCGACGGAGCAAGCCGTTCGTCCTGGAGGCCGTGGACATGATCCGACGCGAGGCGTGCGAAGGACTCACCGCCGCGGATGTCATCAGGCGCAGCGGCGTGACGAAGAGCCTTTTCACGCTGCGGTTCCGCGAGGCCATGGGCCATTCCGTCCGCGCGGAAATCGAGCAGGTGCGCCTTGCGCGCGTCTTGACGTTGCTGGCCGAGACCGACACGCCGCTCGGCGTCGTCGCCGACATGTGCGGCTTCGGCTCGGAAGTGGAGCTGCGCCAGATTTTCCGCAAGCGGGTCAGGACCTCGATGAAGGAATGGCGCGCCCTGCACAGGTAGGCAAAAAGGCATTTGACCTCCAAACCCTTTCGGGTATAATCGCGGCCGTAAGTTTGCAAATCATACCCGAAAGGGTGCGGTTTTCCCAAAAGTGCTAGAACCATACCCGTTCGGGGAAAATCATGGACATTCGGCAATTCGTCAAGGCAAAGAGGAAGCAATACCACCTTACGCAGGTCGGCCTTGCGGAGAGCGCGGGCGTCGGACTGCGGTTCGTCCGCGAACTGGAGGCCGGCAAGCCTACGCTCCGCATGGACAAGGTGAACGCCGTCCTCGATCTCTTCGGCGCGCGCCTCGGCCCTGTCCCCGTCGAGCGCGAGTCGCTGGAGTCAATCAACAGGATGGAGGATTCGCCATTGGACAAAGCTCTTGCCCCGAACGGGAAAATGGATGAGATTTGGAAGTAATTCCATTGAAAATTTCCCGTTCGGGATAAAATATCGGCAAAGTTTGTCGATGTACACAGTTTTGTCCCAATCGGGAAAATTTTGCTTGCTTTCCAAACGCTGTTTTGCTAGAGTCACTTCCGCTTGAGGATTCCAATGACCACCATCGAAAACACCCGCGATATTGCGCTTGCCGTCAGAAAGGTCAGGAAGGCGCAGAAGATCACCCAGACGGAACTGGCGCAACTGTCAAGCGTCGGTCTGCGCTTTGTATGCGACGTGGAGCGCGGCAAAGAATCCGTTCACGCCGGGAAGCTCCTTGCCGTTCTAGCCACTCTGGGCATTGCCGTGAAACTCGACATTCCGGAGTAGCGCAGCCATGCACGAAGCGCTGAAAGTGTATTTGAAGGGGTGTCTCGTCGGATGGCTTTCGCACGAAACGCGCGGCGACTCGTATTCCTTCCGCTACGACGCCAGGTATCTCGAAGCCCCGAGTGAAGGGCCGCTTTCCTTTTCGCTTCCGCTCATGCCGGAGGCGTTCGACGCGGAGCGCACATACGGCTTCTTCGCGAATCTTCTGCCCCCGCTTGTCGTGCGGACGAAACTCGGAGCGTCGCTTCACCTCTCCCGAAATAACGTCTTTGGTTTTCTCCGCGCCCTGGGACGGGACTGTGCCGGGGCCGTCGCCCTCTACCCGGAAGGCGTCTCGCCGCCATCCGACGAAGAGGAGCGTTTTAGGGAACTGTCGGACGAGGAGGCGCTCTCCATCCTTCAATCGCTCAGGCGCCGCCCGCTTTACGCGGAAGGCGAATCGGGATACCGCTATTCTGGCGCTGGGGCGCAGGACAAGCTCATCGCCCGCCTGTCCGGAGACCGGGTCGTCCTCCCGCTTTACGGAACGCCGTCCACGCACATCATCAAGCCGGCGGCCCCTGACTTCGAGGATTCCGTCCAGAACGAGTTCTTCTGCCAAAGGCTGGCTGGCGCCGTCGGCCTGAACGCCGCAAATTGCCGGATTCTCACTTTGCGCGGAATTCCGCATTACGTTTCGGAACGATATGACAGGACGCTTGTTGCAGGGAAGCCGGAGCGGCTGCACCAGGAGGATTTCTGCCAGATTCTATCCGTGGATCCTGAGCGGAAATACGAAGGCGACGGTGGCCCGACCGCACCGCAGTGCTTCAGCGCGCTGCGACGGATGCGGGCAGCCGCGCGCGACCAGCTTTCCTTCCTTGACGCCATTTTCTTCAACGTCTTGATCGGGAATGCCGACGCACATGCGAAGAACTACTCCGTGGTTTATGGAAAACCGGGACGACCGTCGTTCGCACCGCTCTACGATCTGGTCTGCACGGCGGTATATCCCGAACTCTCGCGCGAATACGCAATGAAAATCGGCGAAGACGCCGCGTTCGATTCGGTCTCGCGGACCAGTTTCGTGGAAATGGCCACCCTTTTCCATGTCTCGCGCAAACTGGTGCTTGGGCGGCTTGACGATCTCGCGGAGCGAATCGTCCCCGCTGCGGCCAGGCTTGCGGAGACGTTCGGCAAGGAGCATCCAAGCGGCATCTACGGCAAGATCGTCGCAATCATCAAAGAACGGGTCGCGAAACTTGCAGGCTGAAAAGGCCGGAGGATTCGCAACGTTCCCCCCCAAAAAAAACTTTGGCCAAAACCATCGGTCGTGTCGTTGCGAAGTGGTATCATGGTTCGCGACACGCGGCGATGGCGCCCATGGTGGGCGTCCCCCGCGCATCGTGCACAGACCATGAACGGCTCGAAAAACGGATTCTGTCTCGACTTGGCGTTCGCGGCGATGGCCGCCGCGCTTCCGGCCTTTGCCGCGCCCGACATCCGCTTCTGCGAGGAGGCGCATCCTGAGCTCGATGCGGTCCGCACGTGGGCCGAAATTACGACCGGCGCCGACGAGGACGAGCTGAACGGCATCGACTTCAAGTTCGCCCCGGAGCCGGTTGGCCCGGAGGGCGGCTGGTCGATGCCGGCGCACTGGCCGCTCTTCGCTCGCCGCCGCCCGCAGTTCGAACCGGGGAGGACGTTCGACGGCTCGTGGGGCGCCGATCCCTGCCCGGTGATTGTGGAGCATGGCGACGGCCGATGGACGATGTGGCTCGCGGACGTTTCGCGCGACTACTCCGACATGGCGTATGCCCACGTGACGGAGCGCGACGGCGCGGTGGAGGTGCGAATCGGATTCGCCTCGAAGGGCTACGTCCGCAAGGGCGCGCCGCAGAAGTCCGGCGACGTCTGGGTCCTGCGCGGAACGGGCGGCGTCGAGGGCGCCTACGCCGCCATCCCTCGCTGGTACGAGGCCGTCGGCCAGCGCCCGCCCGAAGGCTGCGACCGCGCCGCGATGAGGGCCCGCGTCGTCTATTCCACCGGCGTGAAGGGGCCCGTCGAGCAGCACAAGCGGAAAGGGCTGGGAAAGGGGGAATACGACGGCGGCTTCGCGGCGAAGCGCGAGGTCCTCCCCGCCCTTGCGGCGCTCGGCGCGAATACGGTCTGGATTCGGCCCGTGAACGGCGGCTACAATCCCGACGACTACTACCGCATCGACCCGGAGGCCGGGACGCCCGACGACTTCCGCGACTATGTCGCCCGCGCGCACTCCACCGGGCTGGCGGTCTGGCACGACGCCGTGGCGCACGGCGGATCCAGCCATTTCCAGCGCTTCAAGGACCATCCCGAATGGCTGACCTACAGGAAGGACGGCAAGCCGACGTGGACCTACTGGTGCGCCGACTTCAACTGGCCGACGTGGATCGACTACATGTCGAAATACGTGGAGGACTACACGCGCGACTACGCCCTGGACGGCTGGCGCATGGACGTGCCCTACGGTTCGCGCGGGGACAACTGGAGCCGCGACATCCCCTACGCCCGCGCGAGCTATGCCTCGTGGCAGGGCGGCCTCAACCAGCAGCGCGGCATGCGGGCGGGCGCGCGGCGCGCAAACCCCTCGGCCGTGACGCTCGCCGAGTCGCTCTGCAACGCGCACGGCGCGACGGCCGACGCCATCTACGACATCGCGCTCTGCCACCGGGTGCTTTACGACGCGCCGTTCGCCGACACCGCGAAGTTCGTCGCCGACCTCCGCACGTGGCTGGACCAGCAGGCCCGCGCCGGATTCCCCGGCATCGTGCGGATGCGCTACATCGAAAGCCACGACACCCTCCGCGCCCTGAAAATGTATGGCCAGCAGTCGCGGAACCTCCTGTTCGCCCTGACGGCCTTTCTCCCCGGCATGCCCATGATCTACGAGGAGGGCGAGGACGGCTCGTTCGAGAACTGGCGGAACGTCCTCGCGTGGCGCGCGGCCAATCCGGCCCTTGTGCGCGGCGGCGTCGAGTGGATCGGCGACGCCCCGGACGGCGTCCTGGCGTTTGTCCGGCGGGAGAACGGCGGGGAAGTCGCTGTCGCGCTCAACTTCAACGCGGATCCCGTTCCATTCCTCGGCGAGACGCTGCCGCCGGTTTCCTGGCGGCTCTTCGGCGCCACGCCGCCGCCCCGCCAGGAGCCGTTCGTCTTCCACCCCGCGCAGGGGGAACTTGCCGTGGAGAGGAGCGTCGAACCGGACGGGCGGCGCATCTACCGTTTCCGCAACGGCGAACGCTGGTTCGTGAAGGCCGCGGACGGCAACTACGAGTCGCCGTGGATCGTGCGGCATCCGACCTTCGAAACGGTCGAGGGGTTCGTTTACCGGACGCCCGTCGAGGGCGCCGTCCGCTTCGACTCCATCGCGCATCCGCTTGGCTTCGGCGGCGATGGCGGCGCGCTCGTCGGCGCGATTTCCGGTGGCGAGGCCGCCGCGCTTTCCGGCATCCACCCCGCCGCCCGCGTCAAGGTGCTGGACCGCGTCGGCGACGACCCTGTTCCGGCCGTGTCGGTGGAAGGGCCGGAGGGCGAGCGCGTGGAGCGCATGACGGCGGCCGCGATCGACCTCGAAACCGTCGCGACCGGCGACGCACGGCTTCGCGGCGACTTCTGCGGCTGGGTCTTCGAGGACGGCGGCCTCAAGGTGCGCGTGAACCGACACGGCGTGCTGACGGGCGTCTGGCGCGACGGTCGCAAGCAGTGCGGCCGCGTGGAACTCTGCGCCGAAAAAGGGGAGGGCTGGCGTCGCAAGGTCGTCCGCCAGGGCTGGGACGCCGACACCGAACTTGCCTTCTCGCGCGGCGCCGACGGCGGCCTGCGCCTGCGCTTCACGGGCCAGACACGCCACTCCAGCCGGCAGGAAGAGGCGCGATACCAGGCGCCCATCGACTTCGTTTCCACCTTCTCGTTCGCCCCCGACGGCTCTTTCGCCTACGAAACGGAGTTCGTCCCCGATCCGAAGCGCGTCGTGGAGGCCGGGACGCCATTCTGGATCGAATCCGAGGACGCCGAAGGCGCCGTGACGCGCGAGCCTTTCACCGCCGCCGGCAAAATCCTCCGCGAGTTTGCGGCCGGCACCCTTTCCACAGACACCCCAACCAAGGAGTAAACACAAATGAACGCAACGACCAACGCAACCGACGCCGGGACCTGCAAGGTTCTCGCAATCGCATCGCTGGCGGCGCTCCTCGCGCTGCCCGCGACCCGACTCGCCGCCGCCGACCTGACGGTGGACTCGCCGATGACCGTCACGACGAAGCTCAACGGCGGCTCCAACTACGACAACGTCTACGTCAACGACGTGCTGACGGTCAACAACGGCGGCCGCGTGGCCGTCAACACGCAATACGTCGTCGGCGCAAATGGCAGAATCGTCGTTACCGACCAAGGAGGCAGCAACCATCCAATTCTCTCCATGGGCGGGTCCTCCGCACGGGCGATATTCACTGGCGCGATCGGAACCCCGGCAGTGACGATCAACGGCAACGTCTGGGATACGGTCAACCTGTACAACATGACGGTTTCCGACGACGTGACGACGGATGCCGCCGAAATCGACTTCATGAGACTCAATGGCATCTTTTCCGCATTTCCGGCGATGATCGAACTGCGCAGCGACAACGCGAAGCCCGTCGTCGTGACCTTCAATGGTGGCTCCCTATGCGCCCGCAACGCCAACGACAAGGGCTTCTACCTCCCAAATGCAGGGACAAAGATTGTCCTTCGCGGGGAAAACGATTGCCCCATTCGGCTCATGCTCCACAATTGGACGGAAAAATCCATCTGGCCGATTCCGCATTCCTCCAACCTCGGCACGATCCAGACGGAAGGTAGCGGCGATGTCCTTTTCGTCGGCCGCGATCGCGCGACATACGGCGGCACGGTTTCCTTCAACGCGCCCTACGACGATCCGCGCCTCGTCTGGAACCACACTGGCGACTTCGTTTTCACGAACGCCGTGGTCAAGACGACCGTTGACAACGCGCTTCCCTACTCGGAAACGGCGGCGCGCACCCTCCGCTTCGGCCTGCACAAGGACAAGACGCCGACCGCGACCGAATACAGCGGCATCGACCTCAACGGCCATTCGTCCAAGGTCGGAAACCTCTACATGGGCGACAACACGTTTGTCACGAATTCGGCCGCAACTGCCGGGACGCTCGTCTTCGGCGCGGATGGACTTGCCTCCTCGTTCTCCGGCACGGTCGCCAAGGGTGTGCGCATCACAAAAGGTGTCGGGGCGGGAACACTGACGGTCGGCGACGCCGTTGGCGGGACGTGGGGGAGCGAAGTGACGCCGACGAACGATCCTGCGATCTTCCGCGAGGCCACGTCAACGGTCGGGAACATCTGGCCGCAGCTGCTCGCTGGACTGAACCTCCTCGAACCGCAAACGGTCGATGTTTCCGGTTCGCTGGAACTGGTCGCTGATGCCGGCGAAACGAACGCGGCGCACAACGTATCGTTCTCCGGTGCGGGAACGCTGCGCAAGAGCGGCGCGGGCCTGGTGCGCGTAGAAGGCGCGGCGACCCTTCCCGCGTCGCTCGACGTCGCCGCAGGGGCGCTGGCCGTCTGCGGGCGCGGCAACACCGACAAGTACTACCGCTTCTCCTTTGACTTCTCCAATCTCAGCGGCGACAAAGCCGACCTCGGCAAGATTGGCCTCTTCGACAAGGATGGCAACTGGGTCGCGAAGGGGCTTGCGTTCGCCGGGCAGGGGCTTGCCGCCAGCGCCCTTTCGGCCGGAACGTTCACGTTTTCGGATGGCATATCCTATTCGACAACAGGGACTTACTCCGAAAGTCCGCTGGCGATTTTCAACACCGCACACAACAAATACGCGCTGGCGATTCAGAATCTGAAATCATACAAGTCGGATTGTCAAACATCCATTTTCACCCTTACGGCCCGCCTTGCCGACAATGCGAATCCGGTCTGCTGGTTCACCACCTACCGGCAGGGCGACCAGCCGGCGAAGATGATCACGGTCGAATCCAGCCCCGACGGCGTTTCCGGCTGGCGCACCGTCTCCTCGTTCGCGGAGGCCACCACCTACAACGGCGCCTACTACACCTGGGCGAACGACCGCTCCGGCGGGTCTGCGGTCGTGACCATCAGCGGAAACGCCAAGACGCTCTGGACAGGCGCCCCGTTTGCCGTGGCGTCTTCCGGCGACGCGCCGGCGGCGACGGTCGCGAACGTCGCCGCGAAGGTCGCGGCCGGCGCGACGCTCGACCTTGCCGCCGCCCCCGGCGTGTCGGTGAACGCCATCGAGATCGATTGGACGAGTCTCGGCGGCACGATCCGCGGCCTCGCGATCCCGGCGAACGGGACGCTCGCGCTTGTGAACGTTCCCGCCGGAACCGATGTCTATGGAACGCCGCTGCTTGCGCTCGACGGCGCCACCGGAGCGGCGAATTTCAAGAACTGGGCCGTGACCGTCAACGGCAGGGCCAAGGACTGCCGCATCCAGCTCGACGCCAACGGCGCCCTGACGCTCGGTGCACAGGCCACGGTGATCACCCTTCGGTAGCGGATGGACACAAGCGCGTTCGATGTCATCGTCGCCGGCGGCGGACCGGCCGGAGTTTCCGCCGCGGTGGCGGCGGCGCGCGGCGGGCCGTGGAAGGGCTTCCGCGTCATCGCCACGGCGGAGCAGATCGGCCACCGCGACGCGCGCCGCATCCACGGGCGCTACACCGTCACGAAGGAGGACATCGAACGCGGCGCGACCTTCCCCGACGCCGTCACGACCTCCCGCTTCGGCATCGACATCCACGGCATCGACAAAAAGATGAACGACGCACAAGGCGCACTCCAACTTCCGCGCCATGCCGATCTGCCTCAACGTGGGGCAGGGGGCGGCGTTGCCGCAGCCTTGGCCGCCAAGCGGGGAATCCTCCCCCGCGACCTTCCCGCCGCCGCCATCCAGACCGAACTAAGTCGCCAGGGCGTCGAGCCGTAAGGGAGTGGGAGGGAAGTCGCTTTCTGCATACAAATTTCAAAAGTATATGCAGAAACGAGTTGCTTTTCTGCATATAATCGCACAGACTTGATGGAAGGATGAAAACTCTTGCGTCCATTTGCGTTTTCCTCGGCGTTCTTTTCGTTGGAGCCACTTGGGCATCTGAAAACGCGCCCTTCGCCCTCCGCCTCGCCACGAACGGCGACGTGTCGTTCGGACGCGATGATGTGGCGCTTGGATTCCGCATCCACAAGGAGGGCTGGACGGGGACGATCACGGGTGAGCCGGTTCTGGGTGGTGGGGCGAGCTCTCCGAGCGAGCCGGACTTCGCCTTCCTCATGAAGGACGACTCCGGCGCAGTGTGCGTGACGGGACAGGTTGCGCTTGTCGCGCAAGCGGCTCGCCCGGAGGACTCGCCCCACCCGTCGTCAGCCATTCTCTCCCTCCGCGCAACCGCGCTCACCGAAATCCGCGCCGAGTGCGTGGCGATGGAGTTCAAGATTCCAGCCAAGGACATGGCCGGCCTTGCCTGGCGCGCGGGCGACACGGCACAGGGCGTTTTCCCGGAAAAATACGGGGAGATGCACCTCTGGCGCGGCAGGGCCGATTCCTTCTCCTACGTCGATCCGGCGACGCGCAAGCCCGTGGAGTTGCGCTTCCCGCAGCCGATGAACCTCCTTCTGCAGGATTCGCGTCTGTGGGGGCCGAACTTCTCGGTACGGGTGGAACTGCCGAAGTTCGGACGTTTCGTGGAAACGTCCCTACCAAACGAGGTCTCCGGTAGGGACGCGCCCACGGCGCGTCCGCTTTCCTTCGACTGCGAAATCTCCCATCCCGACGGCATCGCCGTGGAGCGCGACGAAATCGTGACGATCGCGGCGGGGCCGGACTGGATTCCGCTCGACATGCGAAAGAACATCGTCGCGGGAAGCGCGCTCGATTTCTCCGCGATGGGCTGGACCGACGCCCCGGCGGGCAAATACGGCTGGCTCAAGGCCGTGGATGGGCACTTCGAGTTCGAGAGGCTTCCCGGAGTGGAGCAGCGCTTCTACGGCGTGAACCTCTGCGAATCCGCGAACTTCCCCGACCACGCCATGGCGGACGAACTCGTCGCGCGCCTGAAGCGTCTCGGCTACAACGCCATCCGCTTCCACCATCACGACGAGAAATGGAAGAACGCCCTTTCGGCCCGTGCGGGCCGCAAGGGCGTTGGGGATGCGGCCTCCGGCCGCGTCGCCGATGATGAAATCGACCGCTTCGACTACCTTGCCGCCGTTGCCATGGAAAACGGCCTCTACCTCACGACCGACCTCTACGTTTCGCGGAAGGTCGCGTGGCGCGACATCGGCTTTGACCGCGACGGCTTTGTGCCGAACAACGTCTTCAAGAGCCTTGTCGCCCTGCACGAGCCCGCCTTCGAGAACTGGGCGTCCTTCGCCCGCGACTTCCTGCTCCACGAAAACCCCTACACCGGCCACCGCTATGTGGACGAGCCGGGCATGCCGCTGCTCTGCCTTGTGAACGAAGGACCGATGAAGTGGGCGTGGAACGGAATCAAGAAACTGGACTGCACGAAGGAATCGTGGGCAGAGTGGCGGGAGACACGGGAATGTTCACAATTGTTCACAAATCCTCATTGTTCACAAATCGCAAATACAAATCTTAGCGCCTCCGTGTCTCTGTGTGCGATTCTCCCCGCCGATCCCGCCTTGATCGACAACTTCGCGGACAGCGCGGCGGCGCAGTGCTTCGCCGCGTTCGTGGAGCGCGAGGCGTTCGCGCGTGAAAAGGCGTATCTCGAATCTCTCGGCTGCAAGGCGCTCCTCACCAGCCAGAACTGCTCCGACGACCAGGCGATGGCCGCCCTGCGTGAAACGTTCGACTATGTGGACAACCACTGCTACCTCGATCACCCGAAGTTCCTCGGCAAGCTCTGGTCCGGCGCGTTCCGGCTCGACCCCGGCGGCAACCCCGTCAAAGTCGAATCGGGTCCGCTTGCGAACGCGGCCTTCACGCGCATCGCCGGCAAGCCCTACACCCTCACGGAATGGAATCTTCCCGGACCGGGGCAATATCGCGGCGCGGGAGGGCTTCTCATGGGCGCGATGGCGGCGCGGCAGGATTGGTCCGGCCTCTGGCGCTTCGCCTACTCGCACGTCGAGCGGGGGCTGGCCGACGGATACGGCGCGCCGCATCTCTTCGACCTCTCCGTCGATCCGGTCAACCTGGCGTCGGAACGCGCCGTGATGTGCCTCTTCCTGCGTGGAGACATGGCGCCGCTTAAAACCAAGGTCGCGCTCGACGTGGGTGCGCCGCAGCTCACGCCGGACGGCAAGCCCGCCGCGAATCGCCCCGAATGGATGGACGAGGCGTGGCGGATTCAAGTGGGGAGAGTCGCGGGGAAATCTTCATTGTTCACAAGTGACAATTGTTCACAAATCGCAAATATCAATTCCGAGCCGCCGGCTGCGCCGCAAGACACGCCGGACTTCACCATCGACCGCGGGGCGGGGAGCGTCCGCGTCGCGACGCCGCGCACGTGCGGCGTCTTCGCAGAAGGCGGCGCGCACGAGGCCGGGGCGCTGTGGGTGGAATGTCTCTGCGTTGAAAACAATTCTGCAACGGTCTTCGTCCTCTCCCTCGACGGCGAACCGCTTGAAACCTCTTCCCGCATCCTCGTCACGCATCTTACCGACGCGCAGGCGGAAGGAAACGTCTTCGCGGACCGCGCGCGGAGCATCCTGCTCAAATGGGGCAAGGGCCGGACGCTCGTCCGCAACGGCGCCGCCCGCGTTTCGCTGGCGCTGGACCATCCCGAATCCTGCGAAGTCTGGAGCCTCGCCACAGACGGCGCGCGCATGGAGCGCGTCCCCGCCGTCATCGAAAACGGCCGCCTCTCGTTTACGGCCGACGTCGATTCCGGACGCGGCGCGCGGCTGTTCTACGAAATTTGGAGGAAGCCATGAACAAAAGAACGAACACGATGAAGCAAATCGCCGTCTGGGTCGCCGCACCGGCGCTTTTGATTCCGTCTGCCGCTCGCGCAAACGGGTTCGCCGACGTCACGGAAAAGCCGGAACTTACATTCGGCGTCGTAAGCGACCCGCACATGGGTGACAAGGCCGAAGCACCGGCATTTCTTGAAAACGCGCTCCGCCGTCTGGCGGAAGCGGGCGTGGACGCCGTGGTTTGCCCAGGCGACATCGCCCATTCGGGGCTGATTTCAGAAATGGAGATGTTCGCGGAGATCTGGAACCGAGTGTTCCCCGGCGGTCGCAGGCCAGATGGCGGAACGGTCGAACTGTTGCTTGTCACCGGCAACCACGACATCGACGCATGGGGAGGCCGCTGGAACGGCTTCACCGAGGAAGAACTCGCGGCGAAGCGCTTCTTCCACGAAGACAACCCCGAAAAGACGTGGCGCCGTCTCTTTGGACAGGAGTGGTCGCCTGTCTGGCGGCGCGAGGTCAAGGGTTTTACCTTTCTTGGCGCGCAATGGCGGACCGTCGAGCCGCCCATTGAGGATTTCGTCGCCAAGGAGGCACCGACGCTCGATCCGGACAAGCCTTTTTTCTACATCCAGCACGCCCATCCGGCCGGAACATGCCACGGCCCGTATTCAGACGGCGACGACAAAGGGGAGGCTCGTCGGGCCCTTGCGCCCTTCCCGAACGCCGTGGCCATCAGCGGGCATTCGCATTGCGCGCTCTCCGACGAGCGCGGCGTCTGGCAGGGGGCTTTCACATCCATCGGCGCGGGCAGCACCCAGGCGCATCGCCTCCCCTACGAGCGCCCCGAATACGTCAACGCCTCCGCCGCGTGGCATTCGAGCTACACGAAGAAAATCATGGCGCCCCTGTCCAACGAGTGGGAGGGCAGGAACGTCGGCGGCGATTTTGAACTCGTCGAAGTTTTTGCCGACCGTCTCGTCGTCCACCGTCTGGCCGTCGCGTTCGACGAGCCGATCAGCCCTGCATGGACCATTCCGTTCCCTGCGCGGGAGGGCGGGCCTCTCGACTTCGCGCGCCGCGCCGCATCGGGGACTCCACCGCAGTTCCCGGCGGACGCCGACGTGCGCGCGGAGTTCCGCCCTGGCGGGCACGCGCTCGAAGGCCCCGGCCATGCCGGGGAACCCTGCGTCGCCCTGACGTTCCCGTGCGCGGAAAACGTCGGAGGCCATCGCGTCTTTGACTACGAAATCCGGGCGGAGGCGGAAGGCGCGGAGGCCGTCGTGCGTCGCATCATGGCACCGGGCTTCGCGTTCCCGGAGAAATACGCGAATCTTCCCGGAACCTGCCTGTTCTCGCCGTCGGAACTGCCGACTGGCGGAGCGATTCGCTTCATCGTCACTCCACGCGACTGCTTTGGCGGAAAGGGCCGGCCGCTTACCATCGCGGTTTCCCTCGCCACGCCCAGCCTGTCCGGCTCGCGCATGGAGCGCGTCCCCGCCGTCATCGAAAACGGCCGTCTGTCGTTCACGTCCGAGGTGAATTCCGGGCGCGGCGCGCGGATGTTCTACGAAATCGCAAGGAAAAGCGACCCATGAAACGATTCGACGCGGATTTCAAAACGGCGGGCGGTTTGCATCGGTCTCGCATTCGCCGACGCCTTTTGCTAGACTTGTGCCCGCAGACGGATTGTGGCGCTACATCACTTTTCCCGCGACCTCCATGGCGCATCCGTCGTTCCGTTCATGAAAACGCTTGATTCCACCTTTCTTCCCTCCGGCCGCATCGCGGTCGGCGCCAACTACTGGGCAAGCCACGCCGCCACGCGGATGTGGCGCGAATGGGACCCCGCCGCCGTCGAGGCGGACCTGCGCGTCCTTGCGGATGCCGGAATCACCCTCCTGCGCGTCTTCCCGAACTGGGCGGATTTCCAGCCCATACACGCCTGCTTCCTTTCCGGCGACAACTGCCGCAAGGTCGCCGAGACGCGGATGTTCGATTCCGAGGAGCCTCTTCCCGACACGCCCTGTGGAAGGGCCGGCGTGGACGAGCGCATGGTGGAGCGCTTCGAGGCGTTTTGCGACATGGCGGAGGCGCACGGCTTTCGCCTAATCGTGCCGCTCCTCACGGGCCAGATGACCTTCCGCAACTTCATCCCGCCCGCGCTCGCGAATCGCGACCTCTTTTCCGACCCCTACGCGCTGATGTGGGAGGGGCGCTACGTCGAGTGTCTTGTCACGCGCCTCGGGGCGAAGAAGGCGATTGTTGCCTGGGAGAGCGGCAACGAGTCGCGCGTCCTCGGCGAAGGCAACGGCCCCGCGACTTCCGAGTTCTGGCTCCGCTACATCCACCAGGCCATCCGCTGCGCCGATCCGTCGCGCCCGGTGATCGGGGTTGACGGCCTCTGCGTCCCGGAGGAATCTGACTGGCCCTCGTCCATGAACGGACGGCTCGCGGACCTCGTGGCGACGCACCCCTACGGCTTCTGGGGCGACGTTTACAACGACGACTTTCTCTCCGTGCGCTCGCTCACCTTCGCCGCCGCGCAGACGCTCGCCCTCGGGCAGATCGCCGAAAAGCCCGCGTTTGTCGAGGAACACGGCTCGCGCCGTCAGGAGCAGACGAGCCGCGCGGGCGTCGCGCTCTACATGCGCGCCATGCTCTGGAATCTCTGGGCCGCCGACTGCAGGGCCATGCTCTGGTGGTGCGCCTTCGACCAGATCGGCCAGGCCTTCGCCCCCTACAACTGGCGCCAGCCATGCGTCGAACTGGGGATTTTCCGGCGCGACCGCTCGCCGTATCCCGCCGTCGCCACGCTCCGGCGCTTCGCGGCCATGCAGACGGCGCTTCCCTTCGGGGCCCTGCCCGCGACGAAGCCGGACGCGGTCGTCATTTCGGCCGACGACGACGTCATCCATTCCTCCTATGTCCTTGCTCGGCAGGCGGGCATCTTTCCCGCCTTCGCGAGCCCGGAAAAGCCGCTGCCCGACGCAGCGTGCTACTTCCTGCCCGACGCCGCCGGCCGCGCCTTTCTCACGCTGGAGCGCTGGGAGGAGCTCAAGGCGCGCGTCCGCGCCGGCGCGACACTCTACCTCTCGTGGAACGACACCTTCCTCGACTCCATGGAGGAAGTCGGCGGCGTAGAAGTCGCCTTCCGCGAAAGGCGCGCTGGAACCGACCTCTGCGACTTCGGGGATTTCAAGGTCGAAATCCCGTATTCCGTCAAGCGCCGCTTCCGTGCGACCACGGCCGAAACGCTCGCCGTCAACCAGGACGGCGAAGGCGTCCTCTTTCGCAACCGCTACGGAAAAGGCGCGGTGTTCGTCTGCATCCACAATTTCGAGAAGACCTTCTACCAAGGCGCCGGGCGCTACGAAGGCGACGCCTGGAAAATCTGGGCGAGCGTTCGCCCGGTGGAGCGGATTTTGTCGCTTCCGGGATGCAGACGAAATATTTTCATCTCCGAACACCCCTTCGACGATCGCCATTGCGGCGTTCTCGTCGTGAACAACGGCGCGGGCGACTATGCCGGCGTCCCGGCCATCCGTCCCGGCTGGCGCATCGTCTCGGCACTGACCGACGCCCCGGATGCCGCAAAATGGGAAGACGGCGCACTGGCGCTCGCACCCTGCGCGGGAATCCTGCTTCTGACGCAGAAGCCATGATCTCAAAACTTCTGCCCAACCGCGTCCGCGCTCCTACCTCGGCGGCTCCCGCATCGACGCCTTTTGCAACATCCCTTCAACTTTTCAACCTCCTCGTGACGCGGCGAAGCCTTGCCCCGAGGACTGGCTCGCCTCCACGACGCAGGCCTTCAACGGGACGCTGGAAATCG
>CAMNCG010000061.1 GCA_946534105.1 uncultured Verrucomicrobiota bacterium
GCTTCCATAGGGAATCCCGGTCGCGGGCTCGACGGCCGAGCCGCCGTTGGAATCGAACGAGATCGTGTATTGGTTGACGAGCCACTTCGCCTTGACGGCGAGGTCGCCCTCCGGCATCGTCGCGGGAAGCGCGGGATCCCAGCCGTTGAAGGTGTATCCCGTGCGTGTCGGGTTGGCGGGCGGGGTGATCGGCGCGTCGCCCTCGACGGTCATGTCCGGGATGCGGGAGCCGCCGTCGGTGTCGAACGAGAGCGTGTATTTGTTGCGCTCCCATTGCGCCGTGACCGTGATGTCGCTCGCCGGCATGTAGGCGGGAAGCGCGGGCGACCATCCCGTAAAGGTGTAGCCTGTCTTTTTCGGCGCAGGGGGCGCGACGACTGGAGCGCCGTAGTCGAAGGACTTCGGGC
Source organism: uncultured Verrucomicrobiota bacterium (assembly GCA_946534105.1). GTDB lineage: Bacteria > Verrucomicrobiota > Kiritimatiellia > RFP12 > UBA3636 > UBA3636. The sequence continues at coordinate 408 of CAMNCG010000061.1, forward strand.
GCGTCACCGTGCCGCCATCGACTTCGAAGACGATCGTGTAGCGGTTGATGTTCCAGGTCGCCGTCGCGACGACGTTCGAGGGCGGCATTGCGGAGGGCAGCGGCGGCGCCCAGCCCGTGAAGGTGTATCCGGTGCGCGTCGGGTCGGGCGGCGGCACGACCGTCGCGCCGTAGTCGAAGGTGAGGGTCGGGACGGAAGAGCCGCCGTCCGGACGGAACGAAATCGTGTAGGCGTTGCGCGTCCACGTCGCGGTCGCGGCGAGCGGATGCGCCGGCATCTTCGAAGGGAGCGCCGGGCTCCAGCCGGCGAAGGTGAAGCCGGTCTTGGTCGGAGAAGCCGGCGCGACGACGTTTTCGCCAAAGCCGAAGGTAGCGTCGGGAACCGCCGTGCCGCCGTCGGAATCGAAGGTGATCGTGTAGGAAACCGGCGTTGCCGCGTAAAGCGCCGTGTAGGTGATGTTGGAAACCGCTGGACCGGGCGCGGGAGACCACCCGGCGAAGGAATAGGTGTATTCCGCCGTGGCCGCCTTGGCTGGAACCGACGCGCCGGAATAGACCGGCGTTTCGCCGGACGGCACCATGTCGATGGCGAGAACCGTCGCGCCGTCGTCATCCACCCAGCGCACTTCGAGCTCGGACACCACGGTATAGAGCCCGTCGATGTCGGGCGCGACGGTCGGGATGAAGCCCGGAGCGCAGAAGAGCGCCGGGACGGAATTGGAGAAACGCCCGCCGGAAACAACCACTTCGCCAGTGCCCGCGGCGAGGAGCGCGTCCGCAGAGCCGTCGTTCACGGCGACGCCTCCGAAGACGGAAATCGAGCCGCCGTCAAGCGCGAAGAGCGCCGGGCCGGAGCCGGTCGTCGAAATGCGGCCGTCGTGGACGCGAACCGCGCCGCCGTCGTCGGCCACCACGGCGGCGTAGCCGGAAGTGCCGGTGTCGAGGAGCGCGAGAACGGCGCCGGAGGCGATGTCGAGCGCGCCGTCCAGGCCGACGTGCGCGACTGCGGAATCGGTCGCGCGGACGAAGCCGTTCGAGACGACGAGCGCCGCGTCGGCGACGATGAGCGCCGCGCCGCCGGCCGGCGCCGTGAGCGTGCGGCCGCCGAGATCGAGGACGACATTGTGCGGCACCTCGACGCGCTCCGTCGTGTCGGCGAGGAGTTTCACGACGGCGCCGTAGTGCGCGGATTCGACGGCGCCAGTGAGCGAACCGTAGAATTTGCCTCCCGTCGTCGCGATGGTCGGGATGGAAGAATACGAGGCCGTGTAGGTCGCGGCGGAAAGCGCGGGTTCGATGTCCGGCGTCCAGCCGTCGAAGGAGTAGATCGCTGTTTCGGTCGCAGGCCGGACCGGTTCGGAGCCGAGATAGACCGGAAGGACGCCGACCGCGACGTTGGTCGTGTAGAAAACGGTGCCGTTCCAGTCTTTCCACGTGATCACCGCGCTCGCATCGACGAGGTAGGTGTCGCCGGGGCGGTAGGTCGCGCCGCCCGGAACGAGGACAAGGCCCTCGGCAAGGCCGTCGGTCGAAAGCACGGTGTTGCCGAGCAGCACGACCGTGTCGCCGGAGACGGCTTCCGCAAGCGCGAGCGCGAGCGTTTCGTAGCCGACGCCGTTGAGCTGCGCGGCGGCGGGGGCGAGCGTGTAGGAATGGTTCGATTCGTCGTAAACGCCGTAGTAGGTCGGCGCGTAGGAGCCGCACATCGCGCCCTGATGCTCGAAGGCCGGGTCGAAGTCGTTGTAATAGACGCCGCCGGTAAGGTGGACGCAAGCCGTTCCGGCGCTCCAGGCCGCGTGGTCGGCATCGACCAGCGTCTGCGCGGCTGCGATGTCGCCAGTCGAGCCGTGCAGTTCGCCGCCCGTCACGGAGACCGAGCCGTGCGCGACGTAAATTGCCGAGGCGTCGCCCTTCAGAACGCCGCTTTCGAGCGTGAACGAACCGCCTTCGACGCGCACGGCGAAGACGTCGCCGTCAAGCGCGAGAAGACCGCCCTTGCCTTCCGCGCTCGTGTCGCACATGCGGACGACCGCGCCGCCGACATTGAGAAGCGCGAGCGCCGGCGGCGTCGCCGAGGCGTCCTTCAGGGGCGCGGCGTTCGTCACGGAGTGTCCGTCGAAGTCGAGGACGAAGGAGTAGTGGTTGGTCGCCCAGAGCGGGACGGCGAGTTCCAAATCGTTCAGGACGCGGATCGTCTGGCCAGAGCGGACGGCGTCGATCGCCTCCTGGAGCGTCGCGTATTCGACGGTGCCGATTTCGGCGGCGGGGCGCAGAAGCGCGGCGCCGTAGACGGCGGTGTAGGAGGCGTCGGCCGAAACGGGCGCCGGCACGGGCGTCCATCCGGAAAATTCGTAGCGGTAGAGCGCATCGCTTCCGCGCTCCGGTGGATCGAGCGGATACGCCGGAAGAACCCCGGCGCGCACGAGGGCGTTTGTGAGGAACGCGCCGTCCCAGTCGAACCAGGAAACCTCCGCACCGGGTGCTATCTCGAACCATCCCGTGCGCACTTCCGAGGGGAACACGCGGCACGTCGGTGCCACGCCAACGGCTTCGGGTTCGCGCGAATACAGACCGCCCGTCGCGGAAATCGAGCCGGAGGAGGAGACGCTGAACACGATGTCGGCGTCGAACACGCCGCCCGTCACGGTCGCCGCGCCGCCTTCCCTCGCTTCGACGGCCGGGCCGTCCACGGAAAAGATTTCGCCGCCCGTCACGGATGCCGAGGCAGAAGCGCCGGAAACGAAGATCGCGGAAGAGCCGGCGTCGGTCGAGAGGATTTCGCCGCCCGTCACGGAAACGGTGCCGGAGAGGACTTCGATGGTGTGGCCGTGCGTCGCCGCGATTTCGCCGCCGGAAACGAACGCCGAGCCGCCGGAAACGAGAATGCCGCTCGCGTCGGTGGAACCGGTCTTTTCCAGCGTTCCGCCCGTGATGCGGAACACGGCGCCGTTCGTGACGAGCACGGAGGTGTGCGCGGTCGAGGAGACGGTGCCGGAGAGAAGGTCGATTTCGCTGCCGCGCCCGTCGGCGGCAAACGCGAAGTGCGTCGTCGAGGCGCAGTCGATCGTCGCGCCGTCCACCACCACGTGCGCGCCGTTCGTCGCCACCGCGAAGCCGGAGAGGCTTTCGACGAGCAGACCCGCCGCGAACGTCGCGCTCGATCCGGCGCCATCGACGCGCACGGCGTCGGTGAGGCGAGACTGCAGCAGGCCGTTCGAGACGACAAGCGAGCCGGCGAAGACTTCCAGCGGCGCGCCCGTGATCTCCCACGTGTGGCCGCCCAGATCGATTTCGATCGCCTCGGCGACCGCGAGGTCGATCCCGCTGTCGGCGTTGTCGGCGAGCGCGAGGATGACATCCCCGTCGCGCGCGGCGGCGTAGGCTTCGGAAAGCGTGTGGTAGCTCGCGCCGCCGACGGACCACACCGGGGTTTCGGACGCATACGCCGTGGCGTAGCCGAGGTCCTCGCGCGAAAGGACGTAGCCGCTCTCGGGTTCGAGAAGTGCGGGGAAGCGGGTGTTCGCGAGGATCGAAACCTTGCCGGATGCGACCGGGATCGCAAACGGGGCCGCCATGCGCGTGACGATCGAAATAGCGTCCGCCTCGGCGGTCGATCCGGCCTGCGCGGCAATGGCGTCCGAAACCGTCGCATAGTAGGTGGCGCCAATGCGAGCGGCGTAATCGTTCGGCATGACGGTGAACCAGTCGCGCGAGCCGACGGTCTTGGGCGAAAAGTCGGGGACGAGCGATTCGTCGCACCAGGCGTCGGGCAGGACTTGCGTCCAGTACCCGCCGTGGAAGAACCCTTCCAGCGCGCCGGGATCGACGGGACCGTCCACGAAACCGCCCTCGATGCGGGCCGAAGAACCGGTCGAGACGACGAGCGCGAACTGGGCGGAGGCGACGGTGCCGCTTTCGAGCGTGAAAGAGCCGCTGGACGCGACCCAGACGGTGCGGCCGTAGTCGCCGGTCACAGCGGCGCGGCCGCCGCCCACGCTGTCGCGCAGCGTGAGAGCGCCGCCATTCACGTAGAACACGACGACGCTCGGGCCGGTGCCTTCGCGGGTGACGGCGTGACCCGCCAGGTCAACCGTGATTTCCTTTGTGACATTCGCGAACCCGGAGAGCGTCTGGTCCGCAAGGACGGTCACCGTGTCGCCCCGCTTGGCGTCCGCGACGGCGGCGTTGAGCGATTGGTAGAAATTGGTCGTCGCCCCGCTCGACGAGACGCGCATCGCAAGCGCACCGGCTTCGGCGAACGTGGCGGTGTAGACCGTGTCGCCCTCCAGCGCCGCAAGCGCGGGCGACCACCCGGCGAAGGCATAGATGGCGGACGTATCGGACGGACGGAACGGAAGCTCCCCGACGTACTCGGGAACGGTGCCGAAGGCGCAGTTGGTCGCGTAGAGGACCGTGCCGTCCCAGTCGCACCACGTGACGAGCGCGGCGCGCGCGACGAGGTAGGTGTCGCCCGGAGCGTAGGTTTGCTCTTCCTGCTGCACGAGCATAAGGCCGGAAGCGAGTCCTTCTTCCGTAAAGGCGGTGTCGCCCAGCAAGACGATCATGTCGCCCTCGGTCGCTTCAGCATTGGCGATCGGGAGAGATTCCTTGCCGAGGCCGTTGAGCTGCGCGGCGGCGGCGGCAAGCGTGTAGGAATCCGTCGCGGCATCGTAAACACCATAGTAGGTCGGCGCATAGGACCACGGAGCCGCGTTTTCGACCTTGGAGGCGGGGTTGAAGTCGTTGTAGAACGTGCCGCCCGTCGCGGAAATCGACGCCGCGCCGTTCTTCCAGTTGGCGTCGAGCGCGTTGACGAGGTAGGCGGACCCGGTCTCGGAGGCGTCGGCAAGTTTCAGGGTGCCGCCTTCGACCGCCGCAGAACCTTTTTCGACGTAGAGCGCGGTCGTGACGCCAACGACTTCGCCAGCCTTCACGGCGGCGGACGCCGTCGCGCCATAGACCCAGATGCCGTAATCCGTCGGGTTGCGCAGAACGGCGTTGGTTCCGTCGAGAACGAAAGCTCCGGAACCGGTCACTTTGACGACCGGGGTGTTGGCCCTAGCGGCCTGGTATTCCAAGACGCCGTCTCCAGTCACCGTGACCGTTCCCTTCGAGATCGAGAGGTTGCCGACGACGTTGTGGTCGTCGAGGTCGATCGTGACGGCCTTGTCTTCGCCCAGGGAGACGCCTCCGCAGCGGGTGTCGAAGAGCGGGCGGATCGTGTCGCCATCGGACGCCGCGCGGTAGGCGTTGAGGAGGCCGCGGAAGAGGTTGCCGCCGACGGCGAAGTCGGCGAGCTGGAGCGAATAGCCGTAGTGTGCGTCGTAGGACTTTCCGGCGGAGTAGGTTGCGCGGACGACGACGTAGCCAGTCGGCACCGGGAACCGGAGCCACGACCCGGTCTCGTTCACCGTGTTGTCGGCGGAGATGTAGAGATATTCAATGCCGGTGTTGTCGAGGTCCGTCGGCGCCGCGAGGTCGTAGACGCCACAATCCTTGAGGAGGGTGATTTCGTGCGAATACGCCGATCCGGTCGCCCGTTGCGCCGCCAGCGCTTCGGCGAACGTGGCGTGGAAGGAGTACAGCCGCTTGTAGGCGACGGCGCGGACGCCGGTGAAGGGATCGGTGCGGTAGAGGCTCGAGGTCTTGCCCGTCGACGGGTTGACCTGCGTCATCGCCGTCTTCGAGAGGAGCACCTTCGCGGCGAAGTCGCCGGCCGCGACCGAATACCAGTCGGCGCCGGAAACCGTCGTCGTCGAGGAGGACGGCGCGTAGCCCGCAGCGCAGGCGGCGTCCGGCACGGGTTCGGAGAAGAAACCGCCGGAGACGAAGCCCTTCGAGCCAACTTCGACCGCGACGCCGCCGGCGAAGAAGCCGCCGGCGACCGCGTTCGTCGCCGCTGCGGCGGACACGAGCGCCCAGGTTTCAGACGAAGAGGAGGAGACGACGGCCGTCGAACCGGCCGGGACGACGAGCGAACCGCCCTGCGCGTCGATGCCAGCCGGGCCGGAGACCGCGCCCCCGCGGAGCGTGAGAACGCCGCCCGGAACGAGCCAGACCGCCCGGCCCTGCGTCCCGGTCACGGTCACGGAGCCGCCGCCCGCGGAGTCGAGTAACTCGAGCGGCGCGGAGACGTAGAAAACCACCGAGCTCGGCGAAGCGCCGGCCCGCACGAGCGCGTGGCCCGCGAGATCGAACGAGAGCGCCTTCGAGACGTTGACGAAGCCGTCCAGCTCCACGTCGGCGAGGAGCGTCACCTTTTCGCCCGTCCGCGCGGCGGCGACGGCTTCGGAGAGGGAGAGGTAATACGAAACCGTCCCGTCGGAGGTCGTCACGCTCGCAACGGCGTCGGCGGACGAGACCACGACCTTGTAAAACCCCGGATTCGCCTCGTCGGCCACAAGTTCGTGACCTTCGGGAACGCCGTCGGCGCCGGCGTCCGAAAAGAGCGCCGTACCGGCAGGGTCGATGAAACCGCCAACAGGCTCGCGCGCCGCGCCGGTCGTAGCGTCGTCGCCGCTCGCGTAGCTGCCCACCGCGCGGGCGTTAGCGGAAATGAACGAGCCGCCCGTCACGGAGACCGAAGGCGTCCCGCCCGGATAGCCGCAATTGTCGATGACGAGCGCGTCGCCCGTCGCGTTCGCCCCATTGCCGTTGAACGAATAGGCGACCGCCGCGCCGGTGCCGCGAAGAACGCCGCCCGTGACGTTCAGAACGCCGCATTTTTGATAGACGGCCGTCGCGCCCGTGACGGTCCCGCCACCGATGTTCACCGTCCCCTCGTTCGGGTGGTAGATCGCCGAAGCGCCGGTCGACGTGACCGAGCCGCCCGTCACGTTCACCGTGTAGCCGCCCTTGCCCGCGTTGCCGCTGCCCGCGATGGCGAAGGCGTTCTGCGACGAAACGTCGCCCGCGACGTTCACCGTCGCCGGGCCAAAGATGCCGATCGCCGAAACCTTGCCGGTCGTGGCGACTGCGGCGTCCGCCGCGATCGTGAGAGTGCCGGAGTTGAGCGTGAACTCCTGCGAGAAGTTGCCCTTCGACGTAATCGTGCCGTTCGCGACCGTGAGACGCGCCCCGTTCAGCGTGAAATACGCGCCGTTCATCGTGAGCACGTGGCCGCCAAGATCGAGCGTGAAGTCCTTCGTCGCGTCCAGCGTGAAGCGGTTCAGGATACCCGCGAGCTCGACGTCCGCGAGCAGCTCCACCGTTTCGCCCGGCTGCACGGCCTTGATCGCCGCCGAGAGCGTCGAATACACGGCCGAGCCGATGGCGCAGATCGCGGGCAAATACGTGATCGAATTCGTCTTCGAGAACGAGTGCCCCGCCCCGTCCGCCACCGTGACGGCGACCTTGGCCGTCCCGCCGCCCGTGAACGTCACAAGTCCGGTCGGATCGACGGACGCGATCGCCGCGCCGCTCGCGATTGACCACGCGACCGAGAGGTCTGCATCGGCACCCGCAGCGTCGATCGCGCGGAACGCCGTCTCCGACCCGCGTTTCACCTTCACGTTCGTCTGCAACGCGGATGCGGTGGGAACAGGCGTGACGCGCGGGTCGTAGCACCCCACGCCCGTCGGCGAGTAACTGATCGCCGTCAGCGGATCGTCGCGGACAACGCTTGTCGTCCCGTTCCCGTTGTTTTGCGCGGCGTAGTGATCGGCCAAAAGCACCGCATCCGGCGCATCCGAGAACGTGCCACCAGAAATGAACGCGCCGACCGGCTCGCGCGCCGCGCCGGTCGTAGCGTCGTCGCCGCTCGCGTAGCTGCCCACCGCGCGGGCGTTAGCGGAAATGAACGAGCCGCCCGTCACGGAGACCGACGGCGTCCCGCCCGGATAGCCGCAGTTGTCGACCACGAGCGCGTCGCCCGTGGCGGACGCACCGCTGCCGGTGTAGACGTAATCCTTCGCGTCGCCGGTGCCGTGCAGTTCGCCGCCGGTCACGACGAGCGAGCCGGACTTCTGGTAGACGGCGGTCTTGCCCGTCACCGTGCCGCCCGAAATCGAAAGGACGCCGACGTTGCAATGGTAGATGGCGGACGCGGCGGTGGAAGAAACCGTGCCCCCTGTGATTTCGATCGTCACGGGTTCGAGGTTTGCGCTGCCGTTGTCGCTCACCGCGAACCCGGAAGAAGAAACGACCGAACCACCGGAAATCCGCAGCGTGTCGCCGCCGCCGACGTTGAGGTTGACGCCGCCGTTGACGCCGGAAACCGAACCGCCGGAAATCGTGATTTCGTTGTTGCCGGGGTCGTATCCCGAAGCGCGTTCGGCGTTGGCCGACCCGGTGGCCTGGATGCCGAGATTCGAGGCGACGATCGCCCCGCCCGTCATTTCGAACGAACAGCCGTTCTGAAGCAGGGCGCCCATCCGCACCGGACTCTCCGCCGTGCCCAGCTGCGCCGTGCCCGAAACGGAAACCGAAGCGCCGGAATTCGCCCCGACGGCGATCCCGGGACCGGCGAAAACGCCGCCGGAAACCGACACGTCCGATCCCTGCGCGAGAATGCCGTAGGAAGAGCCGGAAACCGTCCCGCCCATCACCGTGACGACGCTCGCCGTGCCGGCCATGACACCGAAGGCGGACCCGGCGCCGACGACGCCGCCGGACACGTCCACCCGCCCATTCCCGGTAATGGCCGCCAGACCGCCGTCCACCGTGCCGCCCGTCACGGACACGGACGAATCCGACGACGACCAGATGCCGCTCGTCGTCCCGCCCGTCGTGCCGCCGGAAACGGTCGCCGTGCCGCCGGACTGCACGAGAAGGCCGTAACTGGACGTTCCGGCCACCGCCGCGGTGCCGGACACGAGCGCCGTGCCGCCGCTGACATCGATGCCGATCTTCCCGCCGACCGTGCCGCCGGAAACCTCGACGGTTCCGCCGGCCTGGGCGAGGACGACGCCGGTTCCCTTGGATTCGACGCCGCCGCCGGTCATGCGGAGCGTCCCGGTCGCCTGGAGGACGACGGCGGAACGGGAATCCAAACCGTTGCGGACGGAGCCCCCGGAAAGTTCGAACGTTCCCGCGTCCATGACCGTCACGGCCTGGCCGGCGGAATACACGTCGCCCCCGGAAACGCGCAGCGTCGAAGCGTTGCGCAGGACGATGCCGAGCGCGTCGGCCGTGGCGACGGAATTGGAAACGACGCCGCCCTGGATGTCGATCAGGCATCCGGCGTGGTTGAACGCGCGGACGGCGGCGCGCCCTGCGGTGTCGCTCACCACGGAGCCGCTTTTCAGAATGAACGACCCGGCGCTCTGGACGAACACGGGGGCGTAGCTGGTGTTCGTATGGGTGCTCTTGACGCACCCGGTACCGGCGGCGGACGTGTCCTCGACCGTGAGAGCGGCGCCCGCCGCAAGAAGCGTCGCCGCCCCGCTGCCCGTGATGGTGTGCCCGTTGAGATCGAGCGTGAGATTCTTGGTGAACCGGACGATGTCCGCCGTCGCGACGTCCGCGACGAGCGTGACCGTGCCGCCCGCAGGGGCGGCCGAAATCGCTTCCGCAAGCGTTTCGTAGCCTGTTGACCCCACTTGCGCGACGTCCGCAGCGGAAAGCTGCGGCACCGGGGCTAGCAGGATGCCAGGCGCGACAAACGCCAACAACATCTTGCGGAAGTTCGTCATCGTCGGGACAAGGGTAAAATCAGACGGAAATCACACCCGGGCCGAAACCCGGGTGCTTGCGCGAAAAAGGACGACTACGGCTCGATCCACGCCATGCGGAAACCGACGGAATCGCCAGGATTGTAGCGACAATCGCCGTAAGTCCGGTATGATGCGCGTATCTCCCACACGTCGTTATTGAAGCACCCGCCGCGATATGGCTTGTAAACCGTACTCCCGGTCGGATAATTGTCATGAATCGCGTTGCGATAGTAAGCCTCGGTTGACCAAGGATAGTAATCGTGCCAACCGTCGTTGCACCATTCGTAAACATTGCCGATCATGTCGTAAATACCCCAAGCATTCGGCTTCTTAAGACCAACTTGCTGGCGCCGGCGGACACCGTCTCCGTTATCTGCGCCAAATGCGCCGTAGTAAAACCACGCAAACGGTTGAACGGCTGCACGAGCCTGTGCAGTATCGGTAATGTTGGAAGAAAGGTTGGATCCCCAACTGCCGTCCCCGCCAGCACGAGCGGCGACTTCCCACAACGACTCCGGAGTGAGTTGAAAACCACCGCGTGTATTGCGTGTGTTGAGAGTTTTGACGAAATTCGCCGTGAACGTGTTCCACGAAACATTGGATAGCGGGTGAAGCGCATAGTAGTTCCACCCCGTCCACGAAAGACCGCCGCGAGGAAGTGCGTTCGTCCCGCTGACAAGAGCGGTATATTGAGCGAGCGTGACGGGAAACACTCCGACGTAAGCCGCCTTGTCGGAATAAACTTCAATGTCGTGAAGACTATTGTATGCCTTGTCGCCGATCCAGTAAACACCCGGTTCAATGCGACGGAACACCATTTTCAAAGTCTTGTATTCCTCCGTATTGAAAGAGGCGGGATCCTCGACGTCAAGATACTGGAGATTTTCGGGATCGAGCAGATCGACGACCATGTAGTTCGGCTGGGAGGCCGAGTAGTCGTAGAGCTTGATCGTGAGATCCATCGCCGGCGAGAAGATCTCGGTGTCAGCGGTCCAGGTGACCGTGTGGGTGCCGTTGACCGTCTGCGGCGGCACGGTGACCTGGCTCGTGACGTCCTTCGAGTTGGCGTTCCACTTCGTGATGTCGGAGCCGTCGGTCGTCGAGGCGATGAACGCGAGACCGTAGTCGCCCGACTGGCGAAGGTCGGAAAGGGTGTAGGTGATGTCGACGAGATTGTCCCACGGGTAGTGCGGGAGAACCTTGTTGATCTTCACGGACGGCGTGGCCCATGCGGGGGCGGCGATCAGGAACGCCGCGACGGCGGCAAGTGCCGAGCGAAGGAAACGACCTTTCATGACGCTGTTGTTATGGAGTGTTTTTGTTGGTTCAAAAAGAAACGGACGCCGGCACGGGCCACGAAGCCCGCGTCGGCGAAACGGCCGGAAACAGGGAACGGAACGCCGCTACCTTGCGGCGGAATGCAAGGAACGATATACCCCCCCCCCTGTATAGATTTCACGCGCCCGACCCGCGGAAAGCGGCATCGGCGACGTCAAAAGAGCGGGAAGGCGGGGAAACATGGGGAAAGGCGATGAAAGGTCTGGAATCGGCACACGCAAAGAGGGGTGCTATTATACAGGACTTCCTTCGCTTGTCAACGGGGTTGCATCGGCCGGGCAAGAAGGTAGAATCGCCCGCGTGAACGCGAAAAAAACGGAAGGACGGAACGACCGGCCGGTGAAGGCATACGTGTTCGTCGACGCGCTGGGGTGGAAACAGGCGCGGCGGTACGTCTTTCTCGAAGACCTGCTGCCGCACCGGCGCGCCGTCGAAATGCAGTTCGGCTACAGCTGCACGGCGATCCCGACGATCCTCACGGGCAAGCGGCCCTGCGAGCACGGGCATTTCGCGTTCTACGAATGGGCGCCGGACCGGAGTCCGTTCCGGGCGATGCGGTTCGCGGCGCCGTTCCTGAGGCCGAAGTCGTTCTGGTCGCGCGGGCGCGTGCGCAACGTCCTGTCCCGGCTCGTGAAACGGACGTACGGCTTCACGGGGTACTTCCAGCTCTACGGAATTCCGCCGGAACGTCTGCCCTATCTCGACTACTGCGAAAAGAACGACATGTTCGTCCCCGGCGGACTCGCGCCGGTGAAAAACCTGGCCGACGTCTGGACGGAGCAGGGCCTCGCGTGGCACATCTCCGACTGGAGGCGTCCGGAGGCCGAGAATTTTGCCCGAGCCGAAGCGCTTTTCCGCGAAGGAGCCGTGGACCGGGCGTTCGTCTACTCGGCGGCCTTCGACGCCCTGCAGCACGACAACGTCGGCCGCGACGACGTCCTGCGCCCGAAAGTCAACGCCTACGCCGCCTCCGTCCGCCGACTCCACGCGGCGCTTTTGGAGTCTGGACGACCGTTTTCCCTCACCGTGTTTTCCGACCACGGCATGACGCCGCTGCGCGCGACAGAAAACGCGCCGGCGGCGCTCGCCGCGACCGGCCTCCAGTGGGGCCGGGACTACGCAAGCGCGGTGGACTCGACGATGGCCCGCTTCTGGTGGCTCGCCCCCGGAGCCGAGGAAAAGGTGCGCGCCGCCTTCGCGCCGTTCCCGGGCCGCTGGCTCTCCGAAGAGGAATGGAGGAGCCACGGCCTCTGGCGTGAAGACCGCAAGTTCGGGGACGCGCTGTTCCTGCTCGACCCGGGCGTCCAGTTCTGCCCGAGCGACATGGGCGTGAAGCCCCTGAACGGAATGCACGGCTACGACCCTTCGGACGAGGATTCCCTCGCGGCCTGGCTCTCCACCGATCCGGTACCGGACGGCGTCGCGCGCGTCTGCGACTACTTCGCCGTCATGACGGCCCTCCCATCCTGAACCGGAACATCCATCGCCCCGGTCACTCCGAACACGGCGCCCGCAGACGATCGCTCGTGCGGTCCCGGGCTCGACGTTGTCCTCCCGCCGCATCGTCCAGTCGTCCGGCATGATCGGCGCCGTGTCCGCCATGGTGGGCACGGGTTCGATCGCGTATCCCGTGTAGAATTCGTTCGTCAGCGTCCCGATCTGCGCGTTCGCGATGTCGCACCGGCGAGAAGGAGAAGGGAAAGGAGGAGGTGTGTCTTTGTTTTCATGCGGAAAGGGGAAGTTGGGGCGTCGCCGCGAGGCGTTCCGGCTTTGCCGGACGCCTCGCGGCGGCACCCGGCGCTTGAAAGATTTCGCTTGCATTCGTTACAGAATTATGCACAATATTGGGTCCAGGAGAACAACCCATGCCCGCCACGCTCTGCCCATCCATTGATCTTGCGAACGATGTGTTCCCCCTGTCCGAATTCCGGGGGAAGCTCACCGAGTGCATCGCGCGCACGCGGGACACCCATCGTCCCATTCTCATCACCCAGAACGGCAAGTCGGCTTCCGTGCTGCTTTCGGTGTCCGACTTCGAGCGTCTGCGCGAAACCGTCGAACTGCTCGACGACGTCCACGCCGCCGAAGCGGAGATCGAACGAGGCGAAACCTTCTCGACGCCGGAAGTCGAAGCGTATCTGAAGAAGGAAGGACTTCTGTGAAGCGCCCCGTCCGCATCCGCTGGACGCCCCGCTCCCGGCTCCGACTTGCGGCGATCCTGAGGACAATTCTGGAAGAGGACGGCCCGGTCGTCGAGGTCGAATGGGCGCGCCGGTTCCTCGCAGCCCCAAACGTCCTCGCCAACAACCCGTCCCTCGGACGGATCGTTCCGGAAATCGGGCGCGAGGACATCCGGGAGATCGGAGTGCTTCCCTACAGAATGATCTACCGCGCTTCGCCTACAATCTGCCATATTCTCTCGATCCGGCACAGCCGTCGGCACGTCCGGTCCGTTCGCGGACTCTAGGCGCGCGGTGGCCGCTCCGCCCGCGTTCCCGCCCATTGTGCATTGTGCATTCCGCATGGTGCAGTGCAGGCCGCGCCAGCCCTTCCCCGCGCAGTCCGGTAGGGGGCGCTCGCCGAGCGCGCCGCATCGGGCGGCGCGGAGGAAGGAGGAAAGGAAGCTGGAGACGATATGGCGTAACCGGAAAAGGTTTTGCAGATTTTACCTTCGGAGTAAATTTTGCATTGACATTTCCCTGCCGCCGTGGCATCCACGACAAGGGACTGCCTCCGATGGAGGCAATTTCCTTCTACCTAAATAACGCAGTTGGCCGCCGCGCGCGAATGCGCGCGGGGCCAACTGCCGGGGGCGCCGCGCCGTTTGACGCGGCGCGGAAGCGTTCACCTTTGGGGTGAAAAAGCAACGGCTCCGTGGTAGTGTCTCTTGCGCTTGAACAAAAGGACAGCCATGGAAGCCGTTGCGAGACAAGACACTACCGAAATCCGGACGAATCGTCAACGCGACAGTTGCGCGGTGCTGCGAGGCGGTGGCGGATCGGTCCGGACCCATTGGGACGAGGGCGCGCGCATGACGAGGCTGGGCGGCGTGGCGTACTTCGCCGAGTATTTGCGCGACAGCGGCTTCCTGGACGCGATCCTGCGCCAGTCCCCCTTGCGCTACACGAGCCACAATGCGCCCCGTCCGGCCGACGTGATGGGGACGCTGCTTCTGGCGGTGCTGGACGGCATCTCGCGCTACGCCGGCATCAACACCCTGCGGCAGGACGCGGTCTGCCCGGAGCTTCTGGGCTTCGGGCGCCTCGTCTCGGAGGACAGCGTCCGCAACGGTCTCAGGCAGGTCTCCGAGCGTCCCGAGGAGTGGGACGCATGGATCTGGTCGCTGACGGACCGCCTCGTACTGCCGCTTCTGTCCGAACCCTACGTGGCGGACATGGATAACACGGTCAAGCCGCTCTACGGGCATCAGGAGGGGGCGCAGAAGAGCTACAACCCGAAGAAGCCGGGACGGCCGAGCCAGAACCACCAGACCTGGGCGATGGGGACGACGCGGCTGATCCTAGGCGTGGACGTGCTGCCGGGAAAGCGGCACGCCGGCAAGTTCGGCGCCGCGCTGGCCTTCGACTGGATCCGCCGTCTGCCTCCCCACCTGCGGCCTCGGCTGCTGCGCGGCGACGTGGGCTACGGCTCCTCGGGCATCCTGGACGAAGCCGACTCGCTGGCGCTGCCGTACCTGTTCAAGCTGAGCCGGACGCAGAAGATGAAGCGCCGCTTCCGCTCGCTATGCCGAGGCGGCGGCTGGACGAAAGCGGGCGACGGGTGGGAGGGGCTCTTCGAGCGCGTGAGGCTCTCCGGGTGAAGCCGAGAGCGGCGCTGCCTGTTCCTGCGCCGCCCCGTCGGCTCCGATCCGGAGCCGGGCGCGAGCCCGGACCAGCTGCTGCTGCCGACCTTCGACGAGTGGGCCAGGCCGCCGCAACCGGATCGCAGATGGGACTTCTGCGTGCTGGTCACCAGCGACGAGACGTCCGACGCGATCGCCCTCTCGCAGCTCTACCGGGACCGCGGCGACTGCGAGAACATCTTCGACGAGCTCAAGAACCAATGGGGCTGGGGCGGCTTCGTGACGCAGGATCTGGCGCGCACGCGTCTGGTCGCCCGCTTCACGGCGCTGGTCTATGGGCTTTGGAGTGTCTTCATGCGTCTGGCAAGCCCCGACGTGCACCGAGAGGCGAAGACCTCGCGGCCCATGCTGCTGAACGTGCTCGGACGCGCCGCCCGCAGCGGGCGCGAAACCGTCCTGCACCTGGTTTCGACCCATTCGATGGCGCCCCTGATCGCCCGCGCACTGGACTCGATCCACAACTACTTGCGCGCACTCCGAGCAACTGCGGAGCAGTTAGGCCCGGGCGGCATGTGGGAGGCGATCCTCCGGGCCGCATTCCGGCACTTTCTTGGTGGAAAGCCGGCACGACCGCCACCGCTGGTCCGCAACCAGTGGATGCTACCGCTGCTTCCGGCCCCCTCCTAACGCCTCCGCACCGCTACCCGGAGCCTGATCCGCACGACTATGCCGCGCGGATCAGGCTCCAACTGCTCTTTTTAGGTTTTATGTCGAGACCTATCTGGAACGAGACATCCGCGATCTGCTCAATGTCCGCCATTTTTCCGATTTCTTCCGGTTTCTGCGCCTCTGCGCCGGACGCACGGCGCAGACGCTCAACGCCTCCACGCTCGCCGCAGACGTCGGCATCCCGCCCAAGACGGCGCTCGAATGGATGTCGATTCTCGAGGCCGGCTACATCGTCCGCCGACTTCCCCCCTGGTTCGCGAACATCGGGCGGGCCCATTTTTTCCCATTGACTTCCGTCCGGGTTTCTGGCATGATTCACCGCCCGTATCACCCAAACGACACACACGTATCACGTCTCCGCATCCATGAACACCTTCTTCCCCAAGGATCCCGGGCAGAACCGCCGCTGGCTTCTCGTCGACGCCGCGGACAAGCCGGTCGGCCGTCTCGCCGTCGCCATCTCGAACGCCCTCCGCGGCAAGGACAAGCCCGACTACACGCCGTGGGTCGACACCGGCGCGTTCGTCGTCGTCGTCAACGCTTCGAAGGCGAAGCTCTCGGGCCGCAAGGAAGCCCAGAAGACCTACGAGCGCTTCTCCGGCTGGCGCGGTGGCCACGTCGTCCTGCCCGCGGCCGTCGTCCGCGCGAAGGATCCCGGCCGCATGATCCAGGAGGCCGTGAAGGGCATGCTCCCCGGCAACAAGCTCGCCCGCGGCATGCTGCGCCGCCTTTTCGTCTACCCCGGCGCGGACCATCCGCACGCTGCCCAGAAGCCGGTCGCCCTCTAATCCACACAGGAATCCATCAACATGGCCCAGAACATCATCGCCTCCGCCACCGGCCGCCGCAAGACCGCCGTCGCGCGCGTTTCGCTCGTTTCCGGCGAAGGCAAGTGCACGATCAACCGCCGCGCCGCCGAGGAGTACGTCACCGACGAAGCGAGCCGCATCTACATGCTCCAGCCGCTCAAGATCGCCGGCGTCGAGGCCAAGTACGACGTCGTCGCCTTCGCGAAGGGCGGCGGCAGCACCGGCCAGGCCGGCGCCGTCCGCCACGGCATCGCCCGCGCCCTCTGCGAGGCCGACGCCTCCCTCCGCGCCGCCCTCAAGGCCGCCGGCTGTCTCACCCGCGACTCCCGCATGAAGGAGCGCAAGAAGCCCGGTCTCCGCGGAGCCCGCCGCCGCTTCCAGTTCTCCAAGCGCTAGTCCCGCAGGACTTCGCCTCCCCCGACGGGCAACCCACGCGGTTGCCCGTTGGCATTTTCGGAATCCCCATCCACACCTTATCCCATGTCCCTTCTCTCCTTCGTCAAAAAGATCCTTTCGGGGTCCTCCGCGCCCTCTCCCGCCGAGGCTCCCTCCTCCGCCGCAGCGGGGGCCTCCGCCCCCGGCTCCGGCCGCCCCGCCCCAGCCGGCG
>CAMNCG010000062.1 GCA_946534105.1 uncultured Verrucomicrobiota bacterium
CTCGCCGCCGGCACGCCGCCGATGGATCTCGTCGACGGCGCGCTCGTGCCGGCGCTCGACGAAACCGGGCGCGGTTTCGAGGCCGGCACGGTCTTCCTGCCGCAGCTCCTCGCCGCCGCCGAGGCGGCGGGCGCGGCGTTCGGCGAGGTCAAGCGCGCCATCGCGGAGTCCGGCGCGCCGCGCGAACGCGCCGGGCGCATCGCGCTCGCCACCGTGAAGGGCGACGTCCACGACATCGGCAAGAACATCGTCAAGGTGCTGCTCGAAAACTACGGCTACGAGGTGATCGACCTCGGCAAGGACGTGCCGCCCGAAACCGTCGTCGAGACCGCGAAGAAGGAGAAGCTCCGGCTCGTCGGCCTTTCGGCGCTCATGACCACGACCGTCGGCGCGATGGAAGAGACCATCCGCCTCCTCCGCGCCGAATGTCCCGGGTGCAAGGTCATGGTCGGCGGCGCGGTCCTCACCGCCGAACACGCCGCCCGCATCGGCGCCGACTACTACTCCAAGGACGCCATGGGCGCCGTCCGCTCCGCGGCCGAAGTCTTCGGCCGCTGACCGTCCGCGGTCCGGCCCGCGCCGATTTCCGCGAGCCGGCGCCGGCGCAGCTGGCCGCAGGCCGCTTCCGCGGACCTCCCCTTGCTGCGGCGGAGCGTGGCGTTGAGCCCTCCGCGCTCCAGCGCGGCGCGGAAGGCCTCGCAGGCGCGCGGCGACGGCGCGCGGCCGGGAAATTCCGGCACGGGGTTGAGCGGGATGAGGTTCGCGCGGCACGGGAAGCCCCGCAGGAGCGCGAGCAGCGCCGCCGCTTCGCGCGGCGAGTCGTTGAAGCCCTCGACGAGCGTGTACTCGAACGTCACGATCCGCCCGGTTCGTTCCGTGTGCGCGCGGCAGGCGGCGACGAGTTCGCGGATCGGCCAGCGGTCGTTGACGGGCATGATGCGGCTCCGCAGGGCGTCCGTCGGCGCGTGGAGCGACACGCTCAGCTCGAACTGCGTCCCTTCCCGCGAAAAGCGTTCGATGCCCGGAACGACCCCGCACGTCGAAACGGTGATCTTCCTCGCGCCGATCCCGAGCCCTTCCGGCGGCGCCGCGTTCAGGCGACGCGCCGCCGCGAGGACGTTCGCGTAATTGAAGAACGGTTCGCCCGAACCCATGAAGACGACGTTGTCCGGGCGCCGGCCGATTTCGCGCGCCGCCCACACCGCCTGCGCCGCGATTTCGCCCGATTCCAGGTTGCGCTCGCAGCCGGAGAGCCCGCTCGCGCAGAACGCGCATCCGCATGCGCAGCCGACCTGGCTCGAAACGCAGACCGTCCACCGGTCCCCGGCCGGGATGAGGACGCATTCGACGAGGTTTCCGTCCGCCAGTTCGAGAAGCGGTTTGCGGGTGCCGGTTTCCGGGTCTTCGAAAAGGCCGACGCGGCGGACCGTGCCGTCCAGGTCCGCGAAATGCGCCGCCAGTTCGGCCCGAAGCGCCGCCGGGAGGGTCTTGAACCCGTCCCACGAGGCGGCCCGTCCGCTCCAGAGGGTTTCGAGCGCCTGTTTCGCGCGGAAGGCCGGTTCGCCGCGTTCGCGGAAAAACGCGGCGAGCTCGTCGGCGCCGAGCGAATACGCAGATTTGCGCGGCCCCGCCATCGCGACTCCTCCGGACCGCCGCTTCAGCGGACGATCACGAGTTCCTCGGGGAAGATTTCGCGCTCGCGCGGCATCCACGAAACCTTTTCGGCGTCCTGTTCGAACGGCGCAAGCCGCACGCCGCTGGCCGAGCGCAGCGCGGAAACGAACGCGCGGCTCAGAAGCACTTTCCGGGGCGCGGGGGAACTCTTCCTGCCGGCGTCCCAGCCGATCGCGCCGCCCAGGGCGGCCCCGACGGCGAGAACGACGGCGCCGAGCGCGACCGCGACGGCCGGCTCCAGGGCGAAGGTCTTCCTGCGCTCGGCGTCGAGCTCGGCTTCCCTGTTTTCGAGGCTCGACTGCCGCGCGTCCAGCCGTTCGCGCTCCAGAGCGAGCCGCTCGCGCTCCAGCGCGATCTTTTCGCGCTCGAACGCGAGGCCCTCTCCGATGCCGTTTTCGCCGTTGTCGCCTGCCATGTCGCGCACTCTAGCACGATCCCCCCTCCGCCGCAACCAATTTCCGGACCCGGACCGGGCGAAGGGGGTTGCCCGACGGACGGAAAAAGGGTAGTATGAGTTGCGTTGCCGCGCATTTCGCGCGACTGAACACCACAAGTCAACCATGAACAAATCCAACTTCCGCCACGCATTCGCCTTCGCGTTCGCCGCGTTCGCCTCCGTCGCAATGGCGGACGACGCGGCCCCCTCCGGCGTCATCCGCATGATCACCGAGGCCACCTTCCCCCCCTACGAGTTCCGCCAGGGCACGGACGTCGTCGGCATCGACGTGGAGATCTGCAAGGCCATCGCCAAGGAGCTCGGCAAGGAGCTCAAGATCGAGGACGTCGAGTTCGACTCGGTCCTTCCCTCCCTCACCGCCGGCAAGGCGGAGCTCGCGGCCGCGGGCATCACGGTCACCGAGGACCGCAAGATGCAGGTCGACTTCTCCGTCCCCTACGTCCGCACCGGCATCGTGCTGATCTTCGACAAGGCCAAGCCCGTCGAGACGGCCGACGAGGCCAAGGGCAAGCGCATCGGCGTCCAGAACGGCACCACCTCCGCCGACTTCGTCCGCGAACAGCTCGGCCAGGAGCCCGAGATGTTCGACTCGCCCGCCAGCGCCTTCGCCGCGATGAAGGCCGGCAAGGTCGACGCCGTGATCGCCGACATCGATCCCGCCAAGGCCGTCATCAAGGGCCAGGACGGCTACGACATCTCCGACCTCCTGACGGTCGAGGAGTACGCCGTCGCCATCAAGAAGGGCCAGCCCGAGCTGCTCGCCACGATGAACAAGGTCATCGAGGGCCTCCAGGACAGCGGCCGCCTCGACGAGATCGTCGACGAGTGGACCGCCAAGGCCAACGCCGCCGCCGCGGCCGAGGAGGCCGCCAAGGCCGCCGAGCCCGCCAAGGCCGCCTGCGCGTGCGCTCCGTGCCCCGCCGCCGATTGCGACAAGGCCGCCTGCCCCTGCGCCAAGTAGCCGATGAAGAGACGCACCGCCTTCCTCCTCGCCGCCGCCCTGCTCCTCGCGGGCGGCGCGCCCGCCCTCGCGCAGGAGCCCTCCTCCGCGCCCGGCGCCGCGGGCGCGGAGGAGGGCGAGGCGGCGCGCTTCGCCGTTCCGGTCGACGCGCCCGCGGCGCGGGCGCTCGACCTCGTGCGCACCGAGGGCGACGAGCGCGTCGTCTACGAGATCGAGCTCGAGGTCCCGGGGCGCAGGATCCCGCTCTCCGCCCGCCTCCCGCTCGAGGCCGGGCAGACCTCCGCCACGCTCTCGCTCTCCGTCAAGGAGCGCGAGGGCCGCCGCGCCTCGTCCCTCGCCCTTTCGCCGAACTCCGACGGCTCGCCCGCCGAGCCCCCGCGCCTGCGCCTCGGACTCCTTTCCGGGGAGCCCGCCGAGGTCCGACTCGCGCGCGCGAACGCCGCCGCGCCCGCCACCTACGCCATTGAGATCCTCAACGGCTCCGAGGGCGACTTCTCCCTCTCCACCAACCGCCTCGTCTTCTCCGCCGGCCAGGCCGAGGCGGCCTTTGAGGCGACCGCCAACCCCTCGCGCCTGGAGTTGCTCGACTTGCGTGTCGCGCGCGAGGACGATCCCGGCGACCGGCTCCGCCTTTCCCTTCCGATCCGCCGCGGCGCCCTCGCCGCGTTCGAGAACAACTTCCACGTCTGCTTCGTCAAGAAGATCCCGTTCGGCACGCGCGAGGTGCGCGATCCGGACGGCACGGTCCGCACCGAGCAGGTCTACAAGGGCCGCTGGCACTACATCACGAACGGCCTGCGCAACACGCTCACCGTCGCGCTCTGCGCGGTGCTGCTCGGCGCCGTGCTCGGCTTCCTCGTCGCGATCGTCCGCTCGACGCACGACAAGCACGGTCGTCTGCGCCTGCTCAACGCGCTCTGCAAGGTCTACATCACGGTGATCCGCGGCACGCCGATGACGGTGCAGCTGCTGATCGCCTACTTCATCATCTTCTCGAACCTCAACAACAAGGTCCTCGTCGCGATCCTCGCCTTCGGGTTCAACTCCGGCGCCTATGTCGCGGAGATCATCCGCGCGGGCATCACGTCGATCGACGACGGGCAGATGGAAGCCGCGCGCTCGCTGGGGCTCTCCTACGGGCAGGGCATGCGTCTTGTCGTGCTTCCCCAGGCGATCCGCAACATTCTCCCGGCGCTTGGCAACGAATTCATCGTCATGCTCAAGGACACGTCGATCGCGTCGTTCATCGGGCTCGACGACCTCGCGCGCGGAGGCTCGATCATCCGCTCGCAGACCTACCAGGCCTACATCCCGTTCCTCGCCGTCGCGGCGATCTACCTGGTGATGGTGATGATTTTCTCGAAGCTCCTCACCCGCCTGGAACGCCACCTGCACCGCACGGGCGGAGCCTGAACCGTCCGACTTCCCCTTTCCGCGGCGCCCGCGGGGCGCCCCACCCGACACGCACACGGAAACCGCAATGACAGATCTCAGCGTCGCCGTCCCGATCTACAACGAGGAAGAGTCGATCCCCCTCCTCTGCGAAAAGCTTCACGAGGCCCTTGAGCCGCTTGGCAAGAGCTATGAAATCGTCCTCGTGGACGACGGATCGAAGGACCGCTCCTGGAGCGTCATGTGCGACATGGCGAAGAAGTACCCGCACCTCAAGCTCGTGCGCTTCCGCCGCAATTTCGGGCAGACCGCCGCCATGGCCGCCGGCATCAACGAAAGCACCGGCGCCGTCGTCGTGACGATGGACGCCGACCTGCAGAACGACCCCAAGGACATCCCGGCCGTCCTGGCGAAGCTCGAAGAGACGGACGAAACGGGCCGCAAGTGGGACGTCGTCTCCGGCTGGCGCAAGAACCGCAAGGACGCCCTCGTGAGCCGCAAGATCCCGTCGATGCTCGCGAACCGCCTCATCGGCAAGATGACCGGCGTCCGGCTCCACGACTACGGATGCTCGCTCAAGGCCTACCGCCGGGAAATCATTTCCCAGGTCCACCTCTACGGCGAACTGCACCGGTTCGTCCCGGCGCTCTGCCGCCTCGCCGGAGGCTCGGTGACCGAGATGCCGGTGGACCACCACGCGCGCGCCTTCGGCACGAGCAAGTACGGCATTTCGCGCACGTTCCGCGTCGTGCTCGACCTCCTGCTCGTGAAGTTCCTCATGACCTACTCGACGCGCCCGATCCAGATCTTCGGCAAGATCGGGCTCTGGTTCGGCTTCGCCGCCGCGTTCCTCTTCGGCGTCGTCTTCTGCGAAGGCCTCTGGAACACCTGCGGCGGCGCCCCGTGGTTCGGATCGGGCGAAACGGCGACGATCCTCGCCAAGCGCCCGTTCTGGATCGTGACGCCGCTCATGTTCCTCGGCTTCGCGATGCAGTTCATCGTGCTCGGGCTCCTCGCCGAACTCCAGACGCGCACGTACCACGAAACCCAGGGCAAGCAGATCTACTCCATCAAGGAAGTGGTCGAAAGCCCGGCCGGCTGATCCGCTCCGCACCGGCCAAGATGGACAATCCGAAGCATTCCGCGGTCCCCGCCCGCGCCGACGCTCCCGCGTCCTCGGCGCGCGGCCCGTTCCGGCGACTCCTCCGGGCCGCCGCCGTCTACGCCCTCGCGGGCGCGATTCTGATCACGCCCGCGCTCGCGCTCGTCATCGAAGTGACCGTCGCCGGCGACGTGCCCGAAGGCGGCCTTTCCGAGTCGCTTCAGACGTGTCTGCTCTTCGGCGCGGCCGCGGCCTGGGCGTCGCTCGCCTGCAAGGCGCGCCGCGAACGGAGTGGCCCGGCGCGGGCGCACCTGTTCGTCGCCTTCGCCGCGCTCGCGATGTTCGTGCGCGAACTCGACGGCTTTTTCGACGTCGTGCTCGGGCACGGCTCTTGGGCGGCGGTGGACACCGCCGTCTTCGCCCTCGGGCGGGGCTGGCGCGAAACGGTCTCCGACTTCGCGGACTTCGCCGAATCCCCGCTCGGTCTCATGGCCTTCAGCGCGGTTTTCGCGGCCGTCGCGTTTTCGCAGCTTCTCGGCTGGAAAGGGCTGTGGCGCCAAGCCTTCGAGGTCGGCGTCTGGGACGAAGTGAAGCGCAACATCGTCGGCTACGACCAGAACGTCGAGCGTCACGTCAAGAACGTCGTCGAGGAGGCGCTCGAACTCTTCAGCTACGCCTCGCTCCTCGCCGCGGCCGCGGTGCCGCGCCTTCTCGCCCCGCGCACCCCCTCCGGCGCGGCGGACGGTCCCGGCGGCGACGCTTCGGCCGCGAACGAGGCCTGACATGCGCGGCGGCCCCCCGGTGATCGTGATGCCCGCGCTCGACGAGGAGCGCACCGTCGGCCCCGTCGTGCGGGAATGCCGCGCCGCGTTTCCGGATTCGCCGGTCATCGTCGTCTCCGACGGCTCGGCCGACGAAACGGCGGCGCGCGCCCGCGCCGCCGGCGCGGTCGTCGTGGAGCATCCGTGCCGCCTCGGCGTCGGTCCCGCCGTTCAGACCGGGCTCCGCAAGGCGATCGAGCTCGGGTTCTCCACGGTCGTGCGGATGGATTCCGACGGCCAGCACCTCGCCTCGCAGATCGCGCCGCTCCTGCGGCGAATGGAAGAGACGCGAGCGGACTTCGTCGTCGGTTCGCGCTTCCTGCCCGGATCGTCCTTCGAGACAGGCTCCACGTCCGCGCGCCGCGCCGGGAACCATCTGCTTGCGGCGTTCCTTTCCGCCGTGTGCCAGACGCGCGTCACGGATCCCACCTCCGGCATGTGGTGTGCGCGCGGAGACCTCGTCCGCTACTTCGCCCACCGGTACCCCGCGGAGTACCCCGAGCCCGAAGCCATCGCGCTGCTCCGCCGTCAGGGATACAGGATGGCCGAGGCCCCGATCCGGGTCATGCCCCGCGCGGCGGGAGAGTCGTCGATCCGGCCCCTCGCCCTGCCCTACTTCGCGATGCGAGTCGGACTCGCCCTCCTCGCCGACCGCGTCCGCCCCGTCGACCGGCGCTACGCCCTCGGCGCGTCGCCGGAGCCCGAAATCTCCCTCCCGCGTTGAAACGGCGCGCGAAGGGGGTTGCGCACGGCGCGGTTTCCTGCTAGATTTCCCCTTGTCGCGCGGCGCTTTTTCCGTTGTCTGGAAGACGGCGCAGAGCGCGAAAAACAACGAAAAGCACGAATGGACATCAAAACGCTGCGGCACAGCGCCGCGCACGTAATGGCGTACGCCGTCACGGAACTCTGGCCCGACGCCAAGCTCGACATCGGCCCCGCGACGGACGACGGGTTTTACTACGATTTCGACCTTGAGCACCGTCTCGGCGAGGAGGATTTCGCCGCGATCGAAAGGAAAATGGCGGAAATCGTCGCCGCCGACTACCCCTTCGAACGCATCGAGATGCCGCGCGAGGAGGCGCGGAAATTTCTCGAGGGCCGCGGCCAGAAGTACAAGGTCGAGCGCCTTGCCGACATCCCCGAGGGCGAAGCGGTTTCGTTTTACAAGTGCGGCGACTACTGGGACCTCTGCCGCGGTCCGCACGTGCCGTCCACGGGCTGCGTGAAGGCGTTCAAGATCACGTCCGTCGCGGGATCGTACTACCGCGGCGTCGAGACGAACCCGATGCTCCAGCGCCTCTACGGCATCGCCGCGGAGTCGCGGGAGGAAATCGACGCCACGCTCGCGCGCATCGAAGAAGCGAAAAAGCGCGACCACCGCCGCCTCGGCGTGGAGCTCGACCTCTTCCACCTCGACCCCGAGGATCCGGGCCAGATCTTCTGGCACCCCAAGGGCTGGGCCGTGTACACGGCGCTGCAGGAGTACATGCGCGACAAGATCCGCAAGGACGGCTACCAGGAGGTGAACACCCCCGCGATCATGCCCCGCAGCCTCTGGGAGCGCAGCGGCCACTGGGGCCACTACCAGAAGAACATGTTCGTCACGGAGAGCGAAAAGCGCGTCTTCGCGGTGAAGCCGATGAACTGTCCCGGCGCGCTCGAAATCTTCAACAGCCGCCTGCGTTCGTACAAGGACCTGCCGCTTCGGCTCGCGGAGTTCGGCCACTGCGCCCGCAACGAGCCCAGCGGCACGCTCCACGGCATCATGCGCGTGCGCGGCTTCGTGCAGGACGACGCGCACATCCTCTGCACCGAGGAGCAGATCGAGTCGGAAGTCGCCAAGTTCTGCCGCCTCCTCAAGGACGTCTACAAGGACTTCGGGTTCGACAAGAACCTCACCGTCAAGCTCTCCACGATGCCCGACGACCACGTTGGCGACGAAAAGACCTGGCAGCACGCCGAGGCCGCGCTCGCCGCCGCGTGCAAGGCGTCCGGCATGGACTACGAGATCCAGCCCGGCGAAGGCGCCTTCTACGGTCCGAAGCTCGAGTTCACGCTCGTGGACGCCCTCGGCCGCCCGTGGCAGTGCGGCACGATCCAGCTCGACTACCAGCTTCCGAGCGCCGAGCGCCTCAACGCCCAGTACATCGGCGCCGACAACCAGAAGCACCACCCCGTGATGCTCCACCGCGCCGTCCTCGGCTCGCTGGAACGCTTCCTCGGCATTCTCATCGAGCAGTACGCGGGCGCGTTCCCCGTCTGGCTCGCCCCCGAGCAGGTGCGCGTCATCCCGATCGCCGACGGCCAGCTCGAAGCCGCGCAGGCGCTGCTCGGGAAGCTCGTCGACCTCGGCGTCCGCGCCGGCATCGACGAGAAGGCCGACAAGCTCGGCGCCAAGATCCGCCGCGCCCAGGCCGAAAAAGTCCCGTTCATGCTCGTCCTCGGCCGCAAGGAAGCCGAAGCCGGCACCGTCGCCGTCCGCACCCGCGACGAAGGCGACAAGGGCGCCATGCCCTTCGAGGACTTCCTCGCGATGTTCAGGGAAAAGGTCGCGAAGAAGGCATAGGAGCTGTCCCTTGCGGCGGCGAAAAGCAATGCCGTGTTCGGAGATGGAATGACGTCCTGCGTTCAATCTCTGCAAAATCCGTCTCCTCGTCAAGACGTCCGGGGAGGTTTGCTCTTGTCCGCGAACTCCGTTTCCCCGCCTGTCGTCCACGTCGTCGCCGGTCCAAACGGGGCCGGGAAGTCGACGTTTGCCTTGCGGTATCTGCCGCAGTGGGCGGGGGAGGTGGAGTTCGTGAATCCCGATCTCATGGCGCAGGGCGAGTCGCCGCTCGACATCCGGCTTTCGGCGTTCGAAGCGGCGAAACGGACGTTGCGGCGCATCCGGGAACTTGCGGCCGCCGGCGTGTCGTTCGGCTTTGAAACGACGCTCTCTGGGCGTGCGCAGTTCGCGATCCTCGGCGAATGCCGCCGGGCGGGGTTTGAACTCCATCTCTACTACCTCTGGCTCCCGACGCCGGAAGCACTGCCGTCGCGAATCCGGCACAGGGTCCTCGCCGGAGGGCACGACGTGCCACCCGGCGACGTCGTGCGCCGGTTCGGCCGCTCGTCGGAAAACCTCCGCGCCTACGCCGACGAGGCCAACCGTACGCTCGTTTTCGACGCCCGGCCGCCCGTGCCGGAACTCATCTGGAGGCGCAACGGAACGGAAACGGCGCTTGACCGGAAGCGGGCGGCGGAAATGAAGAAAGGTCTCGGACTGTGACGGACGAAGAACGCAAGGCCGATGAGGAGGACGCCGCGCGCCAGGCTATGGTCGCGCTCGATGCGTTCGAGGAAGCGACATGGGACGCCATCGCGGCCTACCGCGAGACGGGCGACCTCGTGCCCGTGATGCTGGAAGACAAGCTCGAATTCATGACCGTGGACGAGGCGCTCCGTTCGCGGCGCGACTGGGCGAAACGCCGCGACCAGATCGGAAGGCGGAAATGCAGGAATCTCCTCTCGCAATTCCGCGAAGAAAAGCGTACAATACCCCCCGATCTCTGGGACCGCCTCCGCGCCGATCGCCGCGCCCAGTACGAGGACGAACTGCGCTGGATCGAAATGGCCCGCGCCGAAGCCGAAAAAGACTTGCCGCCGCGACCGGCGGCGGAAAGAACAAACAACAACAGCAAAGAAAGAGGCCAACCATAAGCCCCCTCCCATACCGCCCCGCGACGGGCGCAACGGCAAACAACGAACCGCGCGACCGCTTCGGCCGCGACAAGTTCGGCAACCGCGGCGGTGATTTCGTCCGCGTGAACCAGCAGATCCGCGTCCCGCAGGTACGGTGCCTGCTCGCGGACGGCACGCCGCTCGGCGTCGTTTCGACGCGCGACGCGCTCGCCCAGGCCCAGCGCCTCGGCCTCGACCTCGTGGAAGTGAGCCCCAACGCCCAGCCTCCGGTCTGCCGCATCATGGACTACGGCAAGTGGAAGTACGAGGAAGACCGCAAGAAGAAGGAAGCGCGCAAGAACCAGAGCCGCACGCAGGTGAAGGAAGTGAAATTCCACGCCAACACCGACATCGGCGACTACCAGCTCAAGATGCGCAACATCCGGTCCTTCCTCGCCGGAGGCGACAAGGTGAAGCTCACGCTCATGTTCCGCGGCCGCGAAAACGCGCACAAGGAACTCGGCGAAGAACTGCTGCGCCGCGTCTGCACGGAACTTGCGGACGTCGCCAATGTCGAGCAGATGCCGAAGATCATCGGCCGCAGCGCCACGGGCATGCTCGCCCCGAAGTCGCAGAAGGGCCGCACCCAGCCCTCCGCGCAGAAGCCCGCGACCTGAGCCCGGCGCCGGCCTTCCGCCGCTCCCCCGCCGCCCGTCATGACGGGTTGCGGCGGGGGGTCGTTCGTGATAGAGTCTGCGCCGTCTTCGACGCGGCGCCGGAGGGATGGCGGAGCGGTCGATCGCGGCGGTCTTGAAAACCGTTGACCCGCAAGGGTCCGGGGGTTCGAATCCCTCTCCCTCCGCCAATTTCCGCCCGCCCGGCAGCGCGCGGGACGGGCGGGGCGCGCGCGAACCCTTCCCTCCCCCGCCCATGCCAGACACGATCATCGTACTCGACTTCGGTTCGCAGTACAACCAGCTCATCGCCAGGCGCATCCGCGAAAAAGGCGTCTACAGCGAACTGCGGCCGCACTCCATGACCGCCGCGGAAATCCGCGCGGTGCCCGGCCTCAAGGGCGTCGTCTTCTCCGGCGGCCCCAAGAGCGTCAACGACGCGGACGCCTACGGCTTCGACCCCGCGATCCTCGACCTCGGCGTCCCGGTGCTCGGCATCTGCTACGGGATGCAGCTGCTCTCCAAGCGCCTCGGCGGGCGCGTCGCGCGCAACCCGAACGGCCGCGAATACGGACGCATGGCGATGGAACAGGTCGCGCCGTGCCCGCTGCTGGACGGGCTGCCCGCGCGGCAGGACGTCTGGATGAGCCACGGCGACCACGTCGAAGTGCTGCCCGCCGGCTTCCGGCTCGCCGCCAAGAGCGACAGCGGATTCTTCGCGGCGGCGTTCGACCCGGAGCGCCGTCTCTACGCGGTGCAGTTCCATCCGGAGGTGCGCCACTCGGTCTACGGAAACGACATCCTCGCGAACTTCCTCTTCCGCGTCTGCGGCTGCGAGAAGAACTGGACGATGGAGGGATATCTTGAATCGCAGATCCGCGCGATCCGGGAGACGGTCGGCGGCCGGCGCGTCCTGTGCGGGCTCTCCGGCGGCGTCGATTCGACGGTGGTGGCGGTGCTGCTGCACCGGGCGATCGGAGACCGCCTGACGTGCATGTTCATCGACCACGGCATGCTCCGCAAGGGCGAAGGCGAACAGGTGATGGAAACCTGCGCCGGGCTCTTCGGCATGAACGTCGTCCGCATCGACGCGCGCGAGCGCTTCCTCTCGAAGCTCGCCGGCGTCCCGGAGCCCGAGAAGAAGCGCAAGATCATCGGCGCGGAATTCGTGAAGTGCTTCGACGAAGAGAGCGCGAAGCTCGGCTCGTTCGACTTCCTCGCGCAGGGCACGCTCTACACGGACGTCATCGAGAGCGGCACCGCCACGGCGCAGACGATCAAGAGCCATCACAACGTCGGCGGGCTCCCGAAGGACATGAAATTCCGCCTGGTCGAGCCGCTCAACGTCCTCTTCAAGGACGAGGCGCGCGCGCTCGGCGAAGCGCTCGGCATCCCGCGGGAAATCGTCTGGCGCCAGCCCTTCCCCGGCCCGGGGCTCGGCATCCGCGTCATCGGAGACGTGACGGAGGAAAAGCTCGCGATCGTCCGCGAGAGCGACGCAATCCTGCGGGAGGAAATCGCGCGCGCCGGCCTGGAAAAGGACGTCTGGCAGTATTTCACCGTGCTCACCGACGTGCGCTCCGTCGGCGTGATGGGCGACGAACGGACCTACTCGCGCGCCGTCGCCGTTCGCGCCGTGACCTCGATCGACGGCATGACGGCCGACTGGGCGCGCCTGCCCTGGGAGGTGCTGGAAACGGTCTCGCGCCGCATCGTGAACGAAGTGCCGGGCGTGAACCGCGTCGTCTACGACATCACCTCGAAGCCCCCGTCCACGATCGAATGGGAATGAAGACCGATCTCGCGGCGCTCCTCAACCCCGAGCAGTTCGAGGCCGCCACGGCGCCGGACGGACCGCTGCTCGTCCTCGCCGCGGCCGGCACGGGCAAGACCCGCACGCTCGTCTACCGCGTCGTGCACCTGCTCGAGCGCGGCGTCCCGGCCGGGCGCATCCTCCTGCTCACCTTCACGAACCGCGCCGCGCGCGAAATGCTCGAGCGCGCCCAGTCCGCCACGCTCGGCCTCGCCGGCGGCCTCTGGGGCGGCACGTTCCACTCGGTGGCGAACCGCATGCTCCGCCTCCACGCGCGCGCCCTCGGATTCCCGCCCGATTTCGCGATCCTCGACGCCGACGACCAGCGCTCTCTCATGGGCCGCGTCATCAAGGACCTCGGGTACAAGCCGAAGGAGTTCCCGAAGCGGGAAGTCGTGCTGTCGCTCCTCTCCGGCGCGGTCAACCGCAACGTGCCGGTCGCCGACTGGCTCGAACGGCGCGCGGCGACGCTCGACGAAACGCCGGAAAAACTTCTCGAAGCCATGGATCGCTACCAGGCGGCGAAGCGAGACATGCACGCGATGGACTTCGACGACCTGCTCGTGAACGGGCTCCGCCTCCTCCGCGAAAACGACGAAGCGCGCGAGCGTTTCCAGGAGCGGTTCCTGCACGTGCTCGTGGACGAATACCAGGACACCAACGCGCTGCAGTCGGAGTTCGTGGACGTCCTCGGCGCGCGCCACGGCAACGTCTCCGTCGTCGGCGACGACTTCCAGTGCATCTACTCGTGGCGCGGCTCCGAATACCGCAACATCATGGATTTCCCGGAGCGCCACCCCGGCACCCGCATCGTCAAGCTGGAGCGCAACTACCGCTCGAAGAAGCCCATCCTCGACCTCGCCAACGCAAGCATCGCCCACAACCCGGAACAGTTTCCGAAGACGCTCCGCCCGACGCGGGAGGAGAAGGGGGCGCTCCCCCGCCTCGTCGAAGTCTCCGACGGCAGGGCGCAGGCCGCCCGGGTCGTCGAACTCGTCCGCGAAAACCTCGCCGCCGGCTACCGCCCGGACCAGATCGCCGTCCTCTACCGCGCGCACTACAACGCCGTGGACGCCCAGCTCGCGCTCGCGCGGGCCGGCGTCAAGTACGCCATCACGTCGGGCACCGGCTTCTACGAAATGGCGCACGTGAAGGACGTCGTGTCGCTCCTCCGCGTCGCCGAGGGGACCGGCGACGGCCTCTCGCTCGCGCGCGTCCTGCGCCTCCTTCCGGCGGTCGGCGAAGCCACCGCGGACAAGATCGTGCGCAAGGTGGACGGACTTCCCGATCCGGAAAGCGAAACCTCCCGGGAAGCGCTCGCCGAGGCCCTGCCCCCGCGCGCCCGCGTCCCGTGGTCGAAACTCGGCGAAGAGCTCGGCCGCTACGGACACAAGGCGTTTCCCGAACGCGTCGGGGATCTCGTGGACGTCTTTCTCGACGCCTT
The DNA here is from genome assembly GCA_946534105.1 of uncultured Verrucomicrobiota bacterium. Taxonomy (GTDB): domain Bacteria; phylum Verrucomicrobiota; class Kiritimatiellia; order RFP12; family UBA3636; genus UBA3636. Next base: position 13,999 of record CAMNCG010000062.1, read on the forward strand.
CTACCGCGAACGCCTCCGCAAGGACTACGAAAACCCCGACGAACGCGAAAACGACATCCGCGAGCTCCTGGCCGACATCGCCGGGCACGAGAGCGCCAAGGCGTTCCTTTCCGACGTCGCGCTTCTCACGAACCTCGACCGCGAAGCCGCGGCGAAGGCCGCGGCCGGCGACGCCGGCGGCACGGTCCTGCTTTCGACCGTGCACCAGGCCAAGGGGCTCGAATGGCCCGTCGTGATCCTGATCTGGCTCTGCGAAGGAGTTTTCCCGTCGGCCCGCGCACTGGAGGACCGCGGGGGCGACGACGAGGAGCGCCGCCTTTTCTACGTGGCCGCAACCCGCGCGAAAGACCGGCTCTACCTCCTCCACCCGACGCTTCGCACGATGCCCGACGGCGGATGCTTCCGCGCGGAAACGTCACGGTTCCTCAAGGAAATCCCCACGACGCTCTACGAACGAGAAAGCGTCGGCCTCGACTCCGCGGACGACTGGTGGAGCGGCGGCTTCGGCGCCCGCGGCGGCCGCAAGGCCCCCGTTTCCAGACTCGGCCCCGCCGGCGAACCATCGTGGCGCCCGGGCGGCATCCGCGTCGGCGGCGTCAGGCTCAACCTGCCCTTCTGACGCCGCGCCCCCGGAAAACGGAAAAATCCGGAGCGTCCTGCGGACGATCCGGATTCCGGGAAGAAATGGTGGCGAGGGAGGGACTCGAACCCACGACCAACGGATTATGATTCCGGAGCTCTACCAACTGAGCTACCTCGCCTTCGGGAACGGGGGACACCGGAGCGACGCGCCGCGTACCGCGAACGGGGGCGAAGAATAGCAGACCCCCGGCGCGGAGTCAACCTTTTTTTTTCGGAACGGCGCGCAGCCTTGAATCGGAAGGCGCGGAAGGGTATCATGCGCGGGCATGGAACGCTTCAAGAACAAAGTCGCGCTCGTCACCGGCGGAAGCCGGAATTCGGGCCTCGATCTCGTGGAACGCTTTGCGCGCGAGGGCGCGAAGGTCTGGACCTGCGGCTCTTCGGCCGCATCCACCGCAAAAGGCGCCGAGGCGCTCTCCGCGCGCGGCCTCGCCGTCGCGACGGAACCCGCGCCGGACGGCGCGTGGCAGGTGCGCGCGATGCCGTGCGACATTTCGGACGGCGCGCAGGTTTCGGCGCTCTTCGACGCCATCGAGCGCGAATCCGGCCGCCTCGACGTCCTCGTCAACAACGCCGCGAACCAGGGCATCGGCCAGGGCGGCCCGCTCGACATGGACCCCGCCGGCTTCCTCGACGTCTTCAAGACGAACGTCTTCGGCGGCTTCCGCGTGACGCAGCAGGCCTGCAGGCGATTCTTCGTCAAGCAGGAAACCCGCGGCTGCGTCGTGTTCCTTTCGTCCAACACCGCCCGCCGCGCGATCCGCAACCGCACGTCGTACTGCGCGAGCAAGGGGGCGATCAATTCGCTCGTGCGCTCGCTCGCCCTCGACCTCGGGCCCCTCGGCATCCGCGTGAACTGCTGCGCCCCGGGCTACATCCGCACCGAGCGGTGGAACACGCTCGACCCCGCGGTCGCCGCGCGCCGCCGCAAGAACTGTCCGCTCGGCCGCGAGGCCACGGGGGCCGACATCGCCGGCGTTGTCGCCTTCCTCGCGTCGGATGACGCCTCGAACATGTCCGGCGAAATCGTCACCGTCGACGCCGGCTGCTCGTGCCAGCACATGCCGATCGACGTGGACTGCTGAGGGAAAACGCCATGAAAATCACCGGACTGAAGACGTTCTGCATCGACTGCTACCGCACGAACTGGACGTTCGTGAAAATCCTCACCGACGAGGGGATTTCCGGCATCGGCGAAGGGACGCTCGAATACAAGGAAAACGCGCTGCTCGGCGCCTTCGCCGACCTCGAACACGCGCTCGTCGGGCGCGATCCCTTCGACACCGAGGCGATCTGGAGCGAAAACTATCGCGACGCCTACTGGCGCGGCGGCCCCGTGCTCATGAGCGCGCTTTCCGCCGTGGACATGGCGCTCTGGGACGTCAAGGGCAAGGCGCTCGGCCTCCCCGTCTGGAAGCTCTTGGGCGGCAAATGCCGCGAGGGCGTGCCCTGCTACGCCAACGGCTGGTTCACCGGCGCGCGCGAGCCGGAAGAGTTCGCGGCGAAGGCCGAGGCGGCCGTCGCGAAGGGCTTCAAGGGCCTCAAGTGGGACCCCTTCGGCAAGAACTTCCGCCAGCTTCCGCCCGATGCGTTCAAGAAGGCGATGCGCTGCGTCGCCGCCGTGAAGGCGGCCGTCGAAGGCAAGGCCGAAATCCTGATCGAATGCCACGGCCGCTTCGACGTGCCGACCGCGCTCCGCCTCTGCAACGCGCTCGAAGAATACGGACCGTACTGGGTCGAGGAGCCGGTGATCCCGGACACCCTGCGCGCCCTCGCGGACGTGCGGTCGCGCGTCCGCGTCCCGATCGCCTGCGGCGAACGCCTCTACACCGTGCAGCAGATCTTCGACGCGATCGAACTGCGCGCCTGCGACTACCTCCAGCCCGATTCCTCGCACGCGGGCGGCTTCACCGGCATGAAGAAGATCGCCGGCGTCTGCGAAGCGCGCCAGATCCCGTTCTGCGCGCACAACCCGAGCGGCCCCGTCGCCAACGCGGCGACGCTCGCGCTCGGGGTTTCCACGCCCGGCTACTGCATCCACGAAACGCTCTTCGACGACGTTCCGTGGCGCGCCGACGTGATCGACGAGGACGTCCGCTTCTCCGGCGGCCTCATGTACCCTTCCGACCGTCCCGGCCTCGGCATCGAACTCGACGAAAAAGCCGCCGCGGCCCACCCGAAGGCCGACCACTGGCTCCGCCACTACATCGGCACCCTCACCGACATCCGCCCGCCCGAAACGCGCGACTACTGGCACACCTGATCCGCGCACGCGTCCGCAACGCCCTCGGCAGCCAGGCCATGGCTTTCCACGCCTGACCCGCGCACACATCCCCCCCATTTTCCCTCTCTAAAATTGACCGAATTCTCGTATTGTTATTATTTGAGTTTCAAGGTATTTATTGATTTGTCAAGATTCCGTTTTTGTTGATGCTTTTTCCGCTTGCTCCACCACTCTTTCCGCCAGCGCCTCGCCTTCGATTTCACAACGCTCCAACCCCGTTCCGCCATGTCCTACGGTCTTTCCCGCAACACCGGCCACGGCCGCCGCGCCCCGCGGCA
>CAMNCG010000063.1 GCA_946534105.1 uncultured Verrucomicrobiota bacterium
CCCCCCGTCCTTTGCCCGTCGCCTTCCGCCAGGAATCCGACGGCTCCTGGCTCCTCTCCAACGGCCTCGTGCGCCTCTCCGGCCGCATCGGCGGCATCCGCATGGCCGATGAAATCGCCTACGGCGCCGCCGCCACGGTCGGGCGCTGGAACGCGCTCCTCCAGTGGCGGCAGGGCGGCGTCACGCAGTGGACCGATGTTTCCCGCGTGACCGACGTTTCATTTGCCCGCGACAAAACCACCGGCATTGGCACCGTCACGATCCGCGCCACAGGCGGCGCGGCAGGGGCTGAACATCCTGATGCGAAGGCTCCGTCCTTCGCAATCACCGACCGCCTTTCCATCGCCCCCGGCTCCGCCGACATCCTCGCCGAAATCGTGTCGCTGGAAAACATCGGCGAATCTCCCATCGACGTGGAATATCTCTACATGCGTCCCTTTGCCGCCGAACCCCGGCCCGCACCCGTGCACGGAGAAACGGTCCCCAATCTCTGGAAGGGGCCGGTCGAAGGCTGGTGGCGGCTTTCCGACGGCTCGGTCTGGGGTGTCGTCTCCAGCGATCCCGGCGTCGTTTCGGCGAAACTCTGGTTCCGCAAGGAAACCGGCTCGCAGCACCCGGACGTGCGCTGCGCCGGCGTCCCTCCCTTCACGCTCGCGCCCGGCGAAACATGGACGCCGCCATTCCCGATTGGCGCGCGCATCGTCTTTCGGCGCGGCCAGTGAAATCCACGCCTGAAAGGCGCTCGCAGGACCTTGGCTATGCGAAAATGGTCGCATGTCTCGCATGTCCCGTCAGTCCCGCATGTCCCGTCAAGCATCTTCGCGCGAGATTGCCGGCCAGTTCGAAGTCGAGCCGCACCATCGAAACCGTCTCGGCAAGCGCCCGGCCCCTTGGGTGCGGCGTCTCGCCGCGCAAAGCCTGGGAGCGCGGGCTTCCAGCCCGCGAATGCCGCGGGCAGGATGCCCGCGTTCCCAGGACGCTTCCAGCCCGCGTGTCAGTGCCGGGGATTCCGCGACAGACCTTTCAGAAGCTCGCGCTTGCGCGCGGTGTCGGATTCCGCCTTGACCCACGCGCCGATGGACCAGTCCGGGTCGTGGGTGTATTCGACATCCCACGCGGGCCACTCGCGGTAGGCATGGTAGCACCAGCTCCAGCCGTATTCCTCGAAGAGTTCGATGCAGTCGCGAATCCACCGGTCCGCGCCCTTCGACCAGAGAATGCAGCTGAATTCGCCCACGAGGATCGGGGCGTCGGGATGCGCGCGCTGAAACTCGATCCACGGCTTCAGCGCGACGCGCAGCTGCTCCTTGTCCCACCACACGCCGTTGATGTAGCCGGGGTAGCTCCAGCGGATGGTGTTCGCGCCACCCACGCCGCAATGCGTTAGTTCATTTGGCGAATAGAAGTGCGGGGAGTAGATGACGTTCGGCTCGTCGAGGCGGTAGCGCGCCTTGTCCGTGACGCTGGGGATCTGCACGACGCACGGGGTCGCGGGGTCGATCTCCCGGATGGCGGCGATCACCTTGCGGCAGATGCTCCGCCACGTCTCCGGATCCACCGACGGCTCGTTGAGGAGGTCGTAGCCGTAGGTGGCCGGATGGTCGCGGAAGCGCGAGGCGATGATGCGCCAGGCGCGCACGAGGTCGGCGGGGTCGTAGGCGTGGCCGAGGTAGTCCTTCGGAAGCAGGTTGGCGGCGTTTTTGGAGACGGCGCATCCGGGGCCGACGTGGAGGTCGAGGACGACCTTGATGCCATGCCGCGCGCAGCGGTCCATGACGCCGCCGCACCAGTCGAGCCGGTTGGAAAGCGCCACGAACCAGGCATCGGTCGTCGCGGCTTCGACCATCGCCGGGCCGCCGATCTGGAGGCGGATCAGGTTCGCGCCCCACGAGGCGAGCGTGGCGACGTCGTCCTCCTCCATGCGGTAGCCGACCATCGTTCCGCGGCGCGCGGCGGGGTTTGCGCCGCCGCGCGCGTAAGGGCCGCGCGGAATCCGCGCGGCCACCTCATTGACGGCGGGCGGCACGACCTCGGCGTCTGGGATTTCCCTCACGCCGTAGATGCGCACGGCATCGACCTCGAACTCCCCGGCGGCGAACTCCAACCCCACCACAAGGGACGGCCCCTTGGCGGGCTGCCCGAAATCCCGCACCATGGACCACGTCTTCCAGTCGAAGGAACCGTTCTCGTTCGGCATCTGCGGATACTGCGTCTCCCCGCCGGGCGGAGTGAAGGGCATCATCACCTTGGCGCCGTTCCACGGGCGGACGCCGTCGCCGATGCCGATGCCGCGCACGTCGGCCTCGACGAGAAGCGTTCCCGCGAGCGGCGCGCCGGGCTGGACGGAGACCTTGATTTCGTAGTCCTGCGCCGGGGAGCGGAAGCGCAGGACGCCGTCGCCCGCGGCGCCGCCGCGCGCATCGTATTCCGCGCCGCGACCGGTTGCGTCCAAGCTGCGCCCGGCCACGCCGTAGCGGGCGGCCTCCTCCGGCGTGAAGTCGCATTTCCAGACGAGTTCCCCGCGCACATACGCGGCGGAGACGGGAAGAGAGAGCGAAAGCAGGATGGCGGAAGCGAATGCCGACAACGCAGGCGTGTTCATTGCGCCGACATCGCCTCCGACAGGAACGCGAACGACGGCGCGACCGCGTCGAGCGAATCGAAGTGACGCTCGCACTCGACCACGAACCATTCGACACCGTCCTTCCGCGCCGCGGGAATCAGCCGCTTCCAGTCGACGCCCGCGCGGCCGGAGGCGGGGCGGCCGAGGATGGCGTCGAAGCCGGGTTCGTCCGTCCCGTTCTCCTTCGCGTGCAGCGTCGGGGAACGCCCCGGATACTTCGCGAACTGCTCGCACGGATCGTGTCCGGCGAAGGTCGTCCAGCCGACATCCTGCTCCATGCAGACGTTTGGAGGCGTGTTGGAGAAGAAGTAGTCCCAGTAGGTCGTGCCGTCGGAAAGCCTGCGCTCGAACTCCCAGGCGTGGTTATGCAGTCCCACGCGGCAACCGAAGGCGGCGGCGCGTTCGGCGGCCTTGGCGTAGAAGTCCGTGACGAACTTCATCCAGTCGTCGAACGAGCCGGTCCAGTCGTCGCCGGGCAGATTCCCGCCGCCAGGACAGACGAGGAGGTCGAAGCCGCATTCGCGGCAGAACTCGCACGACCGCGCAAGTTCGTCCCCGGCAAGGGCGGTGCGGCCGACGTGGGTGCCGCAGGCGGCGAGGCCGTTGTCGTCGAGCATCTTGCGGATTTCGGCGGCGGAGTGCCCCCGGTAGCCGGCGAACTCCACGCCCTTGTAGCCGATCTTCGCCACGTCGGCGAGAGTCCTCTCCAGTCCGACGGAATCGGTGTATCTGTGCACCGAGTAGAGCTGGACCGCGATCTTCGGTTTTGCGTTCATGGTTGGTTACCTCTCTGCGACAAAATCTTCCGGGGACACAGCCGGGACTGGAGAACCGGTGAAATGGCCGGCGTTGCGGGTGACGATGACATCGCACCCGGCGGAAACGGCGGCCGCGGCCACCATCGCGTCCTCAAAGTCCGGCATGCCATACGACCGAGCCGCCGCGATTTCGGTTTCGCCGATGGCCGCGACAAAAAACGAGTCGAAAACCCAGTCCATTGCCGCCTGCCGTTTTTTCCGGGTCGCAGCTGCCCCAAGAAGGTAGAAGAGCGTCGCGTATGCGTGGGCCGGCAGAAAGGGCTTGTCATCGGTCTCGATGGCATGGAAGTATGCCTCCTCCGAGGCCTTCACGAATGGTTCTCGCTTCCCGACAATGTCGAAAGCCACGTTTGTGTCAAACAGAGCTTTCATCCGTGCTTCTCCAAAATGGCCTTCATTCGCGCATCGCTGTTCTCGATGCCGACGGGGAGGGAAATCCTGAGTTTTCTCAAGGCGGCCAGTCTGCTCCTTGCCGCAGCCATGCGTTCAGACACCGTTTCGGCGATGCGATGGGATTCCGCGACAGACTTTTCCACGACCGATTCTTCCGGCTTAGGAAGAGACTGGACAACGAGCGAGTCCCCTGTGCCGATGAGCATGAGCGTTGCGCCCGGCACCCAGCCGTAGCGCTTCCGGAATGAGTCGGGGATGACCATTTGCCCCTTCGAGGACAACTTTGCGGTTTCGATGGCGTACATTTCAATCCCTGTTGTGTAAGGTTGCGTAAGACAGGTAAGAATCATACTACTCGTTCTACCTGATGTCAACCGCTATTGATTCGGCTTCATTTTCCGTTGCCGTCCAGCCAGGGGATCGGAACCTTGGAGATGCGCGAATGGGCGAGATCCTGCAAGGCGCAGTAGGCGAGGAGCACGGTGCCGTCGGCGAGCGGATGGATCGCCGTGTAGCAGAACCAGCCGTCGGGGTCGTCTTCAAGAAGCCACGGGGGACCCCATGTTGCGCCTTCGTCGCGCGAAATGGCGGCCGCGAGCGGGGTGCGGGCGCCATGCGCCCACGCCGGACCGCGCGTCGCCACGTCGGGGCGCGCCGCATGGTCGTTCCAAATCGCCAGAAGATCGCCCGTCGGCAGGCGCTTGACGCTGGCGGGCGAGAGCGGCGAAACGAGCGGCGAGGGCCGCGGCTCGGTCCACGTCTCGCCACGGTCCGACGAATGGCAGACATACTGGCAGCCGGCGTCGGTGCGGATCCAGAGGAGGATGCGTCCGTCGCGGAGCTCCACGACACCCGGCTCCTGAAAGGTGACGCGGGCTGGATCGTCGGCCGCCGTGGCGGCGACGCCACCGGCGCCGCAGACTACTGCGGCAACCGTCCCGCCACGCCGCCAGGTCGCGCCGTTGTCGTCGGAATGGTAGGACATCACCGTGCCCTTTTCGTCCCACGAACCGTCCGCCGAGTTCAACAGCGAGACGGCGAAGAGGAGCCGTCCGTCGCGGAGCTGGATCACGCGGTCGTTGTTGAGGACGTAGTAGCCGGGCGCGTCCGAGATGCACTGCGTCGGCTCGCTCCACGTCGCGCCCTCGTCGAACGAGCGGCGCATCATCGGGATGCAGTCGCTCTGGCTGTTCTTGCGCAGGTAGAAGAGCGCGAGTTCGCCGCTTTGGAGACGCAGGAGACTCGGACAGCAGACGTTGAACGCGCCCTCGTTGGCGACGACCGGCGCGTCATCCGCCGTCCAGGTCAGGCCGCCGTCGGCGGAAAACCGGGCGACGATCTCGGCCGCGCCGGAATCGGGGATGCCGTCGCGAATTTCCGAGGTGAAGCGCGTGTAGGCGTACATGACGCGGCCGTCGCGCAGCGTCGCGAAGGTACCCTCGCTGTTGCGCGGGTTGCCGGGACCGGGCGGAAGCTCCAGGACGATCTGCGGGACGGGCATGGCAAGCGACATGTCAGCGCAAAGGGAAACGAGGGCGATGCTCGCGCAAAGTTCGCAAAGTCCGCAAAGTTTTTTAACGCAGAGGCGCAGAGGCGCAGAGGGTATCATTGTTCACAATTCCACAATTGTTCACAAATCCACAATTCTCAATTTTTCCTCAGCCGCAGGGAACGCGGAGGGCGCAGAGCCGTTGTGTGCTTTGTGGCTGCAAAAATGCTTCGGTTCCAGATTGGAAACTGGATTTGGGAACTGGCAACATTTTCACATTGGCAACATTCCGCAGTTCCATTACCGGATCGTCATCACGAACGCCTCGGGCGGTCCCTTCCAGTCCCATGCGCCGTCGGTGGCCCATCGGACGTAATCGACGTCGAACGAGCCGCCCACCGATGACGTGCTGGTCACGCCGAACCGGAGGAAGTTCACGTTGTTGTTCAGCGCGGAGTTGTACACCTTGCTGTCCACGAGATAGGAGCCGATCACCTTGTCGTCGCGCCACAGGGTGTAGCCGTGCCGCGTGGTTCCGTCGTAGGAGATTCGGAACGTGTGCGTCTTGTCCGTGTTGTCGCCCGTGTCGAGCGTCGTGTAGGTGGCGGCTCCGTTCGGTTCCCAGGTCACGCTGCCCGTGCCGATGTAGAAGACGCCGGCGGCTCGCCGGTTACCGCACCAAATCTGCATGACGCGGTCGCCGACGGACGAGAGATTCCACTTGCTCTTGATTTGGACCGCGAATTCGACGGTATAGGGCTTGTCGGAACCAATCAGCGCGCTCCATACGGAATCGTTCGCCCGCCAATACACCATCTTTCCCTGAGGCGGCACGACGGAAAGTTTTCCGTTTTGCGTGACGGATGCGCTCGAATCGACGCTGCCGGACCAGTCCGTTCCTCCAGCCGCCGGGCCGTCGAAGCGCATGTCATTCGCGGTCATCTCGTATTGGAGCGGGAACTCGCCGGACCACTTTTTCGCGGACTTGTCGCCGGGAACCGGCGGCGCGTAGCCGCCCTTGTGGAAGCGGATGAACGCAATCTGCGCCTTGCCGCGGTAGGTCGAGCCGGGAGAGCCGACCAGCAGGCGTTTCAAGGGGGAGGAGTAGGAGAATCCGCTTCCAAGGCCGGACGCGACGAGCGCGCCGTCCACGTAGACGGAATGCGTGGAACTGCCGGCCTCGCGCACGATGCGGTAGGTATGGTATGCGGTCGCATCCACGCTGCCGATTTGCGTCTCTCCCCACCAGACGCTGCCGCTCCAGAACTTGAGCCAGGCGTTGACCGTATCGTCGACGGATGCGTTGACGACGATGGCCCCCGCCGTCCCGGAAACGGACGTGATCTTGAGGCGCGTTTCGACCGTATAGCCTGTCGCCGCAGAAATGCCCGAGTTCTGCCACGCGCCGCCGGCCGTGCCCGCCGCCGCGCCGCTCATGAGGAACGTGTTTGCCGAAGAGGCGTCAAGCGCCAGCGACGCGATGTTCACGCCCGTGCCGAGCGAAACCTTGGTCGGTTCGCTGACCGTGAAATCGTAGGCGCCGTCACCGTCGAGGTTCTGCGTCGTGGGCAGAGCGTCCATCTCGTACTTGTAGTCGAACTGCGACGAATCGAGGGCGGTGATGCCCGAGGCTGCGGAGATCGCGGAAAGAAACGCGAGAGGCAGAATGGATGTTTTCATGGTCGTGGCGGGAGGTTGTTGACAAATGCCGGCGGGGCACAGTCCCGCCTTGCGGAAACAACAATAGCACCTTTCCGCCTGCGGAGACTTACTTTTGCGAAAAGATTTTCCTTCCTAGCTTCGGCTCTTGCGGAAGTCCAGCGGCGAGACGCCGGTTCGCTTGCGAAACGCCTTCCAGAAGGCGAGTTCGGTGTTGAACCCGCAGAAGTTGGCGATCGCCTCGATCCGCATTTCCGTGTTGGCGAGCAGATCCACGGCGCGCGCCATGCGGACGTTGATGATTTCGTCGAGGACGGAATGGCCGGCGGCCTCACGGAAGCGAATCTCGAAAAGGCGGCGCGACCCTTCGTAGCGCGCCGCCAGCGCAGCCGCGGTCAGTCCGTCGCATGCCTCTCGCCGGATGACGGCCATTGCATCAAGGATGCGCGGGTCGCGCCGCCCATGGCCGCGCGTCGATTTGCGCCGCACGATCATGAGCGGGCCGACGGTGACGGGAGGTGTGGTAGATGGAGCGGGACGGGCGCGACGGGCGCGACAATGGTCGCCCGTCCCGCATGTCCCGCCAGTTCCGCATGTCCTATCGGGCCCGCCAGCCCCCACCAGCATCTTCGCGGCGAGATAGCCGGCCAGTTCGAAATCGAGCCGCACCGTCGAAATCGTCTCGGCAAGCGCCCTGTCCCTTTGGGGCGGATCCACGCCGTCCGCGCCGACAAGCGTCGCCGACCATGGACTGTGGCGCCCGGCGGCGGCGAGCGCCTTCGCCGCGCAGTGGGCGCAGCAGTCGTTCACGGCGAAAATGGCGCAGCGGCGCGGAAGCGAAGCGACCCATGGAACCATCGCCCTGGCGCGCATCGGACACTCGGCCGCGCCGCCGTCATGGAAGTAGGCGACCTGGCAGTCCGCCCCGGCCTCGCGGCAGCATTCTCGAAAGGCCTCGATGCGCTCGACGGCCCAGCGCTCGCTTTTCCAGCAGGAAAGCACGGCATACGACGAGGGCTTCGTGGAGGAAAGTTCCTTGAATGCCATCCTGGCAACGAGGGCGTTGTCGCACTCGATCAGGCGGGCGCCGCTCCACCCTGCGCGATTCGGCGGAAGGCTGAAATACACGACCGGGACGCGACCGAAAAGCGAGGGACGAAGCGCCGTATGCGGATCCCAGGCTTCCACGGCGCATCCGACGGGACGAAGGCGCGACAGCGCCTCGCGAAGCGATTCGGGCGAGCAGACCTCGTGGTCAAGCGTCTCCACGCGCCACCCGCGACCTGCGGCGAACCGCCGCAGACCGGCCAGCCTCATCTTGTCGATGCCGGCGTCCGGCCTGAAGTTTACGTAAAGGATGGTCTTCAAAAGCGGTTCCCGTGCCCCTTACGAAGTCCGGCAGCCGGTGCGTTCGAGAAAGAGCGAGCAGGCGAGCAGCCAGTCGGTTTGGACGAGGTCGTAGCCGAGGTCGGCGAGCCAGCCCCAGGAGTGCTCGGGGTCGCCGCCGGCGGTGGCCATGTCGTCGCTGCGGCCCGCGACGAGCTGCACCTTGTAGTCGTAGATGATGGTGTTGGGCGGGATGTTGCCGCCCCAGACGCCGCGGTGGGCGACGAGAAGGACGCCGCGCGCGGCGGCGTCCCTGCGAAGGTCGAACGTGGGTTTCTCTTTCATGCCGGTCGGCGCCATGTCGCGCCCCTTGTCGTTTGCGGCGCCAAGTCTAGCAAAACGCGGGACGGAAACCAAATGGAAAAGTTGAAAGGAGAGGGACGCGTCACGGACGTGACGGGATGCTACCTCAGGGCCCTGGCGAGAGCGGCGAGATTGCGCCGCATCGCCACGAGGTAGGTCTCGCCCGCCGCCACCTGTTCCATCGTGGTGGACTGAAGCGAATCGAAGACGACGATCTCCTGGTCCTTTGCCTTCGTCGCGGCACGGACGGTCTCCGCCATGCGGTGCCGCGCGCCCTCAAGCGCGAGGATCGATCGCGCGCCGAGCGCGTCCGCCTTTCCGGCGAGGAGGACGACGGTCTTGAAACTCGCCTCCGTCTCGGCCGAACAGCCGGAAAACGCGGCAAAATACGAGAGACCGTAGTCGTCCGCAAGATAGCGAAGCGGAAAACGGTCCGCGACGACGAGCGTCTTGCGCGGCGCGGCGGCGACGGCGGCGGCGTAGTCCGCGTCAAGCGCCGCAAGCTTTTCGCCGTAGGCGGCCGCGTTGGCGCGCCAGACCTCCGCGCATGCGGGATCAAGAGCCGCAAGCGACTCCGCGATCGCGCCGACGAGCGTACGCGCGTTGCGGAGCGAGAGCCAGACGTGCTCGTCGGGCACCGCCTCCTCTCCATGGTGGTGACCGTGATCGTCGTCCGCCTCGTCGGCGTGATGCCCGGCGTGCTCGTGCTCCAGGCCCTCGACCATCTCCTCCGTCTTGACGGCGTCGCCAAGCGCGTCGAGGAGACGCAACACCTTGCGGCGAGAATTCGGCGTCGCGGCGAGGGCGGGGGCGACCCAGCCGTCGGATTCTCCGCCAACATGAATGAACAGGTCGCTCGCGGCGATCTTCTTCAGATCCTCGGCGGTGGGCTGGTAGCTGTGCAGGTCGACGCCGTCTCCCAGAAGCAGCGTGAGTTCGACACCGCTGGCATCGTCGCCGAGAACCTCGCGCGCCCAGTCCCAGGCGGGAAAGATCGTGGCCATGACGCGGAGCGGCCTCGGGACGGAAGCCGGAGTCGAATCGGAAGGGGCCATGGCGGGAACTTCGGACGCGGGGGCGGAGCCGACGCCGCCAAGGAGCGCCGCGACGAGCGCGACGCGACGGAAAAGGAGTCTCATGTGATGCTTTTGCGGTGCGCGTTTCTTCCGGCCCGGTCCTTTCGACCTGGTCATCCCGACTTGCACGTTCGGGATGGACACTCTACCCGATCCGGCAACGTTTTTCAACCGACAAGACGGAAGATTCCGCACCGACGAGAAGAGCGCCGCGCGCCGGCGCGCTAGCGCATCCGCAGGCCGCGCTCGCGGAGGCGTTCGACGGTCCAGACGCGGTAGGAGGAGGGCCACGAGACGAGCAGGTCGTTGTAGTATCCCGGCTCCACGTCGGGGCGGTACTTGTTGTAGCGCGCCTGGAAGAACGCCTCGTTCTGCGATCCGATTGGTCGCTGCGTCTCGTGGATGAAGTCGCCGAGCTTCCGCGTGATTCCCTGCAACGAGTTCGCCCACATGAGCCGCGCGATCGCGCGGAAGGCGTCGTTGCCGATGAGATCCGCCAGCTCCAGAAGCTCCGGCGCGAGGATGCCGCCCCATGGATCGATGACCTGGTGCTCGATGCTGACCGAGGTGCCGCCCGTGGTGTGGTAGCCGTATCGCGCGAAGTCGGTTTCCGGCTCGACGACCGTGTCGAAGAAGAACATCCACGAAACGAAGTACCACGCCGCCTTTTCGGCGCGCTCCAGATGCTGCGCCCCGCCCGTGATTCGGTGGAGCGCCAGTTCGCTCCAGATGAACGGATAGGAGGTCTCCTTGTCGATGCACTGGCAGTCGATCGCGCCGGCGGTGCATTCGAAGCGATCCAGGTCGCGCGTGAAGTAGAAGTCTTCCGCGCGAAGCGCGCCGTCGAGATATTTGCGGTCTTCCGTTTCTTCGTACAGCTCAACCAGCGCCGGCACGAGAAAGCCCCCGATGGAGCCGCCCGTTGAAACGGGACGGCCGTCGAGCGACCACGATTTGCCGAATCCGTGTTCGGGCGACCAGTGCTCGACGAAGAAGTCGCACAGCCGGCGCGCAAACTCCACCAGTTCCGGCTTGTCGATCCCGTGGGCGCGCAGGAGCCGCGCCATGCGCACCGCCTCGGCCGCGCCCCAGCCGAGGTTGCAGACGTCGGTCGCGCGGTCGGGGCTTCCGCCGTCGAAGTTCCAGTTCCAGCGCGGGAAGAGCAGCCCGTTCGGCTTCTGCGTGGCGAGGAACGCGTCGAACACGCCGATGCACTTTTCGAGGAGGGAGGCGTCGCCTTCGCGGAGCGCCTTGGCGGCGAGCAGGCGGGCGTTGAGGAAGTTCTGGCCGGTGAAGCCGAGTTCGAAGCCGTTGTTGAACGTGGCGATGTCGGTCCAGTACTCCCACTTCATGCGCTCGCGCATCTCCTCGCGCGTGATGCGCGCGGCGTGCTGGTCGCCGAACATGCGCTGCTTTCGGTTCGTGGCGAGCAGCCAGGTTTTGCCGTCATCGGCCAGGCAGAAGAGCGAGCGGATGTAGCGAGTGCCGAGCGCGTACGCCTCGTCGTCGTCCATGCAGGGTTCGAGCGAGGGGCGGAGGAGCCGCAGCGCGTGCTCCATCATCGCGACCGCCGCGAAGTTCCTCCACTTCGGGGTGCAGACGCACACGAAGCTCTTCGCCGTGAACGATTCGCCCGGAGCGAGCGTGATTGCGCTTTCAAAGCGCGGTCCGAACACGCCCTTGTTCTCGTACGTGTACGGTGCCTCGACGACCGGGCGCACGATCACGTGCTCCAGGCGGCCGTCTCCGTCCCTGCGCAACGAGCAGGAGCTCACGAGCGACGCCGACGTGTCGTTCGCCGCGAAGACGGCCAGCCCCGTGGTCTCGTTTTCGGTGAGGGTGCATGACGGCACCCCGGTGCGCTCGTACGGGAAGACCCACGGCTGGCCCTCGTGCGAGAGTCCGGTCGGCATTTTCACGGCGCCCATCGAGCGGCCGTTGTAGACGTTCTCCTCGCCGCCGAAGCCGTTGCCGTCGTAGTTCACGCACGGAATCAGGTAGTGGGTCGCGGCGAAGAGGTCGCGGACGCGGAGTTCGTCGCGGAACGTGGCCGGCGCGGCGCCCTCGTTGAGGATCGTGCGCGTGACGGCGAACGCCCCGTCGCCAAGCGGCTCCACTTTTTCACGGGCGAGTTTCAATCCGGCGGCCGGCGCATTCCAGGGCATGAGTTCGGCGATCGCCCCGTCCTGCGTCGGGCAGAGTCCGTCGAGTCCGAAAAAAATGCTTTCCATGGGTCGAAGTTTTTTGTGAGAGTGGTGGGGCGTTTCAGGCGCTGGCGAAGCAAGCTTCTGGCATCCGCGTGGAGCCCGCGCCCATCCAGCCGCCGTTCTTGTCCATCATGCCGCCGTTGATTGTGGGTCCGGAGCCCGGGGCGCCGTGCGCGGGGTTTATCGGGCGGATCGAGCCGCCCCAGCCGCGGCATTCGACAATCGAGCTGTCTCCCAGCCAGGGCAGCTGGTTTTCGCGCTTCGCGCCCGGCACGAGATACGGACCTTCGATCATCGGCGCCGGCGCGACGTGCCATTCGGGCGACCCGGCGAACTTGACGCCGTATTCGACGCCGTTGCCGCCGGCCGCGGTGAGGAAGCCGCGCTCGCCGCGCGCTTCGAGACCGAGCAGCAGCGCCCTGCTCGCCGCCTGGCCGAAGTTGTGCGTGAAGCGGTTTGTGGTGGCGAAATGGGAGAGAAGTTCGGCGGCGTTGGAGCATTGGAGCGCGAATGGCACGATCGCCCGCGTGAAGAGCGGGTCGATCGCCTTCTGCGAGGAGTGCAGCTCGTCGCCCATGCGGCGCGCTTCGGCGAAGAGTTCGCGCATCGGGAATCCGCCTTCGCCTTCCAGCACCGCCGAAATCGGCGGGAAGAGGACGTCGCGCATCCAGGCGAGGTTTTCCGCGATTTCCCGCGAGTACACGCCCCAGCCGCAGAAGCCGCCTCCGAAGCGCCCTTCCGCCGGGAACACGCCCGCGCGGCCGCCGGTTTCCCGATCCTCGACGATCAGCAGCGGAACCGAGCGCGTGACGATCCCGTAGCCGGAGCCGTTTGTCGCGTAGTCGCACGCGGCTTCGCACCGCACTTGCCCGCTTTCCAGCAGCCGCACGGCTTCGGATTCCGTCTTGGCCCAGCCTTCGAAGAGGCAGGCCGAAACCATGCCGCGGCGGTGTCCCGCGCACATCCGCTCGAATTCGATGGGCGGCCCCGCGTGAAGGATGGTCTTGTCGGCGAGGCCGAGAAACTCCTGTGCCGTGCGCACTCCGATCCACCATGGATCGCCCGCGTCGCGCAGGGTGGCAGCGCGTGTTGCAGTGGCGCGGCTTCGCGGCTGCTCCTGCAACGCAGGCCCGGATGCGCCGGGTTTCGCGGCGGTTGTTTTGGCGGCGGCCTCCCGCAGGTGCTCGCTCACGGTGTGGAGCGCGAGGAAGAGCTTTTCCGGCATTCCGCAGCCGACTTCTTCGATGAGGCGCCGCGCAATCGACACGGGCTCTTCCTCGACCGGGACTCCGGATGCGACGCATTCCGCGATCTTTTCGCCGTAGAGCTCGACGCGCTCGGCGCTGTACCGCAGCGCCGCCGCGACCGCCTCGCGGCCGCGGATCACGTCGCCGATTCCGTCGTAGAAATGCCCGCAGACGAGATTTTCGATTTCGCCGGCCTCGACTCGTCTTGCGAGCTTGGCGAGGGTTGCGCGGTAGGCGGGCAGGTCGCGGTAGAAGCCGATGCCCTGCGTCGGGGTGCCGTTGCCCTGAAGCGAATCGCCGGTGAACGCGGTGCGCGTGGCGGCGTCGATCCAGACGAGGCAGTCGTCATCGTGCCCCGGTGCGGCGATGACGGAAAAGCGGCCTTCCAGAAGTTCGCCCTCCGCGAGCCTGCGGTCCGCCACGACGCCCTTGAGGTACGACTGCGGGGGAGGGGAGTTGCGCGGAAAGCGAGTCCGAACCCGGATCGCCACCGCCACGGGATCGCGCAGCGCCCCGGCGGCGGAGTCGAGCGTGGCGACCTTCACTCCGTGCGTTTCGTGCAGCGCGTGGTGCCCTCCGATGTGGTCGCCGTGCACGTGCGTGTTGAGGAGCCAGGCGATGTCGCCCGGCGCGAGCCCCAGGTCCGCGAGCGCCGGAAGAAGGAATTTTTCCGGCTCCAGATGCGACGAATCGATCAAAACGTTCTTTTCGCCGCGCACGAGCGCGATGCCCGTCCAGACGGGGCCGAAGGGGACTTTGAGAAGGTAGGTTCCGGGCAGCACTTCCTCGAAGACCGGACGGTCTCCGGAAACGCCCGCCGCGGGTTGCGGCGCCGGGGAAACGGGCGCCTCGTTCGATGGCTGGAGTTGCATGGGTCTGGATGCTAGCAGGTTGCCACCCGGCCCGCAACGGCGGACGGGGGCGAGGGAGCCGCTCCGCGGAGCGGCGTGACGGAAAGGCGCAATTCGTGCGATTCGCCCGGTGCGAGCGCGTAGGCCCGGTCGCGGTAGAGCGTCGCGCCTTCCGCGCAGACGAACCGCCGCCCGTAGTCCGGATCGTCCGCGTCTCCGTACGGCGTGAAATCGGGGCCGGAATTCCACACGACGAACTTGATGTTTCCTTCGTATTCCAGGCGGAGCGTCCGCCCGAGCGTCGGATCGACGAGGTCGTGGACGTGGACGCCCGCGGCGGTCTTTTCCTCGAACACCCAGCCCGGTTTCCCCGTGGCGACGAAACGGCACGGGAAGTCTCCCGACCAGACGCGGCCGTCGCCCTTTTCGGCTTCGCCCTTCCAGAAATACCGGCAGCCGTCGGTCCCCGTGACAAAGCACCGTTCCGCGTCGCCGACGCGGAAATACGGGTGGAATCCCTCCGTGCACGAAAACGGTTCGGCGCCGGCGTTGACGACGCGGAATGCCGCCGTGAGCCGGGGCCCGTCCTCCAGTGCATACTCCATTTCGGCGTGGAACGCGTGCGGCCAGGCGCTTCGCGTCTGGGGCGTGTCGTCGAGGGCGAAGACCACGCGGTTTTCCGTTCGCTCCGCGACGCGCCAGTCGGCGTATCCCGTGACGCCGTGGATGCGGCAGCCTGCGGGCCCTTCGTACACGAACCAGGGCCAGTAGACCGGGAGCCCGCCGTGCACCTGGGCGTCGCGCGGCCATTTCCCGCGTGGCAGCGCCATCGCGAAAACCTCCTCGCCGCCGGACGGGCGCCAGCTGGCGAGCCGCGCGCCGTACGTGCAGGCGAGCGCGACGCCGCCGGCGCCGCGCAGTTCGATCATGTCCGGGTCAGCCGCCTCCGTTTTCATTCGTGCCATCCGTCCTTGAGATCGGTGTCGTTCCCCGCGGGTTGAATCAGTTCGGAGACGCCTCGCGAAAACGTGCCGCCTCCGCCCCGGCGATGCGGCCGAAGACGAGGACCTCCGTGCCGGCGTTTCCGCCGATGCGGTTCATGCCGTGGACTCCGCCCGCGACCTCGCCGACGGCGTAGAGGCCGGGGATCGGGGAGCGAGCGGCGTCCAGGACGCGGCAGCGCGCGTCGATCACGACGCCGCCGAGCGAGGTGTGCGGCGCGGGCGCGACGAGCATGGGTTCGCGCGTGATGTCCACGCCGCAACGCGCGTAGCGCCGAACCGTGTCCGCGTAGCGGGTTTTCAGAAGCTCGTGATCGACCCCGGTCGCGTCGTACCAGACGCCGAACGCTCCCTCATCGTTGACGGCGGTCTGGAGACCGCCGCCCCTCTCCGAGGCGCTAGCCAGGGGGGAGGCGGACTCCAGTCCGCCGTCGCCCGGAACCGGGACGCCGCGGCCGGCCGCGATCTCCGCGAAGATCGCGCGGGAGAGTTCGTCCTTGTTCGCGTGCTTGTCGGAGAGAAACTCCGCGCCGTCGCGGTTGCGAAACGTCGCGCCCTCGTGCAGCATCGTGGTGATGACCGGGATGCGGCGCACCGCTTCCGGCGCGAGCGCGACGGTGGGTTCGTACTGGATGCAGTCCATGTCGCGCACCGCGGCGCCGAGCGACTGCGCTAGCTCGATGCCGTCGCCGCGCAGTTCCGGGGGATTGTCGGAGAATCCGTATTTTCCGCACCAGCCGCCGGTCGCCAGGACGACCGCCGCGGCGCGGATGGAGGTTGCGTCCCGCTCGGCGGCGGGAACGGCGGCGATTTCCGCCTCGAACGCGCCGTCGGGAAGCCGCCGCAGGGCCGTCGCCCGGCCGGCGATGAAATGCACTCCATCCTTTTGTTCGCGGCGGATTTTGGCGAGAATCCACGCGCCCACGTGGTGTCCGATCGTGACGCAGCGCGGAACGCTGCATCCGACGGGCTGCATCAGCGAATACGAGCCGTCCGCCTCGCGGTCGAACGGGAATTCCTCCGCGAGGGCCGGCGCCTCGCGGCAGAGCGTCTCCACCAGCTCCGGATCGCAGCCGCCGCGGCCGCTGCGAAGCGTGTCGTCGATGAAGCGCTCCGGCGAGTCGTCCGGCCGGACCGGGACATTGAGCGCGTGGATGTCCGGCGAATTGCCGGCGCCGTTCGCCACGAGCGCGACGGACGCGCCGGCCTTCGCCGCCGCCTCCGCCGCGCGCCACCCGGCGAGCCCCCCGCCGATCACGAGCACGTCGGCCGCGCGCCCGTCCCGTTCGCGACTTTTCAACGTTTCAACCTTTCAACGGGTCACTCCCAGATGCCGCCGTGGGCCATGGAACCGACGTTCTTCACGAAGAGCCGCAGGAAGCGCGGGTACTTCTTCTCGTCGAACTTCCAGTCGAACGCGGCCTTGCGCTTCGCCATCTCCGCCTCGTCGATCTTGAGGTCGATGCGGCGGGCCGGAAGGTCGATTTCGATCGTGTCGCCTTCCTTGACGAGCCCCAGCGGGCCGGCGAGCGCCGCTTCGGGCGAAACGTAGCCCACCGAGAGGCCGGACGTGCCGCCGGAGAAGCGGCCGTCCGTGACGACGGCGCAGGAGTTGTAGAGCTCGGGACGCCCCTTGAGTTCCTCCTGGAACATGAACGACGTGGTGCCGAACCGCCCCTTGAGGCCGAGGAAGCGCAGGATGCAGGCGTCGCCGGGATTGATCTTCCCGGAGCGGAGCGCAGCGAGGGCGTCGTCCTGCTCGTCGAAGACGCGCGCCGGGCCGGAGAACTTGCCCATGAGCGGCTCCGGCACGGCGGCGATCTTGATGATCGCGCCTTCCGGCGCCAGCGAGCCGTAGAGGACCCCGATGCCGGGCTCCTTCATCACGGGGTTTTCGAGCGTGTGGATCACCTCGCGGTTCCAGACCTTCGCCGGGGCGACGTTCTCCGCCATCGTCTTGCCGGTGACGGTGAGCGCGGAGCCGTCGATCTTCGGCAGGAGTTCCTTCATGATCGCCGGAAGGCCGCCCGCGAGGTCGAGGTCGTGCAGGTTCCACGG
>CAMNCG010000064.1 GCA_946534105.1 uncultured Verrucomicrobiota bacterium
CTCGCACATGAGGGCGACGGAACGGATGGCGTCGTCCTCCGAGAGGGTCCGCCGCGCGGAATGCGGGACGATGCCGTGCTTCTCGTTGAAGGCGGACTGGATGCGGCGGCGGCGTTCGGTGACGCGGAGCAGCTCCCGGATCGAATCGGTGCGCACGTCGGCGTAGAGGATCACCCGGCCGCGCTCGTGGCGCGCGGCGCGCCCCGCCGTCTGGACGAGCGACGTCGAGGAGCGCAGAAAGCCCTCCTTGTCGGCGTCGAGCACCGCGACGAGCGCCACTTCCGGCAAATCAAGCCCCTCGCGCAGCAGGTTCACGCCGACGAGCGCGTCGAAATCGCCGCGACGAAGCCGCGAAAGAATCTGGACGCGGTCGAGCGCGTCCACGTCGGAATGCAGCCATTCGACCCGGAGCCCGGCCTCGCGGAGATAGGCGGCGAGATCCTCGCACGTGCGTTTCGTGAGCGCGGTGACGAGCGTGCGGTCGCCCGCCGCCGCCGTGGCGCGGATCTCCTCCATCACGTCGTCGATCTGGCGCGCGAGCGGGCGCACCTCGACGGGCGGGTCGAGAAGACCGGTCGGACGCAGGATCTGCTCCACGACGCGGCCGGACCGCGCTTTTTCGTAGGGCCCGGGCGTGGCGGACGCGAACAGCACCTGCCCGATCTTGCCTTCGAACTCCTCGAAGGAGAGCGGACGGTTGTCGCGCGCCGACGGTAGGCGGAAGCCGTTGTCCACGAGGATCGTCTTGCGCGCGCGGTCGCCATGGTACATCGCCTGGAGCTGCGGCACCGTGACGTGCGATTCGTCGACGATGGTGAGAAACGGCCGCGGAAAGTAGTCGATCAGGCACTCCCCCGGAGTGCCGGGGGGACGCCCCGAGAGCGGCCCGGAATAGTTCTCGATGCCGGTGCAGTAGCCGATCTCGCGGATCATCTCCAGGTCGTACTCCGTGCGCTGGCGCAGACGCTGCGCTTCGAGGAGTTTGCCGTTCGCCTCGAACCACGCGACCCGGTTTTCCAGCTCCGCCTCGATGCGCGCGAGGCCGGCGAGCATCTTGTCGCGGGGCAGCACGTAGTTGCGCGCCGGCGCGACGACCGTGCGGTCGAGGCGGCGCAGCGTGCGGCCGGAAACGGGGTCGAACTCCGAAAGCGCCTCCACCTCGTCGCCGAACGTCTCGACGCGGTACGCGATCTTGTCGTTCCACGCGGGAAACACGTCCACCGTGTCGCCCCGCACGCGGAAGTCGCCGGGTTTCGGGTCGACGTCGTTGCGCGAGTAGCGGATCTCCACGAGGCGCGAGAGCATCGCGTCGCGGTCGATCTCCTGCCCGACGGCGAGGGGGAGCGACATGCCGGTGTAGTCGTCGGAGGAGCCGATGCCGTAGATGCACGAAACGGAGGCCACGACGATCACGTCCTCCCGCTGCACGAGCGCGTTCGCGGCGGAGAGCCGGAAGCGCTCGATTTCGTCGTTGACCGCGGAATCCTTCGCGATGTACGTGTCCGTCTGCGGGATGTACGCCTCGGGCTGGTAGTAGTCGTAGTAGCTGACGAAGTACTCCACCGCGTTTTCGGGGAAGAACGACTTGAGTTCCCCGTAGAGCTGCGCCGCGAGCGTCTTGTTGTGCGACAGCACGAGCGTCGGCATGCCGAGGCGCTGGATGACGTTCGCCATCGTGAACGTCTTGCCCGAGCCCGTGACGCCCTGGAGCGTCTGCGCCGGCACGCCGGCGCGGAAGCCCTTCACGAGCGCGTCGACGGCCTCCGGCTGGTCGCCGGCCATCGGGTACGGGGAAACGAGACGGAAAGGGGAGTTCATGGACGCGCTCCGCGGAGGGGAGAGGCGGCGGGGACCGCCCGCCCGGTCACGGCCGTGGGGCCGGATCGGCCGGATCGGACGCGCGGGAGACGAGGACGCTGTCGATGCGATGGCCGTCCATTTTCTCGATCTTCATCTGGAGCCCGAGCTCCGGGACGTCCACGACCGCGCCCTGCGCGGGCACCGAGGCGAGGCGCTCGAAGAGCCAGCCGCCGAGCGTGGTGTACTCGCCCTCCTCCAGCTCCGCGCCGACGGCCTCGGACACGTCGTCGAGTTCCGCCTCGCCCGGGACGCGCCAGCGCCCCTCGCCGAGCTTTTCGATGCGGATCACGTCCTCTTCCTTGTCGTACTCGTCGTAGAGCTCGCCGACGACCTGCTCGACGAGGTCCTCCACCGTGACGATGCCCGACGTGCCGCCGTGGTCGTCGATCACGATCGCCATCGACTGCTTGCGCTTCTGCATGCGCTTGAGGAGCAGGTCGGCCTTCACGGTCTCCGGCACGAACATCGCCTTGCGCAGCAGCGGCGCGATGGAGAAGTTCTTCGAGTCGGTCGAGCGCAGGAGGAAGTCGCGGGAATTGAGGATGCCCTCGATCGTGTCCACGGAGCCGCGGTAGATCGGGATGCGCGAAACGCCGGTGCGGCGGATCGTGTCGCGGATGCCGCCCCACGTCGCGTCCGTCGGGAGCGCCACGACGTCCTTGCGGTGGACCATGACGTCCTCCGCCGTGAGGTCCTTCAGCTCGAAAACGTTTTCGATCATCTCCTTTTCGTCGGTTTCGATGGAGCCGTGCTCCTCGCCCCATTCGACCTGCCGCAGGATCTGCTCCTCGGAGACCGGCGCGGCGTCCGCCATCGGGGCCCGCACGCCGAAAAGCCGCAGAAGCAGCTTCGCCCCGCCGCTCACGAGGAACACGGCCGGCGAGACGATCGCGGCCCACGCGCGCATCGCGCCCGCGGCCTTGTGCGCGAACCCCTCGCCGCGCGCGAGCGCGAACTGCTTCGGCGCGATTTCGCCGAAGACCAGGACCGCGTACGAGAGAAGCAGCGTGAGGAGCGCCGCGCTGGCCGTCTCGACCGCCGCGAGATCCGGCTCTCCGGGAAGCGCCGCGGCGAGCCGGCGTGCGATCGGTGGCGCGAACGTGATCGCGGCGAACGACGAGAGCAGCAGATTCGCGACGGTGTTGCCGACGGAAAGCGAAGAGAGAAACCGGCCGGTGTCGGCAAGAAACGCCGAGAGCGTGCGCGCCGGACGCGACCCCGACTCCGCCTCCTCCTTGAGGGCGAGGCGGTCGAGGCGGATCACCGCGAATTCGCACGCGGAGAAGAAGAAACTCGCAAGCAAGGCGCCGGCCATCGCGGCAATGCGCCAGAGACTTGTGGACGAGGACATGAACGATCGGAAAAAAACGGGTTTCGGACGGCAAAACGGCAAATCGGGTTCCGCAACGCCGCGGAGTATACCAGATTCTTCCGCAAAATGCGCCCCTCGCGCCCTTTGTCGCGCGAAGAGGAGTGTGGACATCGGCGGGGCTTTCGGGTAGGATGGGCCGCGGCGTCAGGGAAGGACGCCGGAAAAACCATGCAGGGCGAAGTCGTTTCATTTCTCCGGAACGCCGTGTCGGCCGCGACGAAGCGGCCCGGCACGGTCTCCATCCAGGCCTGGGGGCGCACGCGCACCTTCGGCTGCTACGATCTTTTCGACGACACGTTCATCCTCGAAGAGGGCGTGCTCGAACATCTTGAAAACCGCGATCCGGTCGTCCTTGTCGCGAAGGCCGAGCTCAACGGTCGCCGAGGCGACGACGAGGCGCGCGTCTTCGGCAACGTGATGGCGATTTCGAGCGGCAACCACGCCGTGACCGCGCTTCCGCTCCTTTCGGGCGAATTCTGGGGGCTTTCGACCCTGCCCGAGGAGGAGCGCGCCAGAACGCTTTCGAACAAGGTTGTGTGCGCCAACATCGTCGGCGACTCGATCGAAATCTCCCAGCGCGCCGTCGCGACGGCCGACGTCGCCGAAATGGACGAATGGCTTCAGGCGCTCGGGCTGCCGATGCGCCGCATCATCCTCGCCGACCGCGTCGACGAGACCCTGGATTTCTACTCGCACCGCGGCCAGGAGTGGCGCATCAAGCCCCTCGCCTGGACCCGCGACGAGATGGCCGCGGCCCTCCGCGCCTCGGTTTCGCGCATCCATTCGCCGCTTCGCTACTACCACAACGTGAAGGGCGTCCACTTCCTCTCGTACTCGAACTTTCTGGCGTGGGGACGCCTCCTGCGGGAGGATTTCCCGAAATTCGTCGACGGCCTGCGCGAGCTCGCTTCGACCGGTCCGGCGCAGGAGGTCCCGAACCTGCTGCTGCCGAAGTTCCGCTCCCACCACGAAATCGAGTTCTTCGGAGTCCCGCCCGGCGCGGCGCTGCGTTCGCTCGTGCCGCCGGTCCTCGAAATGTGGCGCCGCGTGGAAGGCGCCGCGGACCCCGCGAGCGCCCGCGCGGACGCCGAAGAGCGCTTCGAGGCCGTTTCCGGGGCGTTCCGTTCGCTCCTCGCCGATCCGGCCTACGCGGACGACTCCTCGCCGAAATTCCTCGAGACGATCTACCGCCACCTCAACGGCGCGATCTACCAGGACGAGCACGACACCATGTCGCGCGCGTTCGACGACCTTCGCACCGCGCTTCCCGGAGCGACGTACACGCTCGGCAACCGATTCCCGCACGACGGCGCGGACGCCCGCACGCTCGCGATCCTCGACGCGATCGAGGCCGGCGTCGGCCACGGCGACCGGATCGAATACGCGAACGTCTACGAAATCCGCTCCGTCACCGACCGGGTGCGCCTCGGCGAGGGCAAGACGCGCGAGATCGTCTACAAGACGCTCTGGAACCCGCTCCCGACCCGGCTCGTTGAGAAGCGCCTGGCGCGCCGCAGCACCGGTTACGGAGCCTACACGCTCATGCGCATCCACGCCTTCCGCGCACTCGGGGTCTCCTACGGCGAACACCGCCTCCTCGCGCGCAATGACGGCGCCACCGGCGACGTGCACTACTTCACCCGCGAGCGCTACCCCGGCCAGCCGTTCAGCCAGCTGCCCGAGTCGAGCTTCTACGACCGGGACCCGCGCACCGGCGTCTACGAGACGGAACGCGAATCGGCGGATATCGTGCGCGCCACGATCGTTCTCATGGGCGGCGCGGCGGCGGAGAACCTGATCCTGAAGAAGTGCACCCCGGACGGCTCCACGCGCTTCGCGCAGGGCAAGGAAATCGTCGAATTCGGATACGACATCCGCTACGGCAAGCAGATGCCCCTCCGGGTGCGGCTCTGCTCGGTGCGCGGCACGATGGGCTGGCCGTGCCTCGACAAGACGGACGAAAACTTCGACCGCTGCTGCCGCCACTTTCTCGCCCGTCACGCCCGCGTCGCGCACGACTACGCGATGCGCCACCCGTCCGTGGACAAATGGGACGTGGCGGACGCCTTCTGGGAAGGCTTCGCCGCGCGGACGCGCCAGATTCACTGGAACTACCAGAACCGCCGCGAACAGTTCGATTCGTACAACCCCCGCATGTTCGGGGACTACCAGTTCGCCGAAAAGTGGTCCTTCGCCCTCTGGGCGCTCGAAAAGCAGCGCAACGAACTCGACGCCCTCGCCGAAGTCTTTCACGCCGCCTTCCGCCAGCTCGACGAGAGCGAAGGCTCCGCCTCCGGACAAACCCGCCTTCCCGGAATGTAGAAAGGCGCCCGCGGCGTTGAAAGAGGAGCCCCCTTGGGATATACTCCGCGGCACAAAGGACCTTCCGACATGTTCAAACTAATCGCATTCGACCTCGACGGCACGCTCACGCAGCACAAGACCCCGATGACGCCGGACATCCGCTCGACGCTGGACGACCTGCGCGCGGCCGGTTATTCCCTCCTCATGGCCGGCGCCGGCGCCTGCCGCCGCATCTTTCGGCAGATGGAGGGCTACCCGATCGACGTCCTCGGCAACTACGGGCTCCAATACGCGAAGTACGACCCCGCGACGCGCGATCTCGCGTTCGTCCGCGACGAAACGCTTCCGTGCGACCGCGAAAGCGTCTCCCGCCGCGTCGCCTCGATCCGCGAAAAGCACGGCTGGACGAAATTCGCCGGCGAAAGCGTGGAATTCCACGATTCCGGCGTCGTCACGTTCGCGATCCTCGGCACGAAGGCGGTTCAGGCGGACAAGCTCGCGTTCGATCCCGACCGCGCCAAGCGCCGCGCAGTCTACGCCGAAGTGTGCGCCGCGTTTCCGGACTACAAGGTCTTCGTCGGCGGCTCGTCGTCGTACGACATGGCCCCCGCCCCCTACGACAAGGGCTACGCGCTTTCCCTCGTCTGCGGCGAGCGCGGCCTCGCCAAGGAGGAGGTCCTCTACGTGGGCGACGACTACGGCCCCGGCGGCAACGACGAATCCGTGCTGCTCGCCGGCTTCCCGTTCCTGAAGATCGACGACTATCGCGACACCCCGCGCCTCCTGCGCGAAAAACTCCTCGCCGGCGGGCGCTGATCCGGAGGCGTGACATGCACGGAACGGAGGCCGATTCGCCCACGGGGGGCGCGAAGCTCAAGGACGCCCTCGGCGGCGGCGCGTCGCCCGTCGCGGCGTATTTCGCCGTCGCCTACGGGCCGATGCCGCGCTGGAAGGCCGCGCTCTTCGAACTCGTGCAGCTCGCGGTTTCCGGCGTCCCCGGCGCGCTCGGATACGCGCTGCGCGGCGCGCTGTACCCGAAATTCCTCGGCGCGTGCGGGCGCAAGGTCCTCTTCGGCCGCCACCTCACGCTGCGCCACCCCTCGAAAATCCGGCTCGGCGCCAAGGTCGTGCTCGACGACCGCGCGACGCTCGACGCCAAGGGCGCCGACAACCGCGGCATCGAACTCGGGGACGGCGTCTTCGTCGGACGCAACACGACGATCTACTGCAAGAACGGCGACGTGCGGCTCGAAGACCGCGCGTCGCTCTCCGCGAACTGCATCGTGTTTTCGTCGAACGACCTTTCGATCGGCCGCGGCACGATGGTCGGTTCGTTCTCGTACCTGCTCTCCGGCGGCGAATACGACTACGCCTCCCCCCTGCCCTACTGCGAACAGAGCGGTATGGTGACGCGCGGGCCGCTCCGCGTCGGAAGCGACTGCTGGCTCGGCGCGCACGTGACCGTGCTCGACGCCGCCTCGATCGGCGACGGCAGCGTCGTCGCCGCCGGCGCCGTCGTGGCCTCCCCGGTCCCCGCGCATTCCCTCGCGATGGGCGTCCCCGCCCGCGTGAGGAAATCCGTGCCGGAGCGCGCGGCCGCTACTTCTCCAGCACGGCCTTGATGCGGCGGACGCCGGCCGAGGAGCTCTCTTCCTTTTTGATCCGGAAGTGCCCGAGAACGCCCGTGTGCTCCACGTGCGGGCCGGTGCAGACCTCCTTGCTGAAGAAGTCCTCGCGGGTCTTGCCTATGGTGTAGACGGAGAGCTTCTCGTCGGTGTACTTGTTCGAGAAGAGCGCGGTCGCGCCCGCGGCGCGCGCTTCGTCAAGCGTCATCATGTCGCGGTAGACCGGCAGGTCGGCCTGGATCTGCTCGTTCACGATGTCCTCGACCTTCCGGATCTGCTCGGGCGTCATCTTCTCGCCGTGCGTGAAGTCGAGGCGCAGGCGCTCGGCGGTGATGTTGGAGCCCTTCTGGTTGCAGTGATCGCCGAGGACGATCTTGAGCGCCTTGTGCAGCAGGTGCGTGGCGGTGTGCAGCGCGGTCGTCTCCTCGCTGTGCTCGGCGAGGCCCGACTTGGCGGAGCCGACGTTCGCGCGGGAGAGCTCCTGGTGCGCCTTGAAGCACTCCTGGTACCCCGCCACGTCGACCGTGAAGCCGATCTCGCGGGCGAGCTCCTGCGTCATCTCCAGCGGGTAGCCGTAGGTGTCGTAGAGGCGGAAGGCCTGCTTGCCGGAGATCTGGGTCTCGGGGACGTAGGCCGGGTCCTTGGCGCCCATGAACTCGTTCTTGCGGCGGATGCCGGCGACGGTCTTGTCGAACTCGCGCTTGCCTTCGTCGAGCGTCTTGCCGAAGCGCGTCTCCTCCGCCAGCAACTCCTGAAACACGCGCTCGCGGTTCTGCTCCAGCTCGGGGTAGACGTGCTTGTATTCGTCGATGATCGTCGCGGCCATCTTCTCGGTGAAGCCGGGAGCGATGCCGAGGCGGCGAGCGTGGCGCACGGCGCTGCGGATGAGGCGGCGCAGGACGTAGTTGGCGCCGACGTTGCCGGGCGTGACGCCGCCCTTCTGGTCGCCGAGGATGAACGTCGCGGTCCGCATGTGGTCGGCGACGACGCGCGAGGAGCGGACGTCCTCCGGCGTGTCGAAGGACGCCTTGCCGGAGAGCTCCTTGATCTTGGCCATGATCGGCGCGAAGACGTCGGTGTCGTAGACCGTGTCCAGGCCGTTCATCATGCAGATCGTGCGCTCGACGCCCATGCCGGTGTCGACGTTGTGGCGCCCGAGAGGCTCGAACTTGCCCTCCGCGGTCTTGTTGAACTGCATGAAGACGTCGTTCCAGATCTCGATGTACTTGCCGCAGTGGCAGCCGGGGCGGCAGTCCGGGCCGCAGGCGGGCTTGCCGGTGTCGATGAACATCTCCGTGTCCGGGCCGCAGGGGCCGGTCTCGCCGGCGGGGCCCCACCAGTTGTCCTCGCGCGGGAGGCGGTAGATGCGCTCGTCCGGGATCCCGAGGCTCTTCCAGATCGCGGCGGCCTCTTCGTCCGCCGGAATGTAGCCCTCTTCGCCCTCCCTGCCCTCGCCGCGGAAGACCGTGACGGAGAGCTGGTCCGGGGAGAAGCCGAGCTTCGTCGTGAGGAACTCGAAGCTCCAGGAGATCGCCTCCTTCTTGAAGTAGTCGTTGAGCGACCAATTGCCGAGCATCTCGAAGAAGGTGAGGTGCGCGCTGTCGCCCACCTCGTCGATGTCGCCCGTACGAACGCACTTCTGCACGTCCGTGAGGCGCGTCCCGGCGGGGTGCGGCATCTTGCCCATGAGGTAGGGAACGAGCGGATGCATGCCGGCCGTCGTGAAGAGGACGGTCGGATCGTTCTCCGGAATAAGCGACGCGCCGGAGATGACGGCGTGGCCCTTGGACTTGAAGAAATCGAGGTAGAGATTGCGGAGCTGGTCTGCGGTGATATGCATGGATTCGTCTTCCGGCAGCGGCGCGAACCGACCGGAAACGCCCGTCGTCCACCGCTGAATTCGCGGGGCATTCTACCCCCTTCCCGAATCCCGGTCAAACCCCGCCCCCGACCAGCGCCCTCTCCACCGCCACCCCCGCTTGATCCCACCGAATTCTCGCAGAATTTTCTTTTTAAAATCAATGAAAATCAAAAAAATACGGAAAGAACCGTTTGCCGAGGAACGGAAGGCCGGCTATAATCGCCGCCATGAAGTCTTCGGGTCTCCTTTCCCTCTGTCTCGCCGCCGCGGTCGCATCCGGAAGCGTACGCGGGGCGACGTGGCGCGTGACGGCGCTCGACCCGTTCCATCTCGCGGTGCAGTGCGATCGCTCGGACGACGAGGCGGCCGCGTTTTCGTACAACGTCGCCGAGCGCGCCCTGGCGCTTGTGAAACCGGACCGGGCGTTCAAGATGGCCACCCGCCGCGCCGTGTCCGGACGAAAAGCGTTTGAGGACGCCCTGCGCACAGGGCCGTGGAAAATCGGCGGACGAACCGTCGCCGCGCACGGACTCTGGAAAAATCCGAACGGCCTTCTGCGTCTCCGGGACCGTGAAGGATGGCTCCGCCCCACGTCCGAAGCGCGCATCCTGTACACGATTTTCCTCGAAAGGGACGTGCCCCTCGCCCCCGGCGAACGCGCGCCGGTCGCCGTGCCCGGCGGACCGGTTCTCGATTTTTCGTACGACCCGGACGCGCCGTCGCCGCTCTTCAAGGTGAACCAGGTCGGGTACGCGGCATCGGCATCCGCGCGGTACGCCTATCTCGGCGGCTGGCTCGGACCGCTCGGCCCGTGGAAGGCACCGGAAGGCGCGGCGTTCGCGCTCGTCGACGCCGCCACGGGCGAAACGGCGCTGCAGGGCCCGGTCGCGCGCCGGAAAGCCGATCCCGCGCGCGACGGCACTCCGTTCTGCGGCGAGGAGACCTGCGAAATGGACCTCTCCGCCGCGCCTCCGGGACGGTACTTCCTGCGCGTTCCCGGCGTCGGGCGCAGCCTGGAATTCGAGATCGGCGACGGCGGCGACGCCAAGGCGTTCGCCCTTCACATGTCCGGCCTGTTCGCGCAGCGCTGCGGATGCGCCAAGACCGCGGAGCTCACGTCCTGGACGGACGCGGCGTGCCACCTCTCGCTCGTGCGCGGCGTGAATCCGCCCGACCAGTGGGAATACGATTCGCGCTTTACCGACGAAACCGGCGGAAAGACCAAGGTCGGACACTTTTCCGTGATTGCCGCGATGATCGACGAATGCGCCGAACGACTTTCCCTGCCCGGCGGCTGGCACGACGCCGCGGACTACGACCGCCGCCCGATGCATCTTCGCATCGTCGCCGACCTTGCGACGGTGTACCTGCTGCGCCCGGAAAACTTCTCCGATTCGCAGCTCGCCGTGCCCGAACGCGGCAACGGCATCCCGGACGTCCTCGACGAAGCGTACTGGGGCGTGAAGCACCTGCTCGCGGGCCAGCGGAAGGACGGCGGCGTCGGCACCTGGATCGAAGGCACGCGCCACCCGTCCGAGAACGACCGCGCGATGCCCTCGGCCGACCCCGTCCGCTACTGCCTTTCGCGAGCCACCCGGTCGTCCTCCGTCGAATACGCCGGCGTCGCCGCCCTCCTCGCCCGCGCGATGCGCCGCGCCGGCTCGCCTCAGGCCCTCGAACGGGCGGACGAACTCCTGCGCAGCGCCGAGGCGGCGTGGAACTACGCCGCGACCGCCGACGCGGGGCGAATCGTCGCAATGAAGGCGAAGTCGGGCAAGAAGACGATCGACGTCTGGTACCGCGAAAACGAGGAGCCGCCGTCCCCGGTGTTCGTGGCGAAGGCCGCGACGAACCTCCACGCTCTCACCGGCGACGCGAAGTACGCCGAGGCGCTGGACGGCGCCGCGAAGACGTTCCGCGAATTCGTTTCGAAGCGCGCATGGGGCATGAGCCCCCTCGTCCTTTCGGAATTCGGCTTCACCGACGTGCCGGGCGAAACGTACCGCAAGATGGCGGATTTCTGGAACAAGCGCGTCGTGCGCGAGGCGGACGCCTGGCTTCGCCGCGAGGAAGAGGCCTACCCCTACCGGCTTCCGTGGTACGGCGAAAAGGAGGGCTGGGTGCAGTCGATGTCGTGGGGCTCGGTGCTGCCGCTCAAGCAGGCGCTGCGCTTCATCGCCGCGCACGCCCTCACCGGCGACCGCAAGTACCTCGACGCCGCGCACCTCGCGAACGACTACCACGAAGGCTGCAATCCGAACGGCACGACCTTCACTTCCGGACTCGGGACCGTGTACCCGACGAGCTACCTCAGCCTCGTCTCGTGCGCCGACGGCGTGGGCGAATACGTGGCCGGCATCACGCCGTACCGCCTCGTGTACGGCATGCCCGGATCGGCGCAGACGAAAGTCTGGGGCGGCGACAAGGCGGAATTCTCGAAGCAGCCGTTTCTGCGCCGCTGGGCGAACATGGAGAGCCAGACCGTCGCCGCGAGCGAATTCACCGTATGGGAGACGGTCGGTCCCGCCGCCGCCGCCACCGGCTACCTGATGGAGCCCGGCACGAAGCCCGACCTCGCGCCGCGAACGCCCGCCGCCGACCTCCGCGACCTTCCCGGCTTCTGGGCCCTGCCGTGAAAGACGTCGAGGTCCGCATCTTCCATTCGCGACCATGGGGGAGGGCACGGGAAAGGCGACTGAAAAAAAACGCTTGAAAAACGGCCGTTTTCGTGATATCATGAGAACCGTCGTTGCATGGTGGAGTTTTCTTTGCCGGAGCGGGCGACATCAGCGGTGAGGCCTTTCGTCGCCCCAGAAAGACACTCGCTTCGGTTCCACGGACGAGTTCGAAGGCGTTCAGATTTCCGGACTCTTCAGCGAAATCGGACGTTCGGACGGAGCCGTGCAGGTTTCCGGCTTGTTCAATTTCTGCGACGGAAACTTTTGCGGATTTCAGGCATCAGGACTCGCGAATGGGACAAGCGGAGTCTTTTCCGGCATTCAACTTTCGCTTGTGAATCGCGCATCCGCGCTTTCCGGTCTCCAAGTCGGCCTCTATAAC
Organism: uncultured Verrucomicrobiota bacterium; assembly: GCA_946534105.1. Taxonomy (GTDB): domain Bacteria; phylum Verrucomicrobiota; class Kiritimatiellia; order RFP12; family UBA3636; genus UBA3636. Next base: position 12,083 of record CAMNCG010000064.1, read on the forward strand.
GCGACCGATCATGGTTCGGGGGTTCAAATTGGCGTCATCAACTCGGCACGGGCGTTTGATGGTCTGCAAATCGGACTTGTCAATGTCATCCAAGACTCATCCGTTCCGTTCTTCCCCGCCGTAAACTTCGCTTTTTGAGGTGCAAACATGAGCAAGACTCTCGTTTCGATTTTTCCGGCACTTCTCTTGGCATCGGGATGTCTCTCTCCCGTCACCGCCGGCATTTCCGCCGAAGGAGGGCGCGTCTCGATCGAAAACGAGGAATTCGGCTCGCGCGTCCGACTCGTCGAAGATCGGACGGTTTTCATTGGCGGGGGATTTCTCAAAGCGCAAGTGACTCTTCACAACAACGAGAAGAGAGATGTGTCGGCTCAATACAAGTTCATCTGGATTGACAAGAACGGTCTGACGATGAAATCCGCCGAAACCGTCTGGAACCACCTTTCGTTGCATGGTCGCGAGGAGATGGTGATCGAGGCCGTGTGCCCTGTGCACGGCGCCGCCGACTTCCGCTTCGTCCTGCGTCCAATGTAGCAGTCGTTCGTCCTTCGAGGAAAGGGATTCCACCCATGACAGCAAAAATGTTTCCAACATTGACCGCAGTGGCCATGGCCGTCTTTTCAATTAAAATCGCGGTGACGGCCGAATCCGTCGACGCCGTTCTTGTCGTTCAGAACCATGCCTCAGAGGACTTCCAGAAACCGCTGTCCAGTCTCGGCGACCAGTTGTCACAGGCGTTGTCTGGAAATCTGTTCAATGTCATCGATCCGAATGACGCCATCGGGGACGCGCAGAACCGCGGCCCGTGGGGAGAGAACATGCCGCTGTCGTCCGCGACGCGCCTTGCCGAAAATCTTGAGGCGCAGGCGCTGATCACGGCCGCCGTCGGCGAGACGTCGGTGATCGGCTACGGCACTCCGACGCGCGCGCAGTCCGTCCGCATGTCCCTCACTCTTTCTGCAAAGCGCCTTCCCAAGGGCGCCAATGTGGCCGCCGTCACCGTCACGGAAACCTCCCGCAAGGTGTCGCCCGACACGCTTTCGCGGAACCCCGAGGCCGTCTACTCGGATCTTGTACGCACGCTTGTGACGAAGGCGTCGGAGAAGTTCCTCGCCAAGTGCGAGAGCGTCGAGTGGCGCGATGTCGCGCTCAAGATCGTCGAGGTCGGATTCGGTTGCAACTTCCCCGGTGCGGACGTGTCCATCGACGGGGTGAGTTACGGCACAGCCGGGACGATCGGAGAGTCCCCTTTGAAGATCATTCCCATTCAATTTCCCCTCAGGGCCGAGTTTACGACTTTTGTCACCGGCGTTCCTGTCAAGACAAACGACTGAGAATCGTTCCTTCTGGTGTCGGGCAACACCCGACACCAGAAGTCTTTTCCGGAAGAACGAACCGACACTTGTAAAAACATTCCATTATAATCAAAGAAATATTTTGCGAGAATTCGGGATTCTCCGCTGTGGGGCATGATCGTGGAAGCGCGTGTCGGGCGCGGCTTCGGAATCGGCGCGAAGGGATCCGTGGTGTAGAATTCCGGCCCGCATGGCAACCGAACCGGAATCAGGCGCCCCCGGGCGCGGAAAAAAGGCGGCGGCGTGGGCGTGGGCGCTCGCGGCCGTCATCTGCTGGGGCGTAATGTTCCCGGTCGGCGACCTGTTGATGAAGGAAGGGCGCATGGCGCCGTCCTCGGTCGGCGCCTTCCGATACCTTTTCGCCGCGCCAGCGCTTCTCGCGGCGGCGTTCGCGACGCACGGACGCAAGGCGTTTCCTTCCGGCGTTCGCGACGGAGTCGCGGTCGCGCTGCTCGGGCTCGTGGGATCCGCCGCGATGGCCGAACTGCTGTTCATCGCGCAGGAAACGGTGGCCTCGGTGAACGCCTCGCTTCTCGAAGCCTACGTGCCGATGCAGGTGCTCGTCCTTTCCGCGCTGTGCGGAGGCCGCACGACCGCGCGGCAGATTGCGGGCATCGCGCTTGGTTTCGCCGGAAGCCTTTTCGTGCTGCGCGCGGCGGATTTCGGCGGTCTTCGGCTCGGCGTCCTGTCCCGCGGCGACCTGTTCGTGTTCCTTTCGGGTCTCTGCTGGGCCATCTACACGGCGCTGGGACGTCCGGTCGCGCGAAGACTCGGCGGACTTCCGTTCACGGCCTGGACCGTGCTGGCCGGCGGCCTCTGGCTCCTTCTCTGGCAAGGGGCGAACGGCGAGAGGCCGACGCCGCCGTCGACGCGGCTCGAATGGGGTTGCGTCCTCTTCCTCGCCGCGTTCCCGACGGGCATCGCCTTTCTCGGTTGGAACGAGGCGCAGAAAGGCGTCGCCCTGCACCATCTCAGTTTTCTCGAATACTTTCCCCCGCTCGTCGCGGCCGCCTTCGGCGCGGCGTTCTTCGGCGAAACCGCGACCCCGTGCCAATGGTTCGGCCTCGCCGTCGTCATCGCCTCCGCCGCCCTCGTCGCGGGCGACGGAACGGGGCGCTAGAACGTGATGCCGACGTAGACCTGGGCGAGCGTGACGTCGATGTCGGCCTTCTTGTCGAACCGTTCGCGCGCGGCGATGACCGAAGCGGTGTCGCGCGCCTTCGACTTGATCGTGCCGTCGAGCGAGAGCCACTGCGCCTTGAGACCGACGAGGAAGCACGTCCGCTCGTCCATCGGAAGGATCACCGAGGTGTCGATCGTCAGCGTGAACATGTCGACGTCGAGGTCCTTCGCCCGGTGCGAGGAGTTCGTGAAGGGCTTGGTGCTTCCGGAATAGGTGAAAAAGCCGAAATTGCCGCGCGTCACCCACTGCACGTAGTCGTCGCGCCCCACGCGAAGCTCCGCCCCGGCGCCGGCGAACGGGGCGCCGGCGCCGATGAACGCCGACGACGAACCGCCGACGACGAAATCGACCGGCGGGTTCTGGTACGTCGCGACGCCATGCGCCTTCCCGGCGTCGATCTTCCAGTCGCCCGCAATGGCGAGAAGCCCGACGTCGAGTTCCGGCACGAGCTTCAGGGCGTCGTCGAACTCGATCGTGACCGGCGTCACCGCCACGGCGAGGCTGCCAAGGCCGCCGGAAAACTCGGACGAAAACGAGCTCCCCTTCGGGATCTTGAGGTGGTCGTACCTGCGGCCGCCGTACGAAATGTCGTCCTCCAGGCCGAGGTAGTAGTCGCGCTTCGCGCGCGCCTTGGCGTCCACGTCGAAGAGCGACAGGTCCATCCGCAGCGAAGCCCAGCGCCAGACGTGTTCGAAATGGAATCCGAACGCGGACCACGGCGCGTCGAACCCGAAATCGTCGAGCTTCCACGATTCGGCGAGCGACTGCTTGTGATCCTGCCCGGTCGCCTTGTAGAAGGCTCGAAACGTCTCGTCCACGCGACCGGAAAGCGACATCACGGCGCCATACGACACCGAGAGCTGCGAATCGCGGTCGGCCGGCACTTCGACGCCGGGCCGGACGCCGGCACGCGCCGGAACGGCGAGCGCGGGAAAAAGGGCCGCGACGGCGGCGAGAAACAGCGGATTGCGAAAGAAGGTCGGATTCATCGGTCGAGAACGATGTCTTGGGCGTAGATCGTCGGAAGGGCGGTCGAGCGGAAACGGTAGACCGCGCCGGAGACCGTCAGGCGGCGGCCGGAGAGGCCGGAGAGCTGCGCGTCGTTGCCGTAGACGTAGCAGACGGTCTGCGGCTCGGAGGACCCCTGCGCGAACCGCACGAGCCGCCACCGCGTGGGATGCGGGCCGAACGCCGGAGCGCGCGCGAGCGTCCCCGCGTACGAACCGCTCCCGGCCTGCGGCACGTCGGAACGGAGCCGCGTCGAGGGAATCCCCGCCGGGCCAACAGGCGTCGGACGCTCGGAGGAAAGAAGCGTGTGCCGCGGCTTCGCGGACGGCGACGCGGACGCGACGTCGCGCCCCGCCCCGGGGCGCCCGGCCGGCACGGCGACCGCGACGTCTTCGGCGAGTTCCGGCGGAGCCGCCACGGGCTGCCCCGCCGGAACGTCCGGCGCCGCGGGCTCCGAGACCGTCGCCGCCGCGGGCTCCGGCCCGCGGAAAGGCGGCGGAACGGGGACGGCGGGCGCCGGGACGGGCGCGGGAACGGCGGCGGCCGGGAGGGAAGCGGGAGCGGCGCGCGGCGCGGAAGGCGGGGCCGGCTTCGCGGGCCCGGGCGGGGGCGGAAGCTTCACGTAGAGGTTCGTCACGTAGCCGTAGACGGGCACGCCCTTCGGGGAAAGGCGCGTCCAGTCGCCGGAATGCCCGCGCACGTCGAGCGGGACGCCCCGGTCGGCGATCCCGACGGACGCGTGGTGGAGCCCGGGCCCCGCGCGGAGCTGCGCGCGGTTCACGCCCACGACGCTGCGTCCCTCGGGATCGGTCTTCACGAGCGGGGAGTAGATCCAGACGTCGAACGACTCCGGCAGTTCGAGTTTCACCCAGGGATCGCCGGCGGAGCCGGCGAGGACCACCCGCGCGTCGTAGTCGAGCTGCCCGAGAACCTGCGATTCGCCGTCCGCCGCGGCGCGCACGTTCACGCGGTCGCCGCCGATCCGGGCCTCGGCGGGCGGTTGCGCGCCGGCGGACGGAAACGACGCCGCGAGCGCGGCGGAAAACGCGACGGCGAACCGTGAAAACCTGTGCTTGGGCGATGGCATGGCGTCTATCGGTGGATTCGGCGCCGGTCCCTTCCGCACGCCGCCTCCGATTCAACCACAATCTCGTCGCGAAGGCAAGCGGTCCCCGAACGCGTTCGGCAACGAGATTGTTGCCCGATCGGACACGTTTTCTGCCGAGAAACGTTCTACAATCGGACACGTACGCGACAACCACGCGTACGCAAGACCATGAACACGCCCGTTTTCCGCGAAGATTCCATCGTTCTGCCGACGTACGCTCCCGGCGGCTACGACAAGACTCCGATCTTCTACACCGGCCGCGTCTACCAGGGCGCGCAGGGCCGCGTCTACCCGTATCCGATGCAGGACG
>CAMNCG010000065.1 GCA_946534105.1 uncultured Verrucomicrobiota bacterium
GCGCCAGTCACGCCTGTCCCGCAGGTCCTTGCGCCTGAAAAATAGATCGGGCTTTCGCCGACGGGGACGAGGTAGGCGCCGTCGGCGTCGCGCGCAGGCACGATGGTGCGCCCGGTGTAGTCGTGGAAGGTGACGGGCCTGGAAGGCTCGAAGCGCAGTGCCATGCGTTCCGTCGCACCTGTCTTCCAGACGATGCCGGCTTGTGTGCCGTCGGGGCGGGTCCACTGCGGGAAGTAGAGGCCACGCAACGGATCGCGCCACGGGCCGGGCGTCTGCATGGAGCCGGCGGGACGCGCCAGGACGAAGGTGCGATAGGCCTCGAAGGCGGGCTTGGGGGACATGTCGGCATGCGTCATGCCGAAGTGGTCTTCGCTGTAGTAGGGGTCGGCTTCGGGGGCGCGGAACTCATACCAGAAATAGCGCTCCACACCCTCGGCGAAGGCGATCGCCATGGCGCGCGCGAGATAGCGCGCCTGGTTCGCCTCGCCGTTGGTGCCGAACTTACCGCGCGCCTTGTCGCCGGAGAGAACGACCGCGCCCTTCATGTCGCTGTTGAAGCGCATGACGCACGCTGCGACGGCGGTCTGGAGACCGCCTCCCCCCTGCGGGGGCGCGGGCGGCAACACGAGCAGAGGGATGAATTCGTCGCCGGGCTGGAGGAGGCGCGGCGTGAAGTAGCGCCAGGCGCGCTCCCCGGCGGGGTCGCCCTTGAATCCCGCCGCCTTGGCGGCGGCGGTCGGGAAGGCGCGCCCTTCCGCCGGCATCGACGGGTCGCGGTGCGTTCCGATGCAGTCGATGCGCAGCGCCTCGCGGCGGCGCAGCGGGTCGCCGGTCCTGCCGTCCGCCTCGCGCTCGAACGTGCCGTCGGGCCGTTCGGCGCACGGCATCCAGAGCGGGACGCCGCCGAAATCGACGAGCGTCCCGCCCGCCTTCACGAAACGCAGCACGTCCTCGAAGGTCTCGGTGGGGAATGTCTCGTCGAATGGGTAGATGACGGCATCGGCGTCGCCTGCGGCCAGCCGCTCGCGCAGCCGCGCCCCGCCGCACGCCTCGGCGGTGGAGCCGGGCGGCAGCACTTCCTCCAGCGCGCCGGCGATCTCGCCGCCCGCGCCGCCCGTTGTCATGGCATAGACGACGCGCCAGCGCGCGAGGTCGGGGCGGGCGGTCTTGAGGCCGGCGAGGAGCAGCGACACGGATGGGATGCCCATCTTGTGGGTGGGCCAGCCGTGCTCGGTGATGACGATGGGCTTCTCCGCGTCGCCGTATTCGGCCATGAGGGCGCGGAGGTTTTCGAGTTTGCGCTCCAGGTCGCCCTCCGGCGCGTAAGGGTGGCTGTAGGGGTGGACGTTCATCGCGTCGAAGAACGGCCCGCCGCCCGCCTCGTAAACCTTGCGGATGTAGTCCAGCGGGACGCCCGCCGTCCCGCCGAAATAGACGGAGGGGGAACCCGCCCTCTTCGCCGCCTCGTAGCCGGCCTTCAGCACGAGCGCGTATTTGGCGGGGGCGGGTTCCTCGCCCCAGAAGTGCTTCAGGTTTGGCTCATTCCAGATTTCGATGGCCGGAAAGCGTTCGCCGTAGCGCGAGACGACGGCCTCGATGAAGGCTGCGTATTCGTCGAGATGCTCGTAGATGGGCTGCGCCCACTTGGGGGGCCAGTAGAGGATGGGCAGGATCGTCCGCCCGTGCGCCTCCGCCTCGGCGACGATGGCGTCGAGCTTCGAGAAGTCCAGGGGCGCGTCCGGCGACTGCTGCATCCCCCGCCAGGAAACACCGAAGCGCACCGTCGAGGCGCCCAGGGCCGCGATGGCGGCGCATTCCCTTTCGCGGAAGTCCGCGTCATGACGCGGCAGATGCGCGCAGACACCGTAGGGCTGAACCGTTGAAGAGCTGAAGTGTTGAACCGTTGAAGGGTTCGGTGCGGCGGAATTTCCGCAACCCATTTCGGCTGAGAGTGCCAGTCCAAGGAAAACAAAGGGTATTATTATCATGCTATGCTCCCACGGTCTCGATTCGGGCGATGTATTCGTCCTGCTCCTTGCGCGGGATGTCGTTCCAGCGGATGTTCCAGCCAGCGACGCGGACCTGGAGGTTCTCGTATTTCCCGGGGTGCGCCTGGGCGTCGCGCAGCGTCTCGGACGAGACGATGTTGACGTTGAGCGCCACGCCGCCGCCCGCGAAGAAGCGCTCGACGAGGACGCGGAAGGCGCGCAGCCCGTTCTCGCCCTCGACGGCCGAGGGGTGGATCATCACATCGAAGATGCTGCCGCAGGGGAAGTTCTCCGGCGCGATGGCCCCGTAGCTGCGGATGGAGCCGGTGATCCCCTCCGTCTCGGCCCCTACGCTTGGCGCCATGTTCTTCGAGAAGAAGTCGCCAGCCTTGCGGCCGTCGGGCGTCGCGCCCGTGATTTCGCCGCCCCGGATGAAGCCGCGCGAGTTGAGGCCGTAGCAGACGAAGACGCCGCCGCGCGAGTTGGGCTTGCCGACGAAGCGCGAGGTGAAGCCCTCGATGACTTCCTTCGCGAGGGCATCGGCCTCTGGGTTGCCGCATCCCCACTTGAGGCGCGAGCGCTTCATGCGGAGGCGCAGCTCCTCGTGCCCCTCCCAGTTGGCGGCTAGGATGCGGCCGAGTTCGGCAAGCGAAAGTTCCTTGCGGTCATAGACGAACTTCTTGACCGCGAGAAGCGAATCGACGGCCGTCGCGAACCCGCATTCGCCGATGGCGGTGAAGTTGTATGTGTAGCCAAGAGAGAAGGCGTCCACGCCCTTCTCCAGCGCGGAGGGGACGGCAAGCGAGAGGACGAGCGCCGGGTTGACTTCGGCAAGGTGGCGCTCGGTCTCCCGCAGGAGTTCCACCGTGCGGTCGGTGTTGGCGTGGAGGATGCGGAAGTATTCGCGCTTGAAATCGTCGAACGTCGCCGCGGCGAACTCGCCATTTGCGGCCCCGGACAGCAGCTCGACGACCGGCTGAGGCAGGTACACGTTTGTCGCGCTTGTGCAGTTGCCCTTGCCTCTCGGCAGATACTCGAAGCATCCCCAGACGAGGAGGTCGCGGCATTCCTCATCCGAAAGTCCGACCGGCTTCATCGAGCGGGCCATGTTCTCCTCGCTCATGAGGCAGAGCGGGCAGTGCTTGCGGAGCATGTCGAGCGCCTTCCACCAGATTTCGTCCGGCGTGTTCGCCGCCATCTTGAGCTGGAACTTCGGCGTCGGAAGGGCCGTCTTCTCCACCACGTCGAGGATGACGAGCGAGAGCGGGTTGTAGGCCGTGGAGCCGTCGGGGTTCGTGCCGCCGAGGTAGATCGGGTGGCCCCAGTAGTTGTCGATGGATCCGAACTGCCAGAGGAAGTGGCGGAAGTCCTCGCGGAACTCGGCCTCGGTCGTGCGGCCCGCCGCGATGTCGGCCTGGTAGTAGGGCCACCAGCGCGCGTCGATGTTGTCGAACGTGCGCACCTGGAAATAGTTGAGCGGCTCGGAGAGGATGAAGTACACCATCGAGAATTCCATCACGTCGAAGACCGTCTGCGGCGGCCCGGAGCGTAGGCGCTCAAGGGAGGCGATTTCCTTGGCGAGCCAGTATGCCCTACACGAAGGGTCTTCCTTGGCCACAAAGGACACAGAGTCCACAAAGTCCTTGCGCTCCTTTGTGGCTAAGACTTCTTGCGTGAGGGTTTTCTTGGCCTCGGCGATGAGCCTGTCGAGGAAGCGCATCATGGCGGCGGCGGCGCGTTTCTCGGCGCGGTAGAAGGGCGTGTCCTGCGCGTATGCATCGACGCGCGCCTTCATGCCGGGGAATCCGAGGCGGAGGATGTCGGCCCAGTCCGGCGCGGAGTGGTCGAAGTCCTTGCCGATGGAGGCCCGGCCCTCTCGCCTCATCTTCGCGATGGCCTCGCGGAGGCCTGGCGAATGCTTCTCATCGACTTCGGCGGCGTGCTTCCAGAGGATGGCCTTCATCGGGCGCGCGTGGCGGTCCCAGGCGGAAATGGCCGGGAAGCAGTCGTAGCGCGAGAAGCCGATGGCGACGTTGTCAACGAGAAAGTCGAAGCAGCGGGCGGCGACGTCATACCAGTCCTCCGTGCCGTTCTCCCACCCTGATCCGTCGACGATTTCCGCGACGCCCGCGCGAAGGGCGTCGTTGTCGAGGCCCGTCGCGGGGTTGGCGAGGTTCATGCGCCATTTCCACTTGAGATAGGTCGCCTCGTCGTCAATCGTTTCCGGACGTTTTTCAGTCCGCGTGGTGAACTGGTGCCCTCCATCGTTCACGGGAACGCCGTCCTCGGGGATTTCGACCCCGGTCGAAAGCACCTTTGGCGAGGCTAGAGTCTCGTTAGCGCGATTCACGTCGAGTGTCAAAATTCGATGTCGGGAAGGATGCCGGCGTCGACGTATTTTTTGAGCCAGCGAATCTCCCAATTCACCTTTTCCGTCCAGAATTCGCTCCGAAACCACTCCTTCGCGCCGCCGCCGGCGTTTCCGGCGGGACGAGACAGGATGCGGGCCGTCCTCGGAAGGTAGACGTCGGCGAGAGCCAGGCTGCGGCGCATGTGCGCGTCGGACGTCACGACATAGACGGAAAACGGCCCGCGGGGATGGAATTCGCGTTCGATCACGGCCATGCCGAAGACCATGTTGGCGATGGTGGTGGTCGCCTGGTCTTCGAGAACGACGGCCGCGTCGGGCACGCCGGATTCGCGGAGTTTCCTCGCCATATATCCGGCTTCGGAGAGGTCGCCGAGCTCCGTCGGATGGATGACTCCGCCCGTGGGAACGACGTACGGCACCAACCCCTCTTCGAAGAGACCGGCGGCGGCCGCCGCGCGTTCCGCCATTTCCGGCGGCGTTCCGCATCCGAGCAGGAGGGCGGCGACGCCGGGTCCGCCGGTCTTGCGTTCCCCGCCGAAAACGATGCGCGTCTTTTCGTCGTTCGAAAGGGAGGAAAGGCGCTCCTCCGGAATCCGGCCCAGTTTCATGGTGTCATGCGAACGCTTTGCGCAAGGCCCCGACGGATTGCGCCGGCGTGAAGGGGTTTTCGAGCTTCGGAACGGCCTCGCACTGGATCTGGCGCAGGCGCGGCGCGGAAAGGAGAAGCGGGACGGACCGCGCCCAATCCACCGTGCCGCGCGGGTCGCCGGGAAGCCAGTGGCGGTCGCGCGCGCCGTCGTTGTCGTGGACGTGGCAGGTCGCAACGTGCGGCAGCATCTGCTCCAGGACGCGGTCGTTGCGCTCGCGGTCGAGTCCGACCTTGGCCGCCTCGCGGCAGGCCGTCCGCTCCGGATCGTCCGGCGCGCCCGTCCGCACGAGGTTGTCGTGTCCGGCGTCCCAGCAGAGGCCGAGCCACGGCGAGGGGAAGCGCCGGACGGTGTCCAGCAGGACGGCGACGGCGCACGTGGGGTAGAAGATGTTTTCGAGGCAGACGACGACCTTGGCTTCTTCCGCGGCGGGCAGGATGGCGTCGAGCGCCCGGAGGAGCCGGGCCGTGGCCGCCGCAACGCCGGCGGGGCCGGGCTCCTCCGCGCGCGGGACGCCGGGATGGACCGTGAGCGTCTCCACGCCGAACGCGGCGCAGAGGTCGAGTTGCGCGCGGTAGCGGTCGATCATCGGGCGCCACAGCGCCGGATCGGCGCACTCCGGGTCGTCGAGGCTCCCGATGTACGTGGCGTGCGCGTCGCGGAAGCGAAGCCCCGCGTCGGCGAGCAGCGTCCGCCACTTCGCCGCGGCGGAGAGGGAGCCGAGCATTTCGCCGAGGACGCAGTCCGTCATCGCGACGGCGTCTGCGCCGGCTTCGGAAAAAGCGCGCAGGCACAGCGCGCGGTGGCGGTCGGAAAGGTCTTCCCAGGGCCAATACCAGGTGAACGGGGGCGTTTTCACTAGCGGATGACGAGCGTGAACGGAGTCGGCACCGAAAGGCGGAGGTTGTCGATGAGGACGTGTGCGGGATCGACGCCAAGCGAGCCGACGGCGCCGGGAAGGCCGTCGCCCTCGATGAGGATGGTCGAGACGCCCTCGCCCGTCGCGAGCGCGTTCCCAAAGGCGATGCCGGTCGCCGTGGCGACGAGCGTGCCGCCTTTCGTTTCCGCCATCGGGTGCGCCGTGCCCATGTCGTAGAGCTTGGCGTCGCAGATGCCGTCTTCGGGATCCACATCCAGGCGGAAGCGATACCAGTGCGTCTCGTCGATGTCGGCGTCAAGCGTCGTGTTGCCGACCTTGGCCGTGCAGCCCGCGAAGTAGTAGGGGCATGCCGTGCTGTTCGCCACATTCGTGCCGCTGAAGCCGAAGGAGACGAGCCTGTGCGCGCCATAGACGCTCTCCGGCGCCTCGGTCTGGAGCATCTGCGAATCGCCGAGCGAGATCGTGGCCGAGCCGCTTGCGGCGGACCACTGCGACGGCGGGCGGATGTCGGCCTCGAAGCGGAATGGCTTCGTCTGCGAGAGGCCGAGGCCGTTCACGAGCGTGATGGTGCGGCCGCCTTCTCCGGCGCGACCAAGGGAGAGGAACGTGTTGCCATTGTCGTCGCGCACCCAGGCGCGGGCGTCGAATCCGGCGGGGCCGGTGTAGTCGCGGCGCACCCAGTGGTCCTGGCCGCCGTCGAGGTCGTACTGGAGCGCCGCAAGATCGCCCGTCTCGCGCGTCACGCCGGAAAGGGTGCGCGTCCGCGACGTGAAGTCGTTCTCATAGACGAGGTCGGAATCGTGCCAGAAACGGATGTTGTCGAAGCAGACGCGATTCAGCTTGCGATAGTTTTCGTTGGAGGAAGCCCACCCGTAGCCCTGAATGTAGAACGATCCAATGTCGGAAACATCCGCCGCAAGGTCGAGGCCGGATTCCGAGAAAATGGCCGGATCGGACAGGGTGTCAGACGCCGTGACGCTTGTCGCACCGATTGGCGTCACCGTGACGCCGTATTTCCGGGTGTCGAGGTTGGCTGAAACCTCGACGCGATACCACAAGTTGCTTTCCGGGGCGGTGTGGAATGCGGGGAAAACGCGCATGGGTTCATTGCCGGAGCCGCCGGAGGCGATGGTGTATGGCTGGTGGGAACTCGCGCCCGCGGCGGCGAGACGCTCGTAGCCGAAGCCGGCGGCGAGATTGTCGGGAATTGCGTCCGCATTGGCATTGTAGAGAGAGGCGGCACCCAGTCCCAGACCCACGCGACGCGTGAACGCCTGCGATGCCAGTTCGGCTCCTTCCGGGAGCCAGACGTCGGCCGCGATTCGCACCGTTCCGGACGAGAACGAGGTCCCGAGCGTCTGGACGAGGCGCGCGTAGCCGTCCTGGTATCCGAAGGAGAGCATGTTTCCGCCCGTGCCGCCCGCGTCGTATGTCGTGTTTCCGCCGTAAGCGAAGACCGCCGGACGGCCATTCGAATAGGTGTGAGGAAGACGCCGCCATCCGTCGATGCCGATCGGATTCGCGTCCGTCAGGCTTGTGCGATTCGGGACGATCTGATTGTCCGTGCCGGTCTCGTAGTGGGAGAACGTGTCGGTCTCCGTCACGGTTCCGGTCGATTGCACGTATGCGCCAGCTGTTGCCGCAGGGGGCGGTGGGCAGAGCGTCTTGTAGCGCCGCGTCTCGAAATCGTTTTCGTAGAACACTTCGAAGTCCGTTGCCCCCGGCGCCTTCCACGAAAGGCGGACGTTGTCGACGAACGGCTTGCTTTTGGCGGTGGAAACGGCGGTGCCGTTGAAGTTGCCGTTTGCGGCTATCGCGAAGCCGGCGATGCCGCCGGTAGCGGCGGACAGCGAAGTCCGCGCCGCCTTGTCGGAGACGCTCTGCCAAGGCGAGGCGTCGCTTGGTTCAGTGTCGAACGACGGGTGCCCCTTGGCCTTAGAAAAGCGGTAGAGGTCTGCGCCGAATGTATTGTTGTCCAGGTTGTAGGTGACGATGTAGCGGAACCAGTAGTTTGTCTTGCCGTTGCTGCCGTCATCGGAAAAGGAACCCTGGACGTTGGAACTGGAACCAAATCTGGTGCCGTTGCCCGACGACTCATTAGACCAGATCGGGTATGTCGGCATCAACTTGGCCACATCGGTGACATTATTGCCGGCATCTCCGCGAATGCCAACGCGCCCCGGCGACACGTCGTTCAGAGTTTCGTGTGTTTTTGCATCCCAGGCGAGGATGTCCAAGTACTTGCGATACACTGGGAACACGAGGACTCTACAGTGGTCGGCATTCCAGACGACAGGAGCCTTCATGTCAACTTGGATGCGGAGCATCCCGTTCGTGAATTCGTTGTGCAGGGAATGAATCACCGTTCCCGCCTGTTTCGTCGTACTTCCGTAGGCCCACGTGAACACCGGATTGTCGGACAGACTTCCGGTTGTCGGATACCAGTAGTACGGAATCAGTTTGTACACGCCCAAATATGGAATGAACCACCCATCGACGGAGGGACGTCCATAACCCGAATTTCTGGCGTCCGTTGAAAAATACGTTTGCAGAGTCGAATGGTCGTAATTTGCGCCATTGGAATAGGAACAGAGATATGAACTCTGCGTCGGGTACGGCGTTGCCGTCTGCCAGACCCCGGTGGCGGGGATGGGCTCCTTCGACGTTCGCGTGGCGAAGTCGTTGAGGTAGAGGTCGTCGGCGAGTGTGGTCGCCGCGATGGTTGCCGCAAAGGCAGCGAGGACGGTGCTGTGGGATTTCATGTTTTTTTCTTTTGGGGTGAGAGTTTAGAATTCTCGATTGCAGTCGATTGCCGCCGGTCGACTGCAGTCGATTGCTATCGGCAACCGACGGCTTTCAATTGCGATCACTGGCGGCTTTGCGCTCGACGAGCGCGAAGGGGTGTGCGCGGCATTGCGGAGCCGGCGGCAGTTCGCCGGCAAGGCGGGCGGCAAGAAGGGCGGCCATGGCCTCGGCCTTGGTCTCGTTGTGCTTGTCGATCGTTGCGTCGGGGCCTTCCGACTCGAATTCGCCGAACTCGGCGCCGTGGTCGATGTTGTCGTGCCCGGTCGTGAGGATTTTGCTGTGCGGCGCGATGCCAAGGTCGCGCATCGCGGCGTTGGCGACGCGCGCCCAGTTGTCGGAGAGGCAGAGAAGGGCGTCCACGCCGCCCGCGTCGTGGACGGCGTTGGAGTTGAAAGGTTGAAAGGTTGAAAAGTTGAAAGGTTTCTTGGGGGTGCCGTGGAACAGCTCCAGCAGGGCGGTGGTGGCGAGGCCCTTGCGGATGCGGAAGCACTCCGGCGGCGGGAGGTCGTCGGGCAGGTCGGTGCCGAAGATCTTGCACGGCTGCGGCGCGAGGCCCGCCTCCTTCATGGCCTCCTCGTAGCCGGCGAGACGTTCGCGCGCCCAGAAGGTCTGCGGCATGTACGGGAAGAACGGCACGATGCGCCTGCGCCCGCGCGCGAGAAGCCAGCGCGTCAGGGCGCGTCCGGTCTCGCGGTGGTCTGTGTAGATGCGGTCGAAGGTGCGCAGCGCCGGCGCGTTGCCGTGGACCACCACGGGGACTCCGGCGGCGCGGCACTTCTCCAGCGCGCGCATGGCGGTGGAATTGCCCGAAACCGTGGCGAGGATCAGCATCGCCGCAGGCGGGGCGCGGAAGAGGTCGTCGACCGCGGCGGACGAAAGCGCGTCCGCGTTGAGCATCATCACGTGTCGTCCCGTGGCCGAGAGGCGCGACACCGCCTCCAGCGAAAGATACCGATCCGTCCATCGCGGGGCCTGTGAACCGTCGAATGCGAGACCGAGGTCGCCGAGTACGTAGATTGTGGAGCCGGCCACCGCGCCATTTGCGGCGACCTCGGGAACATAGCGCTTCTTCGCCGCCGGATCGCGCCGCAGCAGGATGCCGCGCCTTTCCGCCTCCTCCAGCGCGGCGGCGGCGGTGCCGCGCGCGACGCCGAGCTCGGCCGCCAGCTCGCGCGACGAAGGGGCCGCCGCACCGCGACGCAATTCGCCGCCCGCGATCGACTCCTCAATCCACTTCAACACGCGCCCGCGTGGATCGATGCCACGACTTTTTCCGATGCCAGTTCTCATTTCGCAAGTTGCCCTTACGCGGGGAATTCTCTCACACGAAATGTGCCATGTCAAGGACAAAATTGTTTTTATGCCAAAATTCAATTTTGGCACATTATTCAACACGGCGCGGACGTTGCGAACTTTGCGCGAGACATTTCCACGGTCCTACGGACGGCGTTCAGCCCTGCGTGAGCGCGCGGAGGGCCGCGTCAGCCGTTGAAGATCGTGCTCATCACGGCTTCGCCGAGGCGGTCGACGTCCTCCGCGGTGATCTCGCGGATGACGGGCTTGCCCACTGGTTCAGGACCTGGGTCTTGTCGTGGGTGGCGACGGGGACCGCAACCGGCGCGGCGACCGGGGCGTTTCCGGGCGCGGCCGCGGGGCCTGCATCCTCCAGCGGAAGCTTGTTCAGCCGGTAGGTCGCGATGGCGTTCGTCCTCGCCTCCAGGCAGATCTCGTAGCCGATGGACCGGGCGAACTCCGCCGTCTTGCCGGCCTTTTCGGCGGCGGCGAAGGTCCCGAGCAGCGTCCCCAGATCGTTGGTACGCGCGCGACTTCGCCACGACCTGGCTCGACGTCCTCGAGGGCTGCCGCGCGCTTCTCGCAACCTGCCACTAGCGGCGAAACTCAGCCGCAGGACAGCTTGAAACCGGTGCCGACGAACTGCGCGACGTCGCGGCCGGCGTCGTCCACGATGTCGACGTTCACGACGCAGGAACTTCGCCCGTCCTTGCGGTAGCGGGCCGTCGCGACGAGCCGTCCGCCCCGGGGCGCCGCAAGAAAGTTCACGGAGACCTGCTGCGCGACCGTCCAACGGCCGTGGCCATTGGTAAGCGCCGCGAACGCAAAATCCGCGAGCGTGAAAATCGCGCCGCCCATCACGCCGCCCTGGGCGTTGCGGTGGCGGTTTTCGAGCACGAGACTCGCGACGGCATGCTCGCCGTCCCGCTCCTCCAGCACGATGCCGTTCTCGGTGGCGAACCGGTCGGCGGAAAAGAAGGTGCGGGCTTCCTCAAGGTCCATGTCGGTCTGTTTCGTCCGTTCCATGTCCCGCAATTCTACCACAATCGCCCCGCCCGGCGAAAATGCGCTTGCATCGACGTGGCATTGACACGGAGCGCCGGGGCGGGGATAATTTCCTCCCGCGCCCGGCAAGGCGCGTTCCAACGCAAAACGACCCACCGAAAATGCAGAAAAGCAGCAAACCCGCCTCCCGTGGCAAGACGAAAGCCCCCGCCGCGATCCGCGGTTCCGTCCTGACCCTCGAAACCCCGGCCTCCCAACTGGTTCTCGCGCGTTGCGGCGATGTCTGGACCTTCGCCCACCTGGGCGCGAAGACGGCGCGCCCGGCGGACTTCGCCGCGCTCGTCAAGGCGCGACAGTGCGGCGATTCGGCGAACGGGAATCCGACGCTCGAAACGTACCCGGCGTTCGGCTCCACCCGCCCGAGCGGTCGCGAAAGCGCCGCCGAGCGCCGCGGAGCGCTCCAGGTCCGCCACGCCGACGGCGACGTGAACGTCGACTGGAAATGTCTTGGCGTCGCGGAGATTCCGGCGGACGACGGCGCGACCGAAGTCGCGATCACGCTCGCCGACAAGGCCCACCCGTCCTTCCGCGCCGTCCAGCATTTCCGCGCCTACGCCGACTGCGACGTGTTCGAGACGTGGGTCGAACTCTCCCACGCCGAAAGCGCCCCCGTCGCGCTCTCGCGCATGGATTCCTTCTACTTCGACGCCTCGCGCCTCGCCGAGCGCTTCCACTTCCTTTCGCTCGCCGGCAACTGGGCCAACGAGGCCAACGTCTCCGAAACCGAGGTGCTCCGCGGACAGAAGGTCTCGATCGGCGCCACGAGCGGCGTCCGCGACGCCTGGGAAAACAACCCCGCCTTCTTCCTCTCGATCGGCGACCGCGCGACGGAGGAGAGCGGCCGCGTCTTCGCCGGCGCGCTCTGCTGGTCCGGCGCATGGCACGCGACCGCCGAGCATGGCTACACGCACGAACTCCGCCTTTCGGCCGGCGCCGCGAACCTCTGCGGCCCCTACGTCCTCGATCCCGGCAAGACCCTCCCGCTGCCGAAGTTCGTCTTCTGCCTGTCCGAAGCCGGAAAAGGCCCCGCCTCGCGCGCGCTCCACCGCTGGGCGCGCCTTCACCGCCTGCCGCACCCCGGGAACCGCGACATCCTGCTCAACTCGTGGGAAGGCGCGTACATGGACTTCACCGAGAAGACCCTGACCGACATGATGGACGGCACGAAGGAGCTCGGCGGCGAGCTGTTCGTGCTGGACGACGGTTGGTTCGGACGCGGCAAGTACGCGCGCGACAACGACACGGTCGGCCTCGGCGACTGGTTCGTGCACGAAGGCAAGCTCCCGCGCGGCATGGCCTGGCTCGCGGAGGAAGCGCGCAAGCGCGGCCTCAAGTTCGGACTCTGGTTCGAGCCGGAGATGGCCAACACCGAGAGCGAACTCGTGAGCGCCCACCCCGACTGGTGCCTACAATCCCTCGCCGGGCGTCCGCTCCGCCTCGGCCGCGGCGGCACGCAGATCGTGCTCGACCTGTGCAACCCCGCCGTGCAGGACGCCGTCTTCGACATGGTCGACCGGGTGATCCGCGACACGAAGGGCCTCGCCTACATCAAGTGGGACGCCAACTGCGACGTCAACAACGTGGGCTCCGTCTACCTCGGCCCGGAAAAACAGGGCAACCTGTGGTTCGACTACACGCGGGGCGTCTACGCGCTCTTCGCCCGCCTCCGCGCCGCGCACCCGGAAATCGTATTCCAGGCCTGTTCCTCCGGCGGCGCCCACGCCGAATACGGCTTCCTCGAACACGCCGACGAGTTCTGGGGGTCCGACGACACCTGCGCGCAGCAGCGCGTCTTCATCCAGTGGGGCGAAAACCAGTTCTACCCGGCCTGTGCCACCGCGGCGCACGTCACGGCCGTCCCCAACCACCAGACGGGACGCACGGCGTCGCTCAAGTTCCGCTTCGACGTCGCGATGAGCGGCCGCCTCGGCTTCGAGCTCCACCCCAAGAACATGACCCCGGAGGACGTCGCGTTCGCCAAGCGCGGGGTCGAGACGTACAAGCGCATCCGCCCCGTCGTCCAGGGCGGCGACCTCTACCGCCTCGCCTCCCCCTACGAGGGCGACCACGCGGCGCTCGCCTACGTTTCGCCCGACCGCAAGCGCGCCGTCGCGTTCGTCTACGGACTCGGCCGCCGCTGCAACGACGGTTCGGTTTCCCCGCTCCGCATCCCCGGGCTCGACCCGGCGCGCCGCTACCGCGTCGAGGAAATCAACCTCGAAAAGGAAGGCGAGGCGCCGGCCCTCGGCGCCCTCCAGGGCGCGCGGCTCGGCGGCGACGCCATCGCCGCAAGCGGCATTCCCTTCGCGCTCGGGGCCGGCGACCGTTCCGCCGTGATCGAACTCGTCGCGGACAACCGCGGTTGACCGCCCGCCCCCGAAATCGTAGAATGGCACACAGACATGCGGAGCCGCCTGACGAGGGCGCCCGCGGCAACAACTCGAAGACCCACCATGTCCACCGCTTTGCAGCAAACGCTCGAAAAGAAATTCGCCGAAACCTTCGGCCGCGAACCCGCCGTCGTCTCCCACGCCCCGGGGCGGATCGAAGTGCTCGGCAACCACACCGACTACAACGAGGGCTACGTTCTGTCCGCCGCGATCAACTGCGGCACCTTTTTCGCCCTCGCCCCGCGCGATGACGGCCTCGTGCGCCTCGTCGCCGGAGACATCATGGACGAAACGACCTTCCCCGCCGCCGCCCCGGAACGTTCGGACGAGCACTCCTGGTCGAACTACGTGAAAGGCAGCCTCGCCGGACTCAACGCCCTCGTCGGCGCCCCGGAGCGCGGTTTCGACGCGATGTTCCTCGGCAACGTCCCGCTGGGATCCGGGCTCTCGTCCTCCGCCGCCCTCGAAACGTCCGCGATCCTCGCGATGGCGCGAGCGCGCGGCGCGGAGATTTCCCCGCTCGACGTCGCGCTCGTCGGCCAGAAGGCCGAGCACGAGTTCGCCGGCGTGAAATGCGGCCTCCTCGATCAGGCGACGTCGGTGTTCGGCGAACAGGACCATCTCGTGATGTCGGACTTCCGCACGCGCGAGTTCAAATCGGTCGCATTCCCCTCCGACGTGTGCTTCCTCATGTGCAACACCCACGCCAAGCACGCGCTTGTGGACGGCGCCTACAACGAGCGCCGCGAGTGCTGCGAGCGCGCGGCGCGTTTCTTCGCGACGGCCCTCGACCACCCGGTGTCGGCACTGCGCGACGTTTCCTGGGACGAATGGCTCGCCCACCGCGCCGAAATGCCCGAGCTCGACGCCCGCCGCTCCGCCCATCCCATCGGCGAAAACGGCCGCGTCCTCGCGGGCGTGGAGATGCTCCGCTCCGGTGACGTCGAGGCCTTCGGCAACCTGATGTTCGAATCGCACGATTCTTCGCGGAATTACTTCGAGAACTCGTGCCCGGAGCTCGACACGGTCGTCGACGCCGCCAAGGCGATTCCCGGCGTGCTCGGCGCGCGTCTCTCCGGCGGCGGATTCGGCGGCTCGGCCGTCGTCCTCGTCCGCACGCGCGACGCCGAAGCGGCCGCCGCCGCGATTCGGCATGCCTACGCCCACAAGCACGGCGACCGCTGCGACACCCGCGCCGTCGTCTGCTCCGATGGCGCCCGGATCGTCAAAGCGTCCTGAGCCCCATGCCCGGCTTCGTCGCTCCGCTGTTCGCCGCCACCGCCGGCGAGGTCGCCCGTTGGGTCCTCGCCGCCTTCGGCGTGGTCTTCCTCTTCGGACTCTCGATCGTCGTCCACGAAGGCGGGCATTTCGCCGCGGCGAAGCTCCTCGGCCTCCGCGCCGACGTGTTTTCCGTCGGCTTCGGCCCTGCGCTCTGGAAGAAACGATTCGGCGGCACCGAGTACCGCGTCTCCGCCTTCCCGTTTGGCGGCTACGTCGCCCTGCCGCAGCTCGATCCCGCCGGCATGGCGCGTCTGCAGGGGGACGCGGGCGGCGGGGAGGCGCCTCCGCCGCCCGCGGTCTGGTGGAAGCGCCTCGTCGTGGCCGTCGCCGGCCCGGCGTGCAACCTTGCGCTCGCCGTGCCGCTCGCGCTGCTCGTGCGCGCCCTCCCGCCGGTCGAACACCCCGCGATGGCGTTCGGCGGCGCCGTGCTCGGCGAAGTCGCCCCGGATTCCGCGGCGGCCGACGCCGGTCTCCGGCCCGGCGACATGGTCCTGCGCGTCGCCGACCGCCCCGTCGCCGCGTGGTCCGACCTCGTGCAGGAGGTCCACCTCTGCAGCGAAGACGGGTTCGCGTCGCTATCGGTTTCGAACCTCGTCGACGGCGAAGTGCGCGCAATCCGGGTCCCCGTGACGCGCGACGCCGACGTTGCCGTGGGCACGTGGCGCATCGCCGGAATTTCCCCCGCCGGGGCCTGCGGCGTCGGCCGCGTCGTCCCCGGGTCGGCGGCGGAGCGCGCCGGGCTGGGCGAAGGGGACGTCCTGCTTTCGGTCGGCGACCGGCGCGGCGTTTCGCCGGAAGCGTTCGGGGACCTCCTCCGCGCCGCGGCGGAATCCTCTCCGGACGGCAAAATCGGGCTCGGGATCCTCCGCGGGCGCGACGTGGCGGAAATCCCCGCCGACGCCGATTTCGGCGCCGATTTCGAGTCGTTCGATCCCCGGTTCGCCCCCGGCGTGCACGTCGTTTCGACCCAAGCCGGCATGCCCGCCGAAAAGGCCGGGCTCGAAGCCGGAGACCGGATCGATTCCGTCGGCGGGGCCGCGGCCGAAAGCGCGGAGCAGGTCGTCGCCGCGATCCGGGCCGCCGGCTGCAACCCGCTCGAAATCCGCGCGACGCGGTTCGGCGAAGACGGTTCGGAACGAGCGCTCGCCGTGACGCTCGTCCCGGTCCTCCGCGACCCCGCGGACGGCGGGGGGGAGCGCCCGATGATCGGGGCCGGCATCGGGGACGCCTCCGGCGCCCGGGCCGGGTCGCTCCGCACGCTTCTCGGGTTCGGGATTGTCCCGGCGCCCGTGCAGTCGTACGTCCCGCCGTGGTCCCGCCACCGCGCCCCGCTCGCCCAGCTCCGCGGCGACGCCGCCGCGGTGTGGCGCGTCTTCGGCCCCCTGTTCGGACACCGCCACAAGGGCGAACTCGGCAAGATCGCGACGTCCCTTGGCGGCCCCGTCATCATCCTCTCCTCGCTCTGGACGTGGCTTCTCGCGAGCTTCGCCGCGGCGATGGGGTTCATCCGCTTCCTCAACGTCAACCTCGCGATCGTCAACCTCCTTCCCGTTCCGGTCCTGGACGGCGGCCACGTCGTCTTCGCCCTCTGGCGCGGCATCTTCGGCCGCGAGATCCCCCCGCGCGTCGCGAACGCGCTCGTGAACGCCTTCGGCGTCCTCATCATCGCCCTGTTCGCCCTCCTCACGGGGTGCGACGCCCTCCGTCTCTACCTGAGGTTCGGTTCGTGACGCCGAGGGAACGCACGAACCGGATTTCCGCGGGTCCCCTCGCCATCGGGGGGGGCGCCCCGGTCTCCGTCCAGACGATGTCGGACGTCGACACTCGCGATGTCGACGCGTGCGTTTCCCAGGCTCGCGGATGTTTCGACGCCGGCGCCGGGCTCGTGCGCTTCGCGGTGCCCGACGCCGATTCCGCCCGCGCGCTCGGCCGGATCAAGACCGCGCTCGGCCCTTCGCGCCCCGTCGTCGCCGACATCCATTTCGACTACCGCCTCGCGCTGGCCTCCATCGAGGCCGGCGCCGACGGGCTCCGCCTCAATCCCGGCAACATCGGAGCGCCGGGCGGCGTGCGCGAAGTCGCCCGCGCGGCGGCGGAACGCGGCGTCCCGATCCGCGTCGGCGTGAACGCGGGTTCCCTCGACCGCGACCTCCTGGACCGGCACGGCGGCGCCACCGCGGAAGCCCTCGTCGAAAGCGCGCTGCGCGAAATCGCGCTCCTCGAAGACGCCGGATGTTCCTCGATCGCGGTTTCGGTCAAGGCGTCG
>CAMNCG010000066.1 GCA_946534105.1 uncultured Verrucomicrobiota bacterium
GCGCATCGCCGCGCGATAGCGATCCTCGTCGATGGCGTCGAAAACATCCGAGGGGCGTCCCTCGCGGAAGATGAGTCCGCAGTTCATGTGGGCGATGCCGACCTTCTCCCACGGGAGCGGCACTGACTGCAACTCCTCCAGCCGCGTCACAAGCAGTTCCGCCACCTTCTGCGGCGTGTCGCAGTCGTCCGGGCGGACGAACGGCCGGAAGTGGAAGTGGTTTGGCGGCACGATGATGAAGCCGAACTCCCCGTAGTGCTCCGGCGCAAGACCGAGAACCGGTCGCCTAATGCCGTCCTGAGGCAGCTCCGGAACATCCGCTCCACCGGAAAGCAAGCCGCGCCATTCCGTCTCGCAGCCGAACACGAAGCGGACGCCCTCCTTGCGCGGCAGGGGAAGGATGCTCTTCTGGAGCTCCATCGTCTGGCGCTTGTAGCAGGTGAAGACGCCCGGCGCCTCCGGATCCCACAGGTGGTCCGTGGTGCACATCGCCGTGTAGCCGTGCGCCTTCGCGAATTCGAGGATGGCGGCGGGATTCTGCTCGGGGTCGAGCGAGCAGCCCGACACGAACGTGTGGCAGTGGAGGTCGTGGTCGATGGGAAACATGAACCGTTGAAAAGTTGAAAGGTTGCTAGGCTTTCTGGAAGTCCCTACCGCACGGTAATCACGAAGGCGATCTGCCTGGTAGCGTAGCCATCGGGATCAAGCCAGACGCGCCTGCCATTGTATTTGACTTGGCGCAGTTGCGAATCCGTGAGGCCGCCATCCGTCGTGCCAAAGCGCAACGACCGCGCCGGAAGCGGATCAGGCCCTGTCACGGCCAGCGTGGCGCCGTCAGCCCAGATGGCGGCGCTTGAATCGGCGAACGCGAGAGCGGAGCCTTCGCCGAGCGAAAGCGCCGCATTGCCCGAAAGCGTCAGGACGCCCGTGGAGTTGGATGTGCCGGCCTTGCATGCAATCACGCAGTTGGTCAGCGCGATTGGCGCGGACGCCGGAAGCGCCGTGTCGCTGGCAAGTTCCACCGTGCCCTCGGCCACGGTGAACTGCCCCGCGAAAGTGTTCGCGCCGGAAAGAATCAGCGTCGCCGCGCCACGTTTGTAAACCGGCAAGCCCGTGTAGCCGGGAGCGTCCTGAATGCGCCCGGAGACCTCCATGTCGGCCGTGGTCGTCAGGCAGAAGGTGTTGTTCTGGCTTTGGGCATTGTTGAAAAAGTAGAGGCACACGCCCGATGCCAGCTCGTTCGTCCCCGTCCCCTCGCTGGAGTATTCCATCCAGGCAACATCGCCGCACCGCAGCGGGTTGCCCACCGCGCGTGCGCCGTTTTTGAGCGTCAGAAAGCGGATTGTCGTGTTGCCGTCCTGCCAGCCTGCGTGGAGCAGGGGCGTGTAGAGCGTCGAATTGTCGAACACGAATTTGGCCATGCCGTCCGTTCCGGCAGTGACGAGAACCGCAAGGACGCTGCCGGACTCGAACGTGTAAGTCCGTTCGGAGCCATTGTTGTTGGCGCTGCCGCCAGAAGTCAGAAGGACCTGTGCCCCATTGCGCGCGACAAGTGAATTCCTGGGATAGGTCAAATTGTTTTGAAGAACTATCTGCGCGTTGTCCGCGACAAGACTCGCCGGGGAACTCGTCCCGCCAAATACAAGCGACGGAACATCGACCGTCCGCAGCGTGAGTGACTTCACTCCATACTGGTTTCGGGCATAGGCGGAACCTGTCGTGATGTCGTCGCCGAGTTTGCCGGGCTGAAGGAAATATCCACCGACCCAACGTGCATGCACGTTCGCGCCTTTCTGCTTGAGTTCTATGACGACGCCCCTGACATACGACGAACCCTGCGCCTGAAGCTGGCAAGTCATCTTTTCGCCATCGAACGTGACGAACTGCGGAGTGGCGACAGTGTCTGTCGAAATGTATAGGCCTCGCAGAACGGCGCTTTCGATGGTCGTGCGCGAAAGAACCATGTTCGTGAAGACCGTGCCATTGGCCGTGTCGGTCAGCCACGATGCAGACGCTCCCGCCACGGACGGATCGGTGATGCCGAAGGTCTTGTCGGTTGTAGTGTCGGAAAGACCTTTCGCGGAAATGCCGTCGTTCGCGCCGGCAAGATACCGGTTCAACGTTTGTGCAATTGGTGCCGTGAGCTCGACGGTGGTGTTCGTCAGCGTCACATTCCCGCCAAGGGTCGCCGAGCCGGCGATGCGGATGATAGGCCAGGCACCGCGAAGATTGCGGATGCCGAGTCCACCGCTTCCGTTGTTCGCCGCGACAATGGTTCCCCACGGCAGCGCATTCGGGTCGGCATCTATGTCCACGCCCAATTTCGACGCCCCGCCGTTGTCCTTGTGTATGTAGTATGTCGGAGAACTGGCTTGCGCCTTCACTCCATCCGCCGATTCGGTGAACGTGGCCTTGACACAGCGCAGATGCCCGTTATAGACGGCCTGGAACTGCGCCGTGGCGATCGTTCCGCTCCTCCTGTAGTGGTAGGCATTCGCGGCATGCAGCTGAGAACCCATCACGCTGCCGGTGATGTCGGCGGCAAGCTTGTCCGGGCTGATTTCATCGAGCGTAATGCCGGGAAAGACGAGCGTCGGTGAACTCGAATTGAGAAATGCCGTGCTTTGCGCGGGGCCTGAAAGCGCCAGCGTGCTCGCAGTGGTGAGGTCGCCTGCATTTGCATTGCCGGCAAGCGTGACGGACGCCGCGGCGTCGAACTGCGCATCCGCGCCGTCTTCCCATGCAGCCGGAGTTTCGCCGTCAAGCCAGTTCTGCTCCGTCCCGTTCCATGCAGCCCCGTCTGCGCCGTTCCAGACACGTGTCGTGGCGAATGATGAAAGCGGCATTACGGCCGCGCATGCTACGGCGGCGCAGAGCGCCGCGATGATGCGAGAACTCTTCATTTGTCGTTGCCTTGTTTTGCCGATGTTCATGGGATTCTCCCTTGGTTCGCCGCCAATTCTACGCCACGCAAAAGCGGAATAAAAGCACAATCACAACAACGAAAACCGTGAAAAATGAACAATACTTCTTGCGTAAAGGCCGGATTTCCGCTAGAGTTCAGGGCAAGGGCGCCTAGGAAGCCTAGGCGCCCCTGGAAACCTGGAATCCCGGGAAGTTCAAATGAGGCGAAGCGAATCGAGAAAGTCAGGCGGCGCAGGAATGGCGGCGGGGCGCCCAAAGAGAACCCCTTCCACCACCGGCCGCAAGCCGCGAATCCTTGTGGCCCATTGGATGATCGCGCCAGATTCCAAACGCTTCCTCGATGGCGTCGAGGCCTACGCGAGAACCGCAGGTCTGGAATGGGATCTGGAGGCGCTGCCGCTCTATCAGGTCGAAACCATGCGCCTGGCGCTGGAGACGCAGCGCCCGGACGGCGTGATCACAGGCTACGATTCGGCAGAGGTCAACTCCTCGCTCGCGAAGACCTCGATGCCCGTCGTCTTCCTGCGCCACGGCTTGCCGGAACCGCCGCCGCGCCCGCGACTCACGGTCCTGCGTCTCGACTTCGGCGAGACGGGTCGCGCGGCAGCACGGCACTTCCTCTCGCGTGGCGGCTACCGCTCCTTCGGCTTCGTGGAGGCGACGCGCGATCCGGAATGGTCACGCTCTCGCGGCGATGCCTTCCGCGACGCCGTTGCGGCGACAAAACTTCCCTTTTTGCGCTTTTCCGCCAAGGACGGCACCTACCAGGCATCCGTCGCCAGCCGAGAGGAGTTCGCCGCCCTTGCGCAGTGGCTGTCCTCCCTCCCGAAGCCGGCCGCGGTCTTCGCGGCGACAGACGAGAGGGCGCGCGACACGCTGCTCTCCTGCCGCGAGGCGGGGCTCGACGTGCCGCGCGCAGTTGCGATCCTGGGCGTGAACAACGACGATTTCACCTGCAGCCACATCTTCCCCAACCTCTCCAGCGTCGCGCTCGACCAGGCGGCGCTGGGCCGCGCAGCCGCGGAGGAGCTGCACCGCGTGATGCTCGGCGGTCCTGCCCTGCGCAAAGACTGCAAAGTCGCGGTTTCCGGCGTGGCAGCCCGCGCCTCCACCGCCGCGCCATCCCCTGGCGGACAGCTCGTCGCCGCCGCGCTGGAGTGGATCGACCGGCACGCCTGCGACGGCGCGAACGCCGCCGAAGTCGCGCGGGCCCTCGGCGTGAGCAAATCCCTGCTCGACCTGCGCTTCCGCGAACTCGGCGTCCGCACGGTGCTCGGCGCTCTGACGGAGCGGCGTCTCCGCGAGGTCCGCCAACGGCTCGCCGAAACGAACAATTCAATTGAAGAAATCTGCTCCGCCTGCGGCTATGGCGACTCCGGTGGCCTGCGCCGCCTTTTCAAACGCCGTTACGGCCTTTCCATGAGCGCCTTCCGCCGCTCCGAAGCAAACGCCCGAAAAGTTCGATGAAGACGCCCCGCCGCCCAGCGCGCGGTAGCGCCGCGCAATCCGCGCCGAACGCGCCGGCGCGAAGAGCTTGTTGACGCGGATTTGGAATGCACGAAACAGCCCGGACGGAAAGAGGCCGACACCGCGTTGCGCGCGCGCCCGTTTTTTGCTACACTCGCTCCCGCGCGACGGACGCAACGGGGCCCCGTGGCTCGGCGTTCCGCGCGCGACATGAGGTTTTTGCAACGATGACACAGACCCGTAAACTCCATCCGGGGCCGTCTTCCGCGATGTTCGCGGCGGCCCTGCTGGCCGTTTCGGCGCCGCAGGCCGCGACGGCCGCCCCGCGGGACGCGGAGGCGCGCCGCGAGGCCGTGAAGCTCGAAGTGCGCTATGTCAACCTTCTCAACGAGGCCGGTCTCGCCGAGTACGCCGATTTCGTGCTGAAGGACGTCCAGGCGAAGTACCCGGAGGCGAAGGCCGTCCTCAAGACGGCCGCCCTGGAGCAGACGCTCCGCCTCGGCCGTTTCGACGAGGCGAAGAAGACGATCGCCGCCGAAAAGGACCAGGACGCGCCCGAGACCTGGGCGATGCGCCTTCTGATGGCCGACTACCTCTTCACGCGCGGCCGCTACCCGGAGGCGGAGGCGATCTACGGAGGCCTCTTCAAAAAGTACGGCGCCAACCCGCCGGAGGCCATCGCCGAGTTCTACGCGCAGTCCTGCTACAAGTTTTCGCAAATGCTCATCTTCCTCGGCCGCGAAAAGGACGCGATCGAGACGTACCGCAAGCTGCTCGCCATCAAGGGCCTCGACCAGGGGACGATCCGCCAGGCGACGTTCGAACTCGCGCAGCTCCTCGTGAAGCGGGCCGGGTCGGAGGAAAAGGAGGCGAAGGCGAAGACCCTCGCCGAGGCGAAGGGCCTCGTGAACAAGCTCTTCTGGAAGCTCGACATCTGGTTCGGCCGTTCGGTGGCGCTCCTCGCCCACATGCGCGTCATGGAAGGGAGCCCCGACACGGCGCAGAAGCTCGTCGAAGAGTACATGGACCAGTTCGACGAAATCGACGCCCAGCTGGAGAAGCAGGGGGCCGAGCAGGGCGTGGACCTCTCGCCGCTCTCCCCCGTCGCCGAATGCCGCTACCTCATCGGCACGATCCTCGCCGACGAAGCCGACAAGGCGCTCGCGGAAAATGCCAGGAACCCGCCGAAGACGCCCGTCGCGCGCGAAAAGGCGGAGGAGAAGATCGCGGGGATGTACTACGACGCCTACGTGAACCTCGTGAACGTCTACGTGAACTATCCCTCCTACGCCTGGGCGATGGAGGCGATGGACCGCACCGAAAAGATCGCCGCCGCGCTCGACAAGCTCGGATACGAGGTGGAGGCCCAGATCACGCCGGAGCAGCGCGACCAGATCGCGAGCAAGCAGTTCTCCACGGCGGCCTCGCTCTACAAGCAGAAGCAGTACGAAAAGTCCATCGAGACGTACGAATCGATCCTGCGCAAGTACCCCGAAACGTCGGAATCCGTCCAGGCGCTCCTCACGCTCGCCAAGGCGTGCACCGAATTCGCCGCGACCCAGGACGCCGATCCGAACGGCGCGTGGTTCTGGAACGTGCGCGCCGCCGCCGCCGCCGGCAACCTCGCCGACCGCTGGGCGCACAAGCGCCGCGACGAAATGACCGCCGCGGGCGACGCCCTGCGCGAGCTCGCGCAGTATTTCCTCGAACACGGCATGCCGGAACTGTCCGAAAAGACGCTCGACGACTTCCTCCGCCTCTACCCGCGCCACACAATGGCCGCGCGGACGCTTGCCGCGGAGGCCGCCAAGCGCGCCGAGGCCGATCCGCCGGACTGGGACGGCGCGATCGCCCGCTACAAGACGCTCGTCGAGAACTACGGCTCCACGGAGGAATCCTACCGGGCCCACCGCCGTCTCGCCGACGCCTACGCCCGAAGCGGCCGCCACGAGCTGGAACTCGACGCCCGCTCCAACTACCTTGCCCGCGTCACCGCCGACAAGCGTCCGGCGGAGGAAATCCTCAACGCGGACTACGCCTACGCCCGGGCCCTGCGCGATCGCGTGATCGACGAGCTTCGCGCCGCCACGGTCGCATGGGACGAAGCCCGCCGCGGCGTCGCCCCCACCGCCCCGGTCGCCGAACTGCTCGACTCCGACGCGGCGCCGGCCTCCCCCGCCGCCGGGACCTCCGACGCCGAACCGGAAGCCGATCCCGTGAAGGCCGCCGAAGCGCGTCTCGTCGCCGCCAACGGCGCCGTCGGTCCCGTCGCGAACCGCTACGCCGCGATCATCAAGAAGCTTTCCGACCCCGAGCAGCGCCGCAAGCTCGACACGAACGCCGAGCAGACGAAGCTCAACTCGCAGATCCTCCTCGTCGCGCTCTACGACCGCGCCTACCTCCTCTCCTCGCTCAACCAGCCCGTTTCCTCGCTTGGCAAGTACAAGAAGGCCGCGATCGCCACCTACGAGGCGATCGTCAGGAACTTCCCGGAGGCCGAAACCATCCCGACGGTGCTCCTGCAACTGGGCACCCTCTACACGACCCTCCCGGCGGAAACCGACGAAGAGCGCGCCGCCAACGCCAAGAACGCCTCGAAATACTTCGACCAGCTCGCCAAGGACCACCCCGATTCCGAACAGGCCAAAAACGCCCTCTTCCTTCAGGGCAAGGCGCTCATGGAACTCGGGTCCCGCAACGAGGCGATCGCGAAGTTCCGGGAGATGATCACCTCCCCGGGTGGCAAGTACTCCGCCTTCCAGCTCCAGTCCGCCGCCAAGGAGCTCTTCGCCGCCAAGGAATGGGCGCTCGCCGAGCAGGGCTACTCCGCCGCGTGGGCCAAGACGGGCGACGACGACAAGGCGCTTCGCGCGTCGATCTCGATCGGCCGCGCCGAAATCCTCTTCGCGCAGGGCAAATACGTCGAGGCCGCCGCCGTGCTCGACGACTTCATCCAGAAGAATCCGAGGTCCTCCCGCATCGTCGAAGCGAACGAGATGCTCTGCCGCGCATGCGTTCAGGCCACGCTCGGGGAGGCGGACTCGGGCGAACGCGAAAAGCTTTTCGCGCGCGCCATCAAGGCGGCCCGCGCCCTCCGCGCCTACAAGCGCGACGCCCGCGGCGAGCTGCAGGTCCAGCTCCAGATCGGCTCCATCATCGAAGCCCAGGCGAAGGTCGAGGAGAAGTTCGGCAACGCCGACCGCGCGATGAAATACCGCCGCGACGCCGCCAACCACTACCAGACGCAGGTTCTCTCCGCCGACCGCCGCAACGCCGACATTCGCCCCGAGCTCGAATCGATCTTCGCGAAGTACGTTCAGGCTCTCGTCGCGATGGAGACCTACACCGACGGATCGACCGTGTGGGCGGACGTCCGCGACATCTGCGGCGAATACCTCGAGCTGTTCCCGCAGGGGCGCCACCTCTCCGAAGTCCGCCAGGCGCTTTCCGACGCCAACGTCCATATCGCCACCTCCGGCGGCGAGGCGCAGGGCGGCGTTTCGATTTCGTCGATCCTTTCGGACGACTTCGGCGACGTCCCCGGCGCCGGAGAGGGAGAATCCGCTCCGGACGACTCCGGAAACTGACGCCCCTGCCCCCCTTCTTCCCGATCCGACACGACGGGTTCCGGCCGACCGCCGGCAAGACATCCAAAACCACCCCAACGAACATGAATCCTCGCAACGCAACGCTCGCCGCATCCCTCGCGGTTTTCGCGGCGGTTTCCTCGCAGGCGGCGCCCTTCCCCGCCCGGCTCGTCCTCGCCCAGGACCCGTCCCAGACCGTCAACGTCCAGATCCGCTGGATGCCGGCCGACAAACGGTACGTGGCCCTCTTCCAGGGCGGCGGCGAACGGCCCGTGGACGTCGACGACGTCCTTTCCCTCGACGTCCAGCCGCCGAAGGACTGGAAGCAGCTCGTCGAGCAGGCCCGGAAGTCCCCCGACGCCGCCATCCCCGGTCTCTCCCGGATCATCGACGAGTACAAGATGCTCAAATGGGACGCCGAGGCCGGTCGCGTCCTCGCCACCATCCAGCTCCGCAAGGGTCGCGCAAAGGAGGCGCTTGAAACCTGCCGCAAGGTGATCTCCTCGAACGCCGACGCCGCGTGGAACTCCCCCCTCGCCCCGGTCTACTGGCAGGCCCTTCTCGACACCGGCAACACCAGCTCCCTCCCCTCGCTTCTCGACAAGGGCGCGACCGCCGACAGTCGCGGCATCGCCGCCCAGGCCTGCATCCGCCGCGGCGACCTCCTGCTCTCGCAGGGCCAGACGCAGAAGGCGCTTACCGACGGATATCTTCGCGTCGTCTACCTCTTCGCCGACCAGGAGAACGCGCAGGCCGAGGCGCTCTTCCGCGCCGCCGAGGCGTTCGACAAGGCGTCCCGCCCGGTCTACGCGGAGAAGATGCGCTCCCTGCTCCTCTCCAAGCACCCGTCCTCCTCCTGGGCCTCCAAGCTCGGCGGCAAATAATCCCGAACCGCCGTTCCACCCGCTCTTTCCCCCCCTTCTCAACCCCAACCCACCCCAATGAAAAACCTCCTCCTCTCCATCGCCCTCTTCGGCGTTTTCGCAACCCCCGCAGCCCTCGCGCAGGACGAAGCGGCCGCCCCCGCCGCCGCCGAAACCGAAATCGTCCAGAACACCGGCTCCAAGGCCGCCGAAACGGCCGCCGCCGCCGCGAAGAAGCCGAACAGCGAGTTCTACACCGTGCTCTTCGGCTCGGGCCCGCTCGGCTTCATCCTCTGGATGGCGCTCTTCGGCGCGATGGGCTTCTACATCTACCTCGCCATCGACTGCGGCATTCTCGTGCGCCCCTCCAAGATCATGCCCCAGTCCCTCATCACCAACGTCCAGGCCGCGATGAAGGAGGGCGACGTCGTGAAGGCGCTCCAGTTCTGCGAGAACGAGCCCACCCCGATGGCCAACATCCTCTCCGCCGGCTTCATGCACGTCGAAGAGGGCTTCGACGTCATCCAGGAGGCGGTCAGCGCCGCGGCCGATCTCGAAATCGAGCGCATCATGCAGCGCCTCTCCTGGCTCTCCGTCGACTCCAACATCGCCCCGCAGCTCGGCCTTCTCGGTACCGTCCAAGGCATGATCATGGCGTTCGCCAACCTCGGTCTCGGCGGCACGCCCGACGTCGGCGCGCTCGCGACGAACATCTCCCAGGCCCTCTGGACGACCGCCGGCGGCCTCGTCACCTCCATCCCGGCCGTCTGCACCTACTACCTCTACCGCAACAAGGCCAACCGCATCATCCTCCAGATGGAAGCCACCACGATGGAGCTGATCAAGGACCTCCGCAACGTCGAAGTCGTTTCCGAGTAAAGGCGTCCCGGCGCCGTTTTCCCAAGGCGAAAGGGACATTCCATGAGCAAAAAACGAGAAACGGAAGGCTGTTCGGTCAACATGACGCCGATGATCGACGTCGTGTTCCAGCTGATCATCTTCTTCATCGTCACGATCAACATCGCCGACTCCAAGGACGAATCCGTCCGTCTGGAGCTCGGCACCAACGGCCAGGAGGTCGAATCCGGCGACTCGAAGGCGTCCGCCCTCGTGATCGACGTGAACCGGAAGGGGCGCATCTCGATTGGCAACGTCGACGTGCGCCCGGGCGACCTCAAGACCATCATGGCGCGGCGCTTCCGGCTCTACGGGAACAACTTCCAGGTCTGGGTGCGCGGCGACGCCCGCGCCACCCACAAGCAGATCCGCAAGGTGATGGACACCTGCACCGCGTCCGGCCTCGGCCGCGTCTCGTTCATCGCCGTGAAGGACGCGCGCACGCCGGAGCAGAAGGAATTCTTCGCCGAACGCACGCGGCGCTCCAGGAGGTAAGCGAGCCATGGCCAAGCAGAAAAAGAGCCGCAACACGGGCGAAAACGTCGAGCTCGAAATGACGCCGATGATCGACGTCGTCTTCCAGCTCCTCATTTTCTTCATCGTCACCCTGAAGCAGGACGACATCCTCTCCTCCCTCGAAGCGCTCCGTCCGGCCCCGGACAGCAGCGCGACGAACGACGCCACCGAGCCGGTCACGATCCTCATCGGCCGCACCGGCTTCGTCTTCAGCGGCCGCCCGATGTCCGAGCGGCAGCTCACGGAGAGCTTCGTGCGCCTCGCCAAGGGCTCGAAGGACACCATGATCATGATCAAGTGCACCGACGATTCGCCGCACGGCTACCTCGTCCGCGCGCTCGACATCCTCGCGTCCGTCGGCCTCAACAAGGTCAGCGTCTTTTCGATGTGATGCAAGCCCCGCGCAACGCCGCGCTCCCCGGTTCGCCGGACGCGGCTTCTTCCGCGCAGCCCGCCGGGACCGGCCTTTCGGTCGATCTCGGCGGTCTTCGCATGGCGAACCCCGTCACCGTCGCGTCCGGCACGTTCGGCTACGGCCGCGAGTACGCCGAGTACATCGACCTGCGGCGCCTCGGCGCCGTCACGACGAAGGGCGTCTGCCTCGACCCCTGCCCCGGCAACCCGCAGCCGCGGATCGCCGAAACCCGGGGGGGCATGCTCAACGCGATCGGGCTTCAGGGTCCGGGCGCGCGGGAATTCGTCCGCACCGCCCTGCCCTTCCTGCACGGCCTCGGCGTACCCGCCATCTGCAACGTCTGGGGCAAGTCGGAGGGCGAATACGCGGAAGTGTGCCGCATTCTGTCCGACGCCCCCGGCGCCTCCGCGATCGAGCTCAACGTCTCCTGCCCCAACGTCCACGCCGGCGGCGCCGCGTTCGGGACCGATCCCGCCGTCCTCTCGCGCGTCGTTTCCGGAGCCCGGGCCGCGACGAAGCTCCCGCTTTTCGTGAAGCTCGCCCCGAACGTCCCGGACATCGCCGTCTTCGCCCGCGCGGCGCGCGACGCCGGGGCCGACGCCCTCTCGGTCTGCAACACGATTCCCGCGATGAAGATCGACGTCGAGGCCCGCCGCCCGTTCCTCGCCAACGTCCAGGGCGGGCTGTCCGGCGCCGCGATCCACCCGGTCGCCGTCCGCCTCGTCTGGCAGGCCGTCCGCGCCACGGAGCTTCCCGTCCTCGCCATGGGCGGCGTCTTCACCGCGGAAGACGCGCTGGAATTCCTCTGCGCCGGCGCCACCGCCGTCGCCGTCGGCACCGCCAACTTCGTCGATCCCGAAACCCCGCTCCGCGTGCTCGACGGCATCGCCGACTACCTGCGCCGCCACGGCATGCGCAGCGTTTCGGAAATCGCCCTCCCCCGCGCCTGACCGCCGAATTCCCGCCTCCGGGCCGGCCCGGGAACGCCCCCAAAACCGTACCGAATTCCATGTGAAACATCCATTTGTTATCAAATGAATATCGCGCGAGAATTCGGTGCGTTTTCGGGCGGTCCGGGCGGTGGTCTCGCGCGCTAGGGCGCACACGCAAGCGCAAGCCCGCGTACGGACGCGCCATGCCGCTGACAACGTTGGGTCACACCCCGAAAGGGATGCGGATTTGCGCGAAGGCGGAAGGGATGGTAGAATCCGCCGACGTCAACCGATCCAACCCCCAACTCCGCTCCGACACCGACATGAATTTCCGTTTCGCCCTTTCCGCCCTCTTCGCCTCGTTCGCGCTCGCGGGAACATCCCTCGGGCAGACCGCACCGACCTTCGCCACGGTGGACATGGAGCTCGTCGTGCTCGCCCACCCCTCCACGGCCGAAAACAAGGAGGTGCTCGTGGACATGCAGAAGCGCTTCGCCTCGGAGCGCGATTCGAAGCAGGAGGAGCTTCGGGTGCTTGTCGCGCAGGGGCGCAAGGCCGCCGCCGACGCGCGCAACGTGGCGCTGAGCGACGCCAAGCGCCGCGAAGCCGGCGCCACGGTGGACGACATCGACGACCAGCTCCGCCGCGGCGAAGCCGAACTGCGCCGGCTCGTCGCCGACCGCCAGGGAAAGCTCCGCGCCAAGGAGCGCGAACTGTTCGGCAACGTGATGGCCGACATCCGGGTGAAGCTCGACGCCCTCGCCGCCCAAAAGGGCGTGGCGCTCGTCCTCGACAAGTCCGCGACCCGCGCCTCGGCTCCGATCCCGCTCGTCATGTGGAGCGATCCGGCGCTCGATCTCACGGACGAGCTCATCGCCGCGACGGGCGGCGACAGGGAGGCCGCCGAAAAGACCCTCCGGGAGGCCGACGCCGCGCTTCTCGGAACCTCTGCGGACGCTTCGTCCGAGGACTAGCCGCCATGACGCTCGCAGAACTCGCGGCTTTCGTCGGCGGCACGATCGAGGGCGGTTCGCCGGACGCCCCGGTGACGGGCGTTTCCTCCCTGCACGACGCCCTCCCCGGCGACGTGTCGTTTCTCGCGAACCCCCGGTACGCGCGCCAGCTTGCTTCGACGAAGGCGACGGCGGTGTTCGTCGCCTCCGGCGCGGACGTGAGGCCGCCCGAGGCCGGCGGCGCGCTCGTCCGCGTCGATTCGCCGGACGGGGCGTTCGCGAAGACGGTTCCCCTCTTCACGGTCCCGCCGCCCGTCCGCAAGCCCGGCATCCATCCCTCGGCCGTCGTCGATCCTTCCGCGAAAATCGGAAAGGACGTCCACGTGGGTCCGCTTTCGGTGATCGGGCCGGGCGCGGTGATCGGAGACCGCTGCGTCATCGAGGCGCACGTGGTCGTCGCCGACGGGGCGGTCGTCGGCGACGACTGCCACCTGTATCCGATGGTCTCGATCCGCGAACGCTGCCGCATCGGCTCGCGCGTGACGATCCACAACGGCACGGTGATCGGCGCCGACGGCTTCGGCTACGAGACGAAGGTCGGCCCCACCGGAATTGAAGTGAAGAAGATCCCGCAGCTCGGCATCGTGGAAATCGGCGACGACGTCGAAATCGGCGCGAACGCGACGATCGACCGCGCGCGCTTCGGCGCCACCGTGATCGGCGCGCACACGAAGATCGACAATCTCGTGCAGATCGGCCACAACGTCCGAACCGGCCCGTACTGCGGCATTGTCTCGCAGGTCGGCATCGCCGGTTCGACGCACCTCGGCACCGGCGTGATGATCTGGGGTCAGGCGGGCCTCGCGGGGCACCTCACGATCGCCGACGGCGTGGAAATCCTCGCCCATGCGGGCGTCGCGGGCGATCTTCTCGCGCCAGGCCAGTACCTCGGCGCCCCGGCGCTTCCGAAGCGCGACGCGCTCCGGGTCTTCCACGCGCCCCGCGCCGTCGAGCGCCTCAAGGAACAGGTCGCCGCCCTTGAGGCCAAGGTGAAGGCGCTGGAGCAACGCTGAGCGCGGGTGTCAGGGGGCGTGCTCCGGACCCGTCAGCGTCTCCAGCCGACGGGCGGCCTCCTCGCGGCCGGGAAGGTCGGCCGAAGAGGCGAGGCGCGCAAGGAGCGCCGCGGACTCGGCCGGACGGCCGGCGCCGAGAAGCTCCGCCGCGGCGGAAAAGACGGCGCGGGAATACCACGGGGCGGCGTCCGGTGACGGCGCGCGCTCGAACGGGGCGATGCAGCCGTCGAACCATTCCGCCAGCGCGCCGGCAACGTCGCCGTCCTTGGCGAGCACGCGCCCGATCTTCCAGCGGCATTCCGGCGCGAGGCCCGATTCCGCGCAGGCCGGATCGGCGAACACCTGGCGGTAGACGGAGAGGCTTTCGGCGCGTTTGGCCGGGATTTCCCCGCCGAGCGCGTAGAGGCAGTCCGCCCGGCGCATCGCCGCGCGGAGCGGGAGAGCGGCGTCGCCGCCGGCGCCGCGGGTGACGCGCGCGAAGGCGAGCGCCGCCGCGTCGAACCGCATGAGCGAGACGAGCGCCTCGGCCTGAAGGAACCGCGCCTGCGGCAGGAGCGGAGAATCGGGCGCGAGCGCGGCGAGCCGGTCCACGGCCGCGATGGCCTCCTCCTCCCGCCCGGCGCGCAGGAGCGCGACGGCCGCGAGATAGGCGGCGTGGGGGGCCTTGGCGGACGCCGGGAACTCCGAGCACAGGGCAAGCAGCGCGTCCGCGGCCTCGGGCCATTCGCCGGCATCGAAGTGGCGGGACGCGCGCCAGAACCGGAGATCCGGCAAATAGGCCGAGGTCGGATGCTGGTTCGTGAAAATCGCATACGAGGCGAGCGCCTCGTCGAAACGGCCGGCGGCCTGGTACGCGGCGGGCAGGAGCGCCCGGGCGCGCTCGGCCGTCGCGCCGCCCTCCGGCGTCGCGGCGGCGAGTTCCAGGCGCTGCACCGCCCCGGCGGCGTCGCCGTTTCGAACGGCCTTGAGCGCGACGGCAAGGGCGGCCACGGCCTGCCGCCGCATCACGGCGCCGGCGTCGTCGCCCGCGGCCCTTTCCGCGAGGGCGGCGTCGGCCGCCGCGGTCCGCGCCGCAAGGGCGGAGGCATCCTCGGCCGGGGTGGACTCCGCCGCGCGGACGACGGCTTCGAGCGCCTCGTCCGAACCGGCGGCCTGTGCGGCGACGTTTTCGAAGGCGCCCGGGGCCTCCGGGGAATGTTCCGCGGCGAGACACTCCGCCGAAAGCCGGTCG
Source organism: uncultured Verrucomicrobiota bacterium (assembly GCA_946534105.1). Lineage (GTDB taxonomy): Bacteria > Verrucomicrobiota > Kiritimatiellia > RFP12 > UBA3636 > UBA3636. The sequence continues at coordinate 14,860 of CAMNCG010000066.1, forward strand.
AACCGCGAGGAGAGCTCGTTCGGAACGCCCGCGGCGCGCGCGGACCGGAGACGCGCGGAGGCGTCGTCCGGGCGGCCGTCCGCAAGCACGAGGCGCGCCGCCTCCAGCCGGGCCTCGGCGGCGGCGGCGCGGCGGCGGCGGCGCCGTCGCCGAGGCCGGCCGCCGCGACGGCGGCGGCGTCCCAGGCCGCGACGGCCTCGGACGCGCGGCCGAGCGCTTCGAGAGACAGGGCGCGCAGGCGTTGCACGTCCGATTCCGCGGCGGGATCGGAAAACGACGCGTCGTGGAGATCGGCGAGCGCCAGCGCGGAAGCGGCGTCGCCCGAGGCGAGAAGCGACGAGGAGGCGGAGAGAACCGCCTCCGACGCGCCGCCGGAGCGATCGCCCGCCACAAGCCGGCGCGCGGCGTCCACGGCGTCCTTCGACCGGCCGGCGGCGGCCAGGAGCCCGAGCTCCACGCCGCGGCATTCGGAAAGGGCGGGCGGATCGTCCGCCGCGAGCGACACCGCGCGCGCGGCGAGCGCGAGCGCCTCGTCCGGCGGCGGCCCGGAACCGGCGCGGGCGCGCAGGACGGCCGCCGCGGCGCAGGCGAGCGCGCGCAGGGAGTCCGGCACGTCGTCCGGGGGTTCGCGGCCGGCGTCGATGCCCGCCGCGAGCGCGAAAGCGGAGACGTTCGGGCCGCCGCCGGAACCGCCGCCGGTCAGGACGAGCGCGGCCTCGCGGTCCGAGCCCGAAAGAGAAAGCGCGCGGGCGCAGTCGGCGGCGACGGACGCGCGGAGCGGATCGTCGTCCTCCAGACGGGAAAGCAGGTCCTTGAGGATCCCGGCCGCCTCCTCCGGACGGCCGAGCGCGCAGAGCGCCCGGCCCCGGAACCAGTCGGACGCGGGCGGAGGCGCACCCACCGTGCGAAGCCACGCGAGAACGTCCTCGGGACTTCCCTCCCCCTCCTTCGCCGCCGCGGCGAGCAGGAACGCGCGGTCGCGCTCCGCGCCCGGATCGAGGGCCTCCATGGCGGCGGACGCGCGCTCAAACGCGAGCCGTCGCAGCCCGAGCCGCAGCGCGAGCTCCGCGTCGCCCGCATCCGCCGCTCGCACCGGAAGGACGACGACCGCCGCCAGCACCCCCCACGCCCAAGCACGCATCTTCATCTTCCCCTTCGCCCCTTCCGGCCGCTAGACCCTGAACAGGGCGCCCATCTTCTTGCCCAGAAGAAGCGAAACGCCCGCAATGACGACGGTGAGGAACGCCATGGCCCAGACGCCGAGGGCGCTCGCGACGTACTTCCCGGTGCCGAGGAGCTGGAAAAGCTCGTAGATCGTCTTCGTGATCGGGTAGAACCGCGCCTGCTGCGCGAGCATGAGGGAGTCGGAGACTTCGAGCATCGAAAACGCGAAGGCGAGCAGGAGCCCGGCGGCGAGATTCGCGGCGATGAGCGGCAGCGTGACGCGCAGGGCGGTGCGCGCGGGCGAAGCGCCGAGGTTCCAGGCCGCTTCCTCGAACGTTTCGCTCGTCTGCTGGAGGCCCGCCACCGCGCTGCGGACCATGTACGGAAGACGTCGCACGGCGTAGGCGACGACGAGGAAGAGCGTCGGGTTCACGCGCACGTCGAAGAGCGCGGTCCAGAACCCCGACGCGCGCACCCATCCGAGGTTCGAAAGCCACGAGGAGATGGCGAGATAGCCGAAGGCCATGACGAGCCCCGGCACGGCGAGCGGGATCATCGCGAGCGCGTCGAGGATCCCCGCGAAGCGGAGCTTGGAGCGGACCACCAGAAACGCGACCGCGAGGCCGAGCACGAGGTTCGCGACGACGGCGACCGCGGCGAAGCCGAGGGAATTGCGGATCGACGCGACGGTCATTTCGTGCCCGAGCGCCTCGGCGAAGTTTCCGAGCGTGAACGCCTGCGGCAGAAGGGTGCCGTACCAGGAGCCGGGCTTCGACAGCGCGGTGAGCACGACGCCGAAATGC
>CAMNCG010000067.1 GCA_946534105.1 uncultured Verrucomicrobiota bacterium
GCCGCCGTCCGACCCAAAAGGTTGGACCTGCTTGGAACCGGAGCAAAACGGGACGCTGGGCCGCTTCTGGCGCGGAACCGGGCAAGGCGGGCGCGCCATGCCGCTGACAACGTTTGGTCACACCCCGCGCAAAAAGGCGGTTGATTTCGGATGATTTTTGTGCTTTACTGAGGTCGTCGACCGACAATCGGCCGGGCCGCGCGGCCGGGCCGCAAAACAGGAACCGGATTTCCATGCAGAGATTCAACTACCTTGCCACCGACTCTTCCGGCCGCGAGCAGCGCGGCGTGGTGGAGGCGAACGACCTTTCCGAGGCGCAGCTCGCGCTCCAGCAGCACGGGCTCGTGCCGCGGTCGGTGGTTCCGGCCGCCGAGGCCAAGAACAAGAAAAAGGGCGCGCTCGACATCAATCTCAAGATGCCGTCGTTCTTCGTCTCGAAGCGCGTGAAGCCCAAGGATCTCATGGTCCTCACGCGCCAGCTCGCGACGCTCGTCGAATCCGGCCTCCCGCTCCTGCGCGGCCTCCGCATCCTCGCCAAGCAGAGCACGGTGCCGGCGCTCCGCCGCATCCTGCAGGGCATGTGCGAATCGGTCGAGGGCGGCTCCAACTTCTCCGAGGCGCTCGCCCTCTTCCCGAAGGTCTTCGACGACCTCTACGTCAACATGGCCAAGGCCGGCGAAGCCGCGGGCTCGCTTGAGACCTCGCTCAACCGCCTCGCGGAGTTCCTCGAAAAGGCGCAGAAGATCAAGAGCAAGGTCAAGTCGGCGATGACGTACCCGATCGTGGTGCTCGTCGTGGCGATCACGATGGCGGGCGGCCTGATGGTGACGGTCATTCCGAAGTTCGAAAAGCTCTTCGAGGACATGCTCGGCAAGGGCGCCAAGCTCCCGCCGCTCACGCAGTTCGTGGTCAATCTCGCGCACAACTTCATGGACTACTCGCTGCCGATCGCCGGCGCGATCTTCCTCGTCGTGGTCCTCGTGCGCATGATCAACAAGACGAAGGGCGGGCACTACTTCTTCGACGCCGTGAAGCTCCGCCTCCCAGGCTTCGGTCCGCTCATCCGCAAGTCGTCGATCGGCCGCACCACACGCACGCTCGGCACGCTCATGCAGAGCGGCGTTCCGGTCCTCCAGGCGCTCGACATCGTGCGCGACACTGCGGGCAACGCCATCATCGCCAAGGCCTACCAGAACATTCACGAGGCGGTGAAGGAAGGCGACAACATGACGCCGGCGATGGAGGCCAGCAAGCAGTTTCCGCCGATGGTGGTGTCGATGGTGGACGTCGGCGAGGAGACCGGCGCCCTGCCGGAGATGCTGAACCGCGTCGCCAACACCTACGACGGCGAGGTGGACGACGCGGTGGACGCCATGACGAGCATCATCGAGCCGCTCATGATCGTCTGCCTCGCCGTGATCGTCGGCACGCTCGTCATCGCGATGTTCCAGCCGCTCATGTCGATCATCGGCACGATGTCCGGCGGCTAACGGCCATGCGGAAAGCGGAGTGCGCAATGCGGGGTGACGCCATGAAAACGCCTTCGGACATGCGGAGCCGCTCCGGCGGCCGGAACGGCTCCGGGTTCACGCTCATCGAGATGATGATCGTGATCCTGCTCATCGTCATCCTTTCGGGCATGACGTTCCGGATGGTTTCGATCATGGGCCGGAACAACGACGTGTCGCGGACGAGGGCGAACCTCGAAAAGCTCGGCCACGCCCTGGAGGAGTACCGCTCGGCGTACGGCAAGTACCCGGAGGTCAAGTTCTACCCGATCTTCGAGGATACCGACGGCGACGGCGTGAGCGACAATTTCGTCGGCATCCGCCAGCCCGTCGGCTACGAGTACCCGATGCTCACCGGGTTCGACGAGAACGCGGCGGAGAACACGGCGAAAAGCCTTCTCAACTACGATTCGAACAGCAGCGGCCCCATTCGCTACGGCGTCACCGGATCGAAATACGGCATCTACTTCACGTTCGGCCTCATGTCGTATCTCGTTCCCCGCTACAACGGGGCGGCCGGTTCGGACGATTCGGTGAAGTGGCTGTGCGGCTACTACACGAAGAACGGCAAGGAGTTCCAGGATTCCGACCACGCGCTTTCGCAGTGGAGCGGCAGCAACGACAAGCCCGCCGGGAGTTCTCCCGGCGACCCCGACCGCGATCTCGCCTCCTCCCGTCGGATTCTGATGCACCTCGGCTCCTACCTCACGGACGAAAACGAGGCGGCCGACGTGTCGGGGTACATCGTCGCGGTCCTCGGTCGCCACGGCGACGGCAGGGTCCGCAAGTGCTCCGGCGAGCGCAAGATCGTCACCAACACGGTCGCGACGGTCCGCGACTCCTGGTATCGCGAGCTGCGATACCGATGCCTCCCCCCGTACGACAACTACGACCTCTGGTCGGCCGGGCCCGACGGCAAGACGGTCGGCGATCTTTGCGCCGACGCCTCGCATCAGGACTCCGAATCCCTCTCCGAGGGGACGCACTACAAACTCAACATCGGCGGTTCCGACGTCTGGTTCATCGGAGAAGGCGCCCCCGAAACCGCCGACGACATTTACCTTGGCAGGGACTGACGCATGAAAAAAAGACCCGAAACCGCCGCTTTCACGATGCTGGAGATCCTGACCGTCATGGCGGTCATCACCCTGCTCGCCGGCATGATGTTCCCGATCTACAACCGCGTCCGCGCCTCCGCGCAGAACGCCGCGGCGACGGACCTGTGCTCGCAGGTCGCCGCGGCGTGGAACATGCTCCTTGTCGACAACCGCCGCTTTCCCTCGATGGATCTCGTTCAGGCCTGCAGCGACGGCGAGGGCGGGGGCGGCGGCTTCAAGGTCGTGGACGGCGACATCGTGGTGCGAATGAGTCCGGGCGTCGGTTCGCTCCTCAACTGGTGGGCGCGCGAGACCCCCGTTCCCGCCGGGGACCGGAAGAAGTTCAAGCCGCGGTACGCGAGCGGTTCCAAGAAGGGGCAGGACATCGCTCTCAAGCCGGGCGACGAGGGCTCCCTTGTCGAAAACTGGCCGGCGGACACCCGGTTCGAGCGCGACGTCGCGCAAAAGCGGTTCGGGGTGTTCGCGCCGTGGTTCAACGTTCCCGCGGACCGGGCCCTTCGGTCCGAACTCGATTTCGTCCACGCGGCCTTCGCCCTGGACGCCGAGGAGGAGCCGACAAAGGGAAATGAGGCGGAGGCCTGGAACGGCATCGTGACCGTCGCTCTCGACATGGACGGCGACGGGCGGGTGCCGGTGCTGGTTCCGGTTTCCGGCAAGGATTACGTCTCCTCCGCCGACGAGGTCGAAAAGATTCCCGCGTCCGCGGCGGCCTGGGTTTCCCGCAAGGACGGCCGCAGGACGAAAACCTGCAAGTCCTGGTAGGAGGTTCGAGAGATGTCTTCCCGTCGCGAAATCCGCCGCCGCGCCGCCGGCTTCACGCTCATGGAGCTCATGGTCGTCGTGGCCATCATCGCGATTCTGGCCGGCCTCGTCTCGACCGCCGTGGTGAACGTGATGCGCCAGGCGGCCTCCAGCCGCATCAACAACCAGATCGCCCGCATTCAGGCCGCGATCATGCAGTACCGGCACGACTTTTCGCGCTGGCCGATTCCGGAGCGCGCGGTGCCGGAGGAGGTCCCGAAGGGCAGCGGCGTCTGGAAGCTCAAGTACTGCTCGAAGGGTCTCGGCGGCGCCGCGGACGACAATTCCGCCGTCGTGGAGTTCCTCCTCCACACCACGAGGTCCGGCGCCGGTCGCCCGCCGCGCGACCTCCTCGACCTGCACGGCTTTTCCGGCGCCTCGGCCACCAACGAGACGATGAATACCAAGAACGGCGTCAAGAGCAGGGCCTACGCGGACTGGGGCGACGCCTGGGCGATGTCCGAGCCGGACGAGGAGAACCGCCACAAAAACGCGCCGACGCTCGTCTGGAAGGACAGCATGTACTATTGCGACGAATGCGGCGAGTACAACGCCGATCCCATGTGCCGGCGCCGGTCGTGCCCGTACTTCAAGAGCCATCAGGCGTTCCGCAAGCTGCCTTCCTCGTCCCGACGCGAGGTGGCGAAGCCGTTCTACATCATGTTCGACTTCTCCAACGACCGCGTGCTCGTGCAGCGCAACCCGGAGTGATCGAAATGTTCGGTTCCAAGTCAGCGACGCGGGCCGCGTCCCGCAACCGGCGCTCGGGCTTCACGCTCATGGAGCTCATGGCCGTCGTCGGCATCGTCGTCCTCATGGCCTCGATGGTTGTCGGCGGCTTCGCCGGCATCCAGCGCGCCATGGGCACCTCCACCGGCGCGGACCGTTTCCGCAGGGCCCTCGGCGCCGCGCGCCAGCAGGCGTGCGTCGACGGCACGGACGTGTTCGTCTGGTGCATCGACGTGGACAAGTTCGTCGTCTGCCGCAAGGGCGGCACGGTGAGCGGTCTGCCGACGGCGAAGAACTCCCGCGCGATCCCGTATTCGGGCAAGGAGAAGGTCGAGGCGTACTGGGTCCACGACGAGTTCGCGGACCGCGACGAGGACGCCTCCTCGGCGTACCTCCGTCCGGACGACCTGCGCAGCGGCGCGGTCAACACCGTGATCGGCACACTCCGGATCCCGGACGGCGCCAAGGGAGGCGGCAAAAGCGTCACGGTCAAGGGCGGCGACCTCTCGCAGTTCTTCGAGCGCGAGTTTTCCGAGCTGCTCGTCTTCGATGTCACGGCCCGCAAGGCCGCCACGTGCGCCTATCCCCCGTTCTACGTCGCTTCCGAGGACTACGAGGGCTGGATGTTCGGCATCAAGGAGTCCGACTACCGCAAGACGTCGGGCGCGTTCACCCTCGGCCACGAGTACGCGTGGCCGCTCATGCCGATCCAGACCCTTCCGGGCGGCTTCGTCTTCGACAAGTCGTGGAAGTCCGACGGCGAGCTGGACCCCGACTGGGTGCAGGACGCCTACGTCCACTTCTATCCCGACGGCCGGGCGAAGTGCGGTCTGGGGGCGTCCGGCTTCGTCATCACGGAGGCCGGCGTCTCCAAGCCGATGGTCCAGCGGGTCAGGGTGGACGGCAACGGCCTCGTCACGGTCACCAGCAGATAGGGCAGGACGAAATGTTTCGCAGACGCATTCCAGGCAACAGCGCGCGCGGCGGCTTCTCGCTCGTCGAGGTCGCGCTCGCCCTCACCGTCGCCGCCGGCGGCATGATCGCGGTGTTCGGCCTTTTCCCGGCGGGGCTCCGCCAGGGCGCCAATTCGAACCGCGATCTCGTCGGCTCCTCCTTCGCCGGGGCGACGCTCGCCGCCATCGCGGGCAACGTGTCGTCGATCGACGACATCGCGACGTGGAACAAGCCTTCGGAATGGTGGGCCCGCGCCATCGAGAACACGAACCTCCCCAAATGGAGCGACGGCAAGGACCCGGATTCGTTCCGGAGCGACAACTCGATGTTCCGTCCGAACGTCTCCAAGGTCGCCAGCAGCGTCACCAACAACGCGTCCGGGGCGAACGGATCGATCTGGTTCTTCGCGGACGACGACGGCCAGCGCGACGTCGAAGCCTCCGGCATCGCACTTCCGCCTCACTACATCATCCGTCTCGTCCGGGTCCGGCGCAGACCCCGCCCGCTCGACTGGCGCGCGGTCCGCGGCTACGTCAACGCCGTCGAGCGCTACGGCAATGCGTACGGCAAGTCGGCTTCCTCCGACAACGTGAAGAACATGCTCTCCGGCAAGGGATCGAAGGTTCTGCGCGAGCCCGACCGGTACATCGTCTCCATCGTGTCGTCGGACCAGAAGGGCTATTCCATTTTCGTGAACGAGCCGGTCTATTCCCAGGAATTCCACTTTTTGCACCGCCCATGAAGAAACCGTCCACGGGAAGAAGGCGCCGCGCCGCCGCCGCGTTCACGCTCATCGAACTCATGGTGGCGACGGGCATTCTGGCCATCCTCGTCCTCATGGTGGGCGGCCTGTTCTCGCAGGCCTCCTCCGTGTGGGATGCCGGCTACGTCCGCGCCGAGGGCGGCATGGTCGCGCGCGCGATCGTGGGTTCCCTCCAGCGCGATCTGCAGTCGGCGGTCGACGGCCGGGCGTTCGACGGCCTTGGCTTTTCCTCCCCGGTGGAGGCGTCCGGAAGTTCGATCAAAATGGTCGTCCTCGCCTCCGTCGAGCCGGAGAAGCGCGCGAGGGGCGATCGCGGCATCCGGCTCGTGGAATACCGCTGCTCGGCGAATTCCGTGACGCGCTCCGAGGCCCTCGTCACCGCCCGTTCCGCGGACAGCGCGACCGGTCGCGCCACGTGGGGGACCACCGATTCCGAAGAGTCCACGATCTATTCCGGATCCGGAAACGGAGGCAGTTCGTCGTCGTTCACCGTGAAGGCGATCCGCCTTGACTACGGCAAGGGCGAGAAGACCGACGAGCGCAAGGAATTCGAATCCGACCGGGGCGAGTTCGCCGACCACGTCGCGTGGGGCGAATCCGGCAAGAGCAAGGAAAAGTGCCCGACGTGGTGCCGCATCCGCGTCGAAGTCGTCCCGACCGGCTCCACAACCGGCCTTGAAGTGCGCTCGAACGGCGGCGGCAAGGGCGAAATCGTCTCGCGGTAGCGGGACGGGAAAGGGTGTTCGATCATGACGTCAAACCGAAAGTCGTCGCGCGGATTCACGCTCGTGGAGTTGCTGACGGTCGTCGGCATCATCGCGGTTCTCATCGGCCTCGTCGGCTCGGCCGCGTTTTCCGCGCGCCAGCGCGCCTACCGCGCCACCGCCCAGGCCGAGACGCAGCAGCTCGCCACGGCCCTGCGTTCCTGGTGGATCGCCAACCGCACCCTGCCCGACGGATTCGCCGCCGGAAAGGACGTGGAGGTCACGCGCGGCATTCTGAAGCCCCTCATGGGCGACGGCGGCGACGGCGTCGCCTTCGTGAACGTGCCGCCGGACCGCTTCGTCGACCGCGACGGGGCGCCCGTCCCGCTTGGCGAGGAAAGCGACTCGGACGTGTTCGCCGATCCCTGGGGCGAGCCGTACGTCGTCCGCATCGAAGCGCCCGACGAGGTCTCCTCCGACGACTCCGTGATCTACGAGGGCGCCGCGACGTTTCTCAACATGAACCGGTACGTTTACGAGCGCGGCGTCTACGATGCCGACTTCAAATTCTCCAAGCGCGAATGGAATCCATGAAAAGGGTCTGCAACGTGAACAACGGGAAAACGTCCGGCTCCGCGCTCGTGATCGTGCTCGGCATCCTTTCGGTGCTGATGCTCATGTCCGTCGCGTTCTCGACGTTCATGCGCACGGAGCGCGGCGCCACCACCAACCTCAAGAACGCGCACGTCGCCGAACAGGCGCTGCATTCGGCGCTCGCGGCGGCCATCCAGGCGATCGACGATTCGCTCGCCGAGACCCTGGACGGCCACAGCAACGCCGTGGTGGACAGCCCCGTCGCGGTCTGGCCCCAGCCCTGGCTCGCCTCCTGCGCTCCCGACGACCGCGGCTCCGAGCGCGAAAAGAACGATTCCAGGCGCGAGACCAACCGCAGGAACGACGGCTATTTCCAGTCCCGCCTCCGCGAGGGGTCCGATCCCGTGCCGAGCGTCCTCTGCTCCGGCGCGGCCGAATACATGACCTCGAACCAGATCGCGATGGTCCGCTCCGCCGCGGTGGGCTGGGCGCCGCTCCATTCCGGCATCGGCGCGTCCTCGATCGCCAAGGATTCCGCAGCGACGATGGGCGTCAACGCCGGGTATCCGCAGAACAGCGAGTCGATCGTCGGCCGCTACGCCTTCGTCGCGCTCGACACCACGGGCTATCTCGATCTCGGCAAGATCGGGGACTTTTCCAATCTCAACAACGCGCTCGACGCGCGCAAGGAATCGTCCGGCGACGATCCGTGGAGGTTCGTTCCGGTCGACGGCAACGTCAAGGCCAAGGCCCCGGGCGGCGCGGACATCCCGAACCCGCTCGTCGCTTCCGGCCTCTCGAAGCTGTCCGGCGCCCTGCGCGATCTCAAGGCGATCTTCTCCCCGGCCGACGTGAAGCCGAGGTCGATCGGCGGAGCCGGATTCAACTGGATGACGCCCGTCCAGGCCCGGAGGAAGAACCTCCACTTCATGCCGCCGGATCTCTACGCGGGCACGGGCGTCTCCCTCGCGCCGCTCAACCCCGAGGGCGAACCGAAGGTCGTGCTCCCGTACGGCGAAGACGGCGCCCGGCTCTCCGATTCGGACCGGGAGTCGCTCGCGCTTCGGATCTACCCCGCCATGGTGTCCGTCTTCGCGCGGTCCCGCAGGGAGGGCGGCGTTTCGGAGTGGTGGAACGAGAACACCCAAAACCGGAACCGCGAATCCCTCCACCTGTACGGGGGCGCGGGAGGTCTGCTCGATCTCTACGTGCCTCGCGCCGCGCTCGCCACGGTCGGCCTTCTCGACGCCATGGACGGCGACGCCGAGCCGGGGCGCAAGTCCGGAAAGAGCGCCAGCTACTGGGCCCTGCTCGCCGGGATGGGCGACAACATTGAAGTCAAGGTCTGGGACGACCGCGCCGATTCCGAGAACGTTTTGCGGACCGTGAAGTCCGGCATCAGCGGCGCTTCGGTCGAAAATCCGCTCGATTATCCCTGCACCGTCGGCGCGCCGCTCATGAAGACGTTCTACGCCTACGTGACGATCGATCCCGGAAGCAGGAAGGAAGTGTTCAACGCGAATCGGAATCCCAATCCCAAGTGGGGATCCGGCACCAACTGCAACTGGCAGGTCGAATACGATGCCGTGCTTCATGTCGGCGCCATCGCCGCGGATGACAACCGCGACGACACCTCCGGCGCGCGACGCATGGACGCGGAACTCGAGGTGACGTTCGACGTCATGGCCCAAACTCCGATGGCGTACGCCACCGTTTCGGGAGGAAACGCGGCGTCCGGAGACGTGAGGAACACGCTGGTCGAATACCAGGAGAACGCTTCCTACGATCCGGAAATCAAGTGGGACGGCTTCTGGCTCGAGAACCAGAAGTTGTCCGCCAAGGCCACCATCGACGAAAGCGTGGACAGTTCCGCCAACCGGCTCGTCAACGTTTCGGGAAGTTTTCCGTTCAAAATCGTCTGCGGGGTGAAGGAGGTGAGCCTGACCGGGAATCGGACGTATTTTCCGCTCACGCACCACGAATACACGATCGAGGAGTCGTCCCGTTCCGGCGGCGCGGTTTCCGGTGCCGGCGGTACGGGCGCCGCCGTCACCGACGAGGATGTCTGGGTGCCGATCCGCCTGAAGTCCGAGATCAAGGTGGACGGCAAGACGGTCCAGCAGGTTCCCGCTCCCCGCCTGGAGCTCGCGAGTCCGAAATCGTGGTGGGTGCGCGTCGACGCAGGCGTCTATCACAACAAGGAGAATTCCAAGGTCAAGGGAACGGTTTCCAATCTCGATGGATCGAGCGGCGCTCTCGCCCAGGGGTGGGCCGAGTGTCTCGCGCCGCAGTTCGGCATGGACACCACGAGCCTCGCCACAGGCAGCAACGAGCCGACGTGGGCCTCTCATCACAAGTTCTGGATCAACAACGTCTGCGCCCGGGGCGGATATGTTCCGAACGGCGTCGGCCAGTCCGCGAAAATGATTTTCGCCGAGTTGCAGAAGGAACTCGATCCCTCGGACAGCATTGAGTACACGGACGGCGGCGAGACGGTTCTCGACCGTCTCGGCCTCTTCACGGACAACGGTTCGATCCGGCCGTCCGTCAGCCAGTGGCTCTTCCGGGATTCCGCCGCCGAGTGGGAGGAACTCGACAACGGATTGTGGTACGACTGGTTCAACGAGTACGATGACGCGACGTGCGCCGACCTCATGCACCAGCTCTCGAAAAGCCGCAACGATCTGGGCGACCGGGACTGGATCGTGGACGGGAAGTTCGGAAACGGCGACGGCGGTCGGACGCAGGCGCGTCTCAACAATGAGATTTACACCCATTTCCGGACCGGCGGCATCACGTCCGTGGGGGACCTCGGTTCGATCCTCGTCGGACCGTACGAGACGCTTTCGCTTTTCAAGATGTGGCGCTCCCCTCCGTACGATCCGTTTGGCGGCGGCGCCCCCGATTCCGACTTCCACCCGGTGTTCGACTACTTCACGATGGACGAGGACCGCTACCCGACCTTCGTCGAAACGATGGACGTTGTCGGGGATGACGGCATCGTGGACTGGGACTCGCTCGGCACCCGCTCGTCGGCCCCGAAGCAGAGCCACCTTTTCTCCGCCGTGCAGAACGGCCGCGTGAACCTCAATCTGCCTCGCCTTCTCGAATACTACGAGGACGTCGACGACAAGGGCAACAAGGCCCTTCGCGTCCGGCGCGCGGACGAGTTCAACCCGTATCCGCTCGCGACGGCGATCAACGGCGCGCCGTATCCCGGACTCAAGAACAACAGGCCGGTGACGCAGTCCGTCACCGACGCGGCCGCCGCGGACATCGCCGCGGCGTACGCGGGCATGCTCCGGAATGTGGACCGGCATCCGACCAAAACCGAGTACAAGGCCGCCACCATGGTGAACCACGTGACGAATCTCGTCGAACTCGCCCGCGCGAGCAAGAAGGGGGGCGTTTCCTCCATCCGCGCGCCCGCGGTGCGCGACGTGTCGTTCTTCGCGTCGGCCGGCGGAACGTCCTCGAACGCGGTCCTGCGGGCGTTTCTCAATGGTCTCGACAGCCCCCGCTCGGGCGAGGCGGACCAGCGCCAGAACCTTTGCGACAACACGCGCGAGGGCTTCCTGCGCGGCGTCTCCGACGCGTTCACGACGCGCGGGCAGTCGTTCCTGCTCGTCCTGCGGGCCGACGCCTACACCGCCCGGTTCGGGCGGCAGGAGGATCCGACCGACGGCACGTCGCTTGCGTCGTCGCACGCGCTCGTGGAGCTCTTCCGCGATCCCGAGCCCGCGCGGCTCCCGGACGGCACGTTCCCGCTCGACGCCGACGGCAATCCGGTCCTCTACCACAACTGGTTCATCCGCTCGTTCCGCCTCTTCTGATGCCTCGCATCAAAATCCTCCCCGAGGACGTGGCGAACAAGATCGCCGCGGGGGAGGTCGTGGAGCGCCCGGCGTCGGTTGTCAAGGAGCTCGTCGAAAACGCGCTCGACGCCGGGGCCGGGCGCATCGACGTGTCCGTCGTGGCCGGCGGGCGCCGGCTCGTCTCCGTTGCCGACGACGGGTGCGGGATGGGGCGCGAGGACGCGATGCTCGCTCCGGAGCGTCAGGCCACGTCGAAGCTCCGCTCGGCGGACGACCTTTCGAAGATCGCCACGATGGGCTTCCGCGGCGAGGCGCTTCCCTCCATCGCGTCGGTGTCGCGGTTCGTTCTGAAGACCCGCCGCGCGGCCGACGACGCCGGCACGGAGGTTCTCATCGACGGCGGGACGCTTCGCGACGTGCGCGAGTGCGGCATGGCGCCCGGCACCGTCGTCGAGGTCCGCGACCTGTTCTACAACCTCCCGGCCCGCCGCGCCTTTCTCCGCGCCTTTGCCACGGAGCAGGCGCATGTGCGCTCGATGGTGCTCGTGCACGCGATCGCTTGGCCGGAAGTGGCGTTCCGTCTCGTCTGCGACGGCGCGGCGTCCCTCCGGGTCGCCCCCGCCGCGACGCGAGAGGACCGTTTGCGCGATCTTTTCGGCGCCGGCTATCTCGACGCGTTCGTCCCGGTTGCCGGGGCGGAGGGCGACGTTCGCGTCTCGGGCTGGGCCGGCGTTCCCGCCAACACGCGGGGCGACACCGCCGGGCAGTTCGTGTTCGTGAACGGCCGCCCCGCCACGGCGCCCGTCGTGCAGGCCGCCGTCCGCGAAGCGTACCCCCGGCTTGAAGCCGGTCGCCGTCCGGTCGTCTTCCTCTTCATCGACCTGCCGCCCGAGGCCGTGGACGTGAACGTCCACCCGACCAAGCGCGAAGTCCGTTTCCGCGCCGCCTCCGTGGTGCGCGACGCCGTGCTCTCCGCCTTGGCGCGCGCCTTGCGCACTTCTCCCGGCGCTTCGTGGCCGGGCGCGTCGGGCGGGACTTGCGGGGCTGGCGGGTCCGGCGAAGCCGAGGATCGGCTCCGCGGCTTCGATCCCTTCGCCGGCACGACTCCGCCTCCGATGCCTCCGCTCGCGCCCGCCCCGGTGCAGACCCGCCTCGACCCGATCGACGAACACACGTTCGATCCGCGATCGCCTTTTCCCGGCATCGCCGGTCCCGCCGCCGGTCCCGCCGGTCCGGCATTGCGGGATAGGACGGGCGCGACGGGCGCGACGGGCGAAGGGACGGGCGCGACGGGCGCGACGGGCGAAGGGACCGGCGGTCCCGCGCTCCGCTTCCGTCTCGTGGGGGTGCTTTCGAGCGGGGACGCGGTGGTGGAAACCGAAGGCGGATATGCCGTGGTGGACGTGTCGTCGGCCCACGAGCGCGTCGTGTACGAGCGGCTGCTCCGGTCTGCCGCCTTCGCGGAAAGTCCGGCGCAGGCGCTCCTGCTGCCGCAGACCGTGGCCCTGGGCCCGGTGGAAGCGGAGCGGGTGCGGTCGTTTCTTCCGGTCTTTTCGGACATGGGCTTCGACATCGAAGACTTCGGCGGCGACACCTTTCTCGTGCGCTCGCTTCCGGAAAGCCTCCAGAACGTGCCGGCGAAAACCCTCTTGCAGGACACCGCCTCTGCCATCGCCGAGGCGGGCCGCGAAAAAGCCCGTGCGCATTGGCGCGAAGAGCTCGTGGCCGCGGCGGCCGCCCGCGCCGCGGTGCGCGCCGGAAAGCGCCTCGACGAGCGCGAACTCTCGCCGCTCCTTCTGGAACTCGCCGCCTGTCGCCTTCCGTACGTCTCCCCTTCGGGACGTCCCACGATGCTCTTCACCTCGAGCCGCGAACTCGACCGCCGCTTCGGCCGCGCCTAGACGAGAAGCGCGAGGAGGCAGCCGCCGGCGTTGAAGCCGGCGTGGAAGGCAATGGCGGAGCCGAGGGTGAAGCGGCGGTAGACGGCGCTCAACGCCAAGGCGAAGAGGACGAGCGGGAGAAAGGCCCAGACGGAGGCATGCAGGGCGGCGAAAAAGAGGGCGCAGGCGACGGCTGCGGCGCCCTCCGGAAAGCTCCACCCGGGCCGGAAACCGCCATCCGGGAAGCGTCGTCCAGACCGTGCCGCGCCATCCGGGAAGCGGCGCCGTAGGGCGGCGCAGAGACCTTGCCACAAAAGGGCGCGGTAAAGAATTTCCTCGGCGAAGGGCGAAAGGACGGTCACGGAGAGCGCCAGCGCGAGGCGTGTGAGGGGACCGGTTTCCGGACCGTTTAGGACGATCGCGGCGAATTGGGGCTCGGGGACGACGCCGATCGCTTCGAGCGCAAGGCCGATCGGCACCGACAGCATGGCAAGAGCCGGCGCGACGACGGCCGCGCCGAGCAGGAAAAACGCCGCTTCGGCGCCGCGCGCGCCGCTCCCGCGCGGCGCCATGCGCAGCAGGGCGCGCAGACGGTCCGGAAGGCGCTTCGCGCCGCCGCCGGACGTGTCGGCGGGCTTCGACGCGGCGGCGAAGGCGATGGCAAGCGCGACCGCGCAAGGCAGGGCGGAAGAAAACAGGATCGAAAGCGCGGCGCGGGCGTCGCCGCGGGCGAGAACCGCCTTCACGGCATCCGGTCCGGACGCGGAAAACGCCGCCGCCGTCAAGGTGGCGGCGCCAAACGCCGCGGCTGTCGCGGTGGCGAACGGCGGCGGCGAATCCGGTCCGGCGAACGGCGGGGAGTCAACCCTCATGTCCGCCGTCCGGTCCGGCCGCAGGGCCGGAGGCGCCGTCCGCGAAGTCCGGACCGCGCGGAAGCGGCGGCAGCGACGGAACCTCCGTGCGGAGCGAGGGATCGAGATCGAAGCAAATGTCGAGAGACCAGAGCCGGTGCATGAGGAACCACGGCACCGCGGCGAGCGAAAACGCCAGCGAAAAGAGCGCCGAACCGCCGGCCATGCCGATGATCCCGAACAAGGTGAGCACGAAAATCGCCGAAAACGCCTCCGCGGCGGTCATGACGGGCACCGAAAGCGCGAGATAGCGAAGAAACCACCAGCCGAGAGAGCGAAGCGCGGCGGAAAGCGCCGGCCGGAACGCCATGCCGCGGAGCGACACGAGCGGAACCGCGAAATCGCGCACGATTCCGGACGCGACCGAACCGGCCATTTCGATCGCGGCGATCGCAAGGACGCACGTCATCGCGTGGCGTCCGGTCGCGGCTCCTTCCGGAAGCGAGGCGAAGAAGTGAACCGCGCACGCGAACACCATGACCTCGACCACGAGAAACGCGGCGCGAAGGGCGAAAAGGCCCCGGAACAGCGTGGCCGCCGGGCGCGCCGACGCCAACCAGGCGGAACTTGCCGACTCGTCACGCCGGTAGACGCGCTCGAACAGCAGGGCCCATGCCCGCGCGAAAAACCACGAAGAAACCGCGCAGAGCGAGAAAACGGCGAGAAGTCCGGCGATCGAGAGCGCGAGGCCGCCCGGCCGCCCGAACCAGGCGACGAGGGCGGACGACGAACGCTGCATGGCCGTGGCGAGATCGGGGGCGAACGATTCCGGATTCGCCATGGCGAACGGCGCCGCCAGATCGCCGGAACGTTTTTCGAAAAATTCCGCGAACGGGGCCGCGACGGCATCGAGACCGAGGCTCCGCAACCGCGCCGACTGCGCTTCCGGCACGGGGGCGAGCGGAAAGGCGGGGCCACCGGTCGAAAATCCCACCCAGGCCATCAGGACCGGGATGGAGAACAGGAGATACCGGACGAAGGAAAACGGGCGGAACAGGACGACCCGCATGTTCGCGAGAGCGATGAGGAGCGACCGGGTCGCGACAACCTTGCGAGGGCTTCCGGTCTCCCCGACACGCGGCGTGAACGGCGAACGTTCCGCGAGGGGGAGGGGCCGGCGGCCGGCGGCCGCGGCGTCGCCGCCGAATGCCGGCGCGGCGGCGTCCGGGGCTTGTGCCGCAGCCGGCTCCTCCTTTTTCGGGAACAGGTTTTCGGCGATGGTGGACGCCTTGCGCCACGCCTTGCCGTAGCCCGGGGTCCAGATCCACGCTTCCGGCGTGAACGTTCCCTCGCGGGCGGCCTCGCGCAGGGCGGCCCAGTCGAGCGGACCTTCGCGGCGGCCGCCTTCCGCCCAGTACCAGACCACGCTCACCGCTCGTTCTCCGCTTCGGCCCGGAAACCGGACATCTTTTCCGCGAGCGGGCGCACAAGGCGGCCGGTGGCGGAATCCTCGAACGCCGCCTTGCGGAGGGAGTCGGACGGGACGAGCCGCACGACCGAAAAGGCAAACCCGATCGCGAGCGCGCAGACAAGGCCCGTGAGCGCGGCGCCAAGAATGGCGTCGGCCGGCTGTCCGACGACGAGGCGCAGGAATCGCGCCACGAACGCGTGCACGGCCATGGCGGCGGCGGCCCCGCCCACGACCGCCGCCGCGAACGCGAGCACGGGGCTTTCGGCGAAAACGGCCATTCCCCGGACGTGCGAGTGGATCGCGCCGATGGCGGAAAATCCGGCGACCAGCGCGAAGAGCCGCGCGGCCTGGCCGGTGAGCCCGCGAATGGCGCCGACGAGAAGGGCAAGGCCAAAGGCGACGGCGCTCAGGAGGTCGATCCACCCTCCGGCGGAGAGTTCCGGCAACGCGATCGGGGTCATGGCTCGGACTCCGCCGCGGGCGCGCCGAACCGCGGATCGAGGGGGAAGAGCGTACGGCCGCGCCGCACGTTGAGTTCCGCGCGCGCCACGTCGCCGCTCTGGCGCAGGAGATTCACGTACCAGGCGAGGGCGCCGGGATTCGACCAGTCGGCCTTCACCGCGTCGGCCGCCTTGACAACGCGCTCGCGCAGCGTGCGGCGCGGGTCGTGGGCGGCGAGGAGCAGGGCGTCGAGCGTCTCCGTCACGGAATCGGGGCGGGAGGCGTCGAGCGCCGCCATGCGGCGGACGGCGTCGGCGCGCATGTCGGGAAACGGATCGGATCGGGAGGAAAGCAGGAACGCGGCCAAGTCCCGCGCGGCGGCCGGATGGTCGTAGTCCGGACCCGGCCGGCTTTCGAGAACCGCACGGTTGAAAAGCGCGACCGGCTCGCCCTCGTCGATCTCGAGCGCGTCGGCGAGATACGCCTTGGCGGCGCCGGGGTTTCCGCGGTCGAGCTCGACGGCGGCCAGCGAGGCGAGAAGCCAGGGTTTGCGGTAGACCTTCTCCTCGACGGCCTTCAGCGTGAAGTAGGCCGCATCGGGATCGCCGGAAAGGCGCTGCGCCTCCGCGAGCGCCTCCAGCGGGCGCGTTTCGTCCGTGCCGGAGGCGAGCTTCGCCGCCTTCGCAAGCGGCGAAACGGCGTCGGCCGCGCGCCCCGCCCGGAGACGGGCGGACCCGAGGTTGTAGAACGCCTCCCAGGAGGACGGAAACGCGCGCGTCACGGCGCGCAGCGGTTTTTCCGCCGCTTCCCAGTCGCCGCGCTCCACGGCGTCCCGCCCCTCGGCGATCGCCTCCTGCGGCGACATGCGCGAACATCCCGCGGCGCAGAACACCGCCGCCAGCATCGCGCAAACGATCGAAAAGTTGGTGCTTGACATGACGCCTCCCAGTCTACCAGACTCCGCGGCAATTGAAAAGCGAAAAGCCTCCTCCTCCCGTGTCGGGGACGTCGACGCGAAAAAAAAGTTTTCACGCCCCGTTGACACGGGGAGGGGCGCGTGATAGAGTACGCCCCGTTTTCACGCAACCGCTCGGGTGGTGGAATTGGCAGACACGCCAGCTTGAGGTGCTGGTCCCGTTTTGG